>JAQBBQ010000111.1:0-25836 GCA_032125995.1 Betaproteobacteria bacterium | reverse complement strand
ATTGAGATGATGCCCGGCAAGGGTGCGCAGATTGCGCGCTCGGCTGGCGCGAGCGCCCAGCTGCTCGCGCGCGAAGGTTCCTACGCGCAGCTGCGACTACGCTCGGGGGGAGATCCGCAAGGTGCACGTCGAGTGCCGGGCGACGATCGGCGAGGTCGGCAATGAAGAACACAATCTGGAGTCGATCGGCAAGGCTGGGCGCAAGCGCTGGCGCGGCGTGCGGCCGACGGTGCGCGGCGTTGCGATGAATCCGATCGATCACCCGCATGGCGGGGGTGAAGGGCGCACGGCGTCCGGGGGTCCCCCAGTATCGCCATGGGGTGTGCAGACCAAGGGGTTCAAGACGCGGCGCAACAAGCGCACACAAAACATGATCGTGCGCGCACGTCGTCGCGGCCGCGCGGCTCGTAAATCGTAACCACGCGGGGCGGAACCATGGCTCGATCAATCAAGAAGGGTCCCTTCGTGGACCACCATCTGCTCAAGAAGGTGAGCACTGCGCGCGACAAGAACGACAAGCGACCGATCAAGACCTGGTCGCGCCGCTCGACGATCGTGCCGGATTTTGTCGGACTGACGCTCGCGGTTCACAACGGCAAGCAACACATCCCCGTGTATGTGACCGAGAACATGGTCGGCCACAAACTGGGCGAATTTGCGCTGACGCGCGCATTCAAGGGTCACACGTCGGGCAAGAAGACCGCCGCCGCGGCGGTCGCCGGGCCGCCGCGGAAGTAAGGAGTGCACATGGAGACGCAAGCGGTACATCGCGGGGCACATTTGTCGGCACAGAAAGGGCGGCTTGTTGCCGACCAGATTCGTGGCAAGCCCGTCGACAAAGCACTGAATATACTCGCGTTCTCGCCCAAAAAAGGCGCCACGCTCATCAAGAAGGTGCTCGAGTCGGCGATTGCGAACGCGGAGCACAACGATGGCGCCGACATCGATACGCTGAGCGTGAAGCGTATTCACGTCGAGCGCGGCGCGTTCCTCAAGCGCTTTCAGGCGCGCGCGAAGGGACGTGGGAGCCGGATCCTAAAACACACCTGCCACATTTACGTCATCGTGGGGGATTGAAGGGACAGCTATGGGACAAAAGATCAATCCGATCGGATTCCGCCTTGCGGTCAATCGCAACTGGACGTCGCGCTGGTATGCGAACAGTCGCGACTTTGGGCCAATGCTGGCTGAAGATATCAAGGTCCGGTCGTTCCTGAAAAAAAAGCTCTCGCACGCCTCGGTCAGCCGTATCCTCATCGAGCGGCCGGCAAAGGACGCACGCATCACGATTTTCTCGGCCCGGCCCGGCGTCGTGATCGGCAAGAAAGGCGAGGAGATCGAATCGCTCAAGGCACAGCTGCGCCGCCTCATGGGCGTGAGCCACGTGCACGTCAACATCGAGGAAGTCCGCAAGCCGGAAACCGACGCCCAGCTCATCGCGGACTCGATCGCCCAGCAGCTCGAAAAGCGGATCATGTTCCGCCGCGCGATGAAGCGTGCGCTGCAAAATGCCATGCGCCTCGGCGCGCAGGGTGTGAAGATCATGAGCTCCGGCCGCCTGAATGGCCATGAGATCGCGCGCCGGGAGTGGTACCGCGAAGGTCGCGTGCCATTGCATACCCTGCGTGCCGACATTGATTACGGATTCAGTGAAGCCAAGACCACGTACGGCGTGATCGGCATCAAGGTGTGGGTCTACAAGGGCGAGACCGCGCCGCGCGCCGAGTTGGTGCAGGGGGCGGCGGCGCCGTACCTGCCGATGCCGCGGCCGGAGGAACCCGCACCGGCCAAACGCGCCAAGAAGCCGGCGCCGAGGCCCGGCGCGAAACGCGAGACCGGCAGCAAGGATCAGCCCGCCGGCGAAGGCGCGACGAAGCCCGCGACGCGCCGGACGCCGCGCAAGGACGCCAGCGGGGAGACCCGGGCGGCCGCCAAGCCGAGGACGGCCGCCAAGCCGAAGACCGCGGTGAAGACCACGGTCAAGCGCACCCGCAAAGTCGTCAAGGACGAGGGCGGTGCCGAGGGTGGCGGAAAGAAGGAGTAAGCGATGCTGCAACCTGCACGCACCAAGTACCGCAAGCAGCAGAAGGGACGCAATACCGGCGTCGCGACGCGCGGCAACAAGGTGTCATTCGGCGAATATGGCCTCAAGGCGCTCACGCGCGGGCGGATCACCGCACGCCAAATCGAGGCTGCGCGGCGCGCCATGACGCGCCACATCAAGCGCGGCGGCCGAATCTGGATTCGCATCTTTCCAGACAAGCCGATCACGCAGAAACCCGCCGAGGTACGCATGGGCAAAGGCAAGGGCACGGTGGAATATTTTGTCTCCGAGATTCAGCCCGGCAAGGTTCTCTACGAGATGGACGGTGTCACCGAGGCGCTCGCGCGCGAAGCGTTCGCGCTTGCCTCGGCGAAGCTTCCGTTCCGTACCGCATTCGTGCAGCGGATGCTGGGGTGATCAATGAAAACCAGTGAGCTTCACGCCAAGAACGACGACGAATTGCGCAAGGAGCTGATGGACTTGCTCAAGGCGCAGTTCGGCCTACGGATGCAGGCTGCGACGCAGCAATTGACCAACACGAGCCAGATCAAGAAGGTGCGCCGCGACATCGCCCGCGTGCGCACCGTGATGAAGGAGAAGTCGCCCAAATGAGCACCGCGGAACAGGCCACGGCCCCGGAGAGCAAGAAGCGCACACTCGTCGGCCGGGTCGTGAGTGACAAGATGCAGAAGACGGTCACCGTGCTGGTCGAGCGCCGTGTCAAGCACGCGATGTTCGGCAAGTTCATGGTGCGCTCGAAAAAGTACCACGCGCACAGTGAATCGCCGGAGGTCGCGGCAGGGGACATGGTCGAGATCGTGGAGACCCGGCCGCTGTCCAAGACCAAGGCCTGGCGGGTGACACGCCTGGTGTCCAAGGCAAAGAGCGTTTGAGGGTAGGTCGGGCGAAAGTGTCTTGCCCGATGACACGATAGGCAGTTAAAATTCAAGGCTTTTCGCGCGTGGTGCGATTTCACCGCGCGCCTTTCCCGGACGGGATCCAATACTGGCCGCGTCGGGACGGTTCGAACCAGTACACGCTGCACGCTGGGCCGGACCGGGACGCGGACGAAGTTGGATGGAGAATGAATCATGATTCAGATGCAGTCCATTTTGGACGTTGCAGACAATTCCGGTGCGCGCGCCGTGATGTGCATCAAGGTGCTGGGCGGCTCGAAGCGCCGCTACGCGGGGATTGGCGACGTCATCAAGGTGAGCGTCAAGGAAGCGGTGCCGCGCGGACGTGTCAAGAAGGGTGAGATCTACCACGCCGTCGTGGTTCGCACGGCCAAGGGCGTGCGGCGCGGCGACGGTTCCCTGGTGCGCTTCGATTCCAATGCGGCAGTGCTGCTGACGGCCAAATTCGAGCCGATCGGGACCCGGATCTTCGGCCCGGTGACGCGCGAGCTGCGCACCGAGCGTTTCATGAAGATCGTCTCGCTCGCCCCTGAAGTGCTTTAGGGTCCGAGGACTCGAGGACAACCGTCATGCAGCGTATCCGCAAGGGCGACGACGTGATCGTGATCGCAGGGCGCGACAAGGGCAAGCGCGGCACGGTGCTGCGCCGGGTCGACGCGCAGCATCTGGTCGTCGAAGGCGTCAACCGCGTGAAGCGTCATACGCGCCCGAATCCGATGAAGGGCGTTACGGGCGGCATCGTCGACAAGGACATGCCGATCCACGTATCCAACATTGCACTATTCAACCCCGGGACGCAGAAAGGCGATCGGATCGGCTTCAAGGCGCTCCCCGATGGACGCAAGGTCAGGATGTTCAAGTCGAACGGCGAACAGGTAGACGCGTGAGGGATTGACGATGGCGAAACAGACCCCATCCCCGAAGGCGGAGTCCGGCAAGCCCGCGAAGGCGGCGAAGCCGCAACGGCCGGCGAAGCCGACGCAGCCACCGGTTGCCACCGAGGCTGTGGGACCGCTGCCCCCGGCGCGCCTGCAGCAGTTCTATCGCGAGAAGGTTGTTCCGGATCTGATGCAGAAGTTCGGCTACGCGTCGGTCATGCAGGTGCCGCGGCTGCGCAAGATCACGCTCAACATGGGCGTTGGTGAGGCAACCGCCGACAAGAAGGTTCTGGACAACGCGCTGGGTGACATGACGCGGATTGCGGGTCAGAAACCGGTTGCCACGATGGCGCGTAAATCGATCGCCGCGTTCAAGGTGCGCGCCGGCTTTCCAGTCGGCTGCATGGTGACCCTGCGCGGGTCACGGATGTACGAATTTCTCGACCGCCTGGTCAACATATCGATCCCGCGGATCCGCGACTTCCGGGGCGTGTCGAGCCGGGCCTTCGACGGGCGCGGGAACTACAGCCTGGGCGTGAAGGAGCAGATCATCTTTCCCGAGATCGACTACGACAAGGTCGACACGATTCGGGGTCTCAATATCAGTATCACCACCACGGCGAAGACGGACGATGAGGCGCGCGCGCTGCTCGCCGCGTTCCGCTTCCCGTTCAGACCCTGAGGACCATATGGCGAGACTCTCAGTTACGAACCGCGAAAAGAAACGCCGCAAGACCGTCGCAAAGTTCAAGGCGAAACGGGCCGAGTTTTTTGCGGTTTTGCATGACGCGAACCGCAGTGACGAGGAGAAGGACGCGGTGCGCGAGAAGCTGCAGAAGCTCCCGCGTGATGCGTCACCGTCGCGCCTGCGCAACCGCTGCGCGCTGACCGGGCGACCGCGCGGCGTCTATCGAAAATTTAGGCTCGGGCGCAACAAGTTGCGCGAGCTCGCGATGCGCGGCGAAGTGCCGGGCATCGTCAAGGCGAGCTGGTGAGGGGGCAGGCATGAGCATGAGCGATCCTGTCGCCGACATGCTGACCCGCATTCGCAATGGGCAGATGATCGGACATACGGAAGTCGTGATGCCCGGCTCCCATCTCAAGGCGTCGATCGCGCAGGTCCTGAAGGACGAGGGCTATATCGAGGACTATGCGGTGCAACAGCGCGAGGGGAAGTCGGAGCTCTCGATCGGCCTCAAATACTATGCCGGCAAACCGGTCATCGAGCGGATCGAGCGGGTTTCGAAGCCGGGTCTTCGCGTCTACAAGGGCCGCAACGATATCCCGCGGGTGATGAACGGCCTCGGGGTGGCGATACTGTCGACCTCGCACGGTGTCATGACCGACCGCCGCGCGCGTGCGACCGGCGTCGGCGGCGAATTGCTTTTCATCGTGGCGTAGGAAGCGACCGATGTCCCGCGTTGCGAAAAATCCCATTCCCGTTCCCAAGGGCGTCGAGGTGACGTTGAGTGGCGCGGCGATCTCGGTCAAGGGCCCGCTCGGCACGATCGCGCGACCGATGGACGCGAACGTCGCGATCGAACAAGCCGGCGAGCAGTTGCTGTGCAAAGCGGTCGGCAATTCGCGCCATGCCACCTCGATGTCGGGAACCATGCGTGCGCTGGTGTTCAACATGGTTCAAGGCGTGAGCGCGGGTTTTGAGAAAAAGCTCGCGTTGGTGGGCGTTGGCTACCGCGCGCAGGCACAGGGCGATAAGCTGAACTTGACGCTCGGCTTTTCACACCCGGTCGTGCATACGATGCCCAAGGGCGTCAAGGTGACGACGCCGACGCAGACCGAGATTGTGATTCGTGGAATCGACCGGCAGCAGGTCGGCCAGGTTGCTGCCGAGGTGCGTGCTTACCGGTCTCCCGAACCCTACAAGGGTAAGGGTGTGCGCTACACCGACGAAGTCGTGGCGCTGAAAGAGACCAAGAAGAAGTAACGGAGCCAACGCTATGGTGGAAAAAGGACAGGCGCGGCTGCGCCGCGCGCGCAAGACCCGGCTCAAGATGCGAGAAATCGAGGCCGTTCGTCTGACCGTGTATCGCACCAACAGCCATATCTACGCGCAAATCATCGCGCCCGACGGCAATCAGGTCCTCGCGAGCGCGTCGACGCTGGAAAAGGAAGTGCGCGGGCAGGTGCCGAATGGCGGCAACGTGAAGGCGGCTGCGGTGGTGGGGCAGCGCATTGCGGAGAAGGCCAAGCGTGCGGGCCTCGAGTCGGTCGCCTTCGACCGCTCTGGCTACCGCTATCACGGTCGTGTGAAGGCGCTTGCCGAGGCCGCGCGGGCCGGCGGACTCAAGTTCTAGGCCAGAGGAACGGACGATGGCGAAGATTAAACCGAGGATGCAGACGAGCGACGACCGCGGCGACGGTTTGCGCGAAAAGATGATTGCGATCAACCGCGTGACCAAGGTGGTGAAGGGCGGCCGTGTGCTTGGCTTTGCCGCACTGACCGTGGTGGGCGACGGCGACGGACGCGTTGGCATGGGCAAGGGCAAGGCGCGCGAAGTGCCGGTCGCCGTGCAGAAAGCCATGGAGGAGGCGCGGCGCAAGCTGTTCAAGGTGAGCCTGAAAAATGGCTCGCTGCAGCACGCAGTGGTCGGTCGTCATGGTGCTGCGCATGTGCTGATGCAGCCGGCCTCGGAAGGCACCGGCATTATTGCGGGCGGGCCGATGCGCGCGGTGTTCGAGGTGATGGGGGTCACGAACATCCTCGCCAAGTGCTTTGGCTCGACCAACCCGTACAACGTCGTACGTGCAACTTTGAACGGTCTGCAGTCAATGAACACGCCCGCCGAAATCGCCGCCAAGCGCGGCAAGAAAATCGAAGACATCCTTGCTTGAGACGCGCCATGGCTGAGACGAACACGAGCGACACGCTGCGCGTAACCCTGGTCAAGGGTCTCGCGGGAACCCGGGGGACGCACCGCGCCACGGTGCGCGGTCTGGGCCTGCGCCGGCTGAACCATACGGTAGAACTCGTCGACACGCCGGCGGTGCGGGGAATGATCAATAAAGTGAACTACCTTCTCAGAGTGGAAGGCTGAACCAGAGGAAGAGCATGGCCACGATGCGCCTCAACACCATCAAGCCAGGGCGCGGTTCGCGCACCGCGCGCCGTCGCGTCGGGCGCGGAATCGGTTCCGGGTTGGGCAAGACCGCGGGCCGCGGACACAAGGGGCAGCGTGCCCGTTCGGGCGGCTATCACAAGGTCGGCTTCGAGGGCGGTCAGATGCCGCTGCAGCGGCGCCTGCCGAAGCGCGGCTTCACCTCACTCACGCGCGGTCTGGCGGCTGAAGTGCGCACCAGCGAACTCGAGCGCATGAAATCGAGTGACATTGATCTGGCGACGCTGAAATCGGAGCGCGTGATCGCGCGCCGGTTCCTGAGCGCGAAAGTGATTCTCTCGGGCAAGCTCACGCGCAAAGTGACGCTCAAGGGCGTGCAGGCGTCGAAAGGTGCGCGCGCGGCGATCGAAGCCGCGGGTGGGCACATCGAGACACCGGCACCGGCACCGGCGGCCGACTAGGGTCGCGCGAAGGATGATCGTTGGCTACTAAACTTCCTAACGCAGGCGGCAGCGCCCGGTACGGCGACCTCAAGCGCCGGCTGCTCTTCCTGCTCGGCGCGCTGGTGGTCTACCGCATCGGGGCGCACATCCCCGTGCCCGGCATCGACCCCGTCGTGCTCGCCGATCTGTTCAAGGATCAGCAGGGTGGATTGCTGGGCATGTTCAACATGTTCTCGGGCGGGGCGCTGCGGCGCTTCTCGATTCTTGCGCTGGGGATCATGCCGTACATCTCGGCCTCGATCATCATGCAGTTGATGTCTGCCGTCTCGCCCAAGCTCGAGGCGCTGAAGAAAGAGGGCGAGTCGGGGCGACGCAAGATCACCCAGTACACGCGCTACGGAACCGTGTTCCTTTCGCTGTTCCAGGCGACCGGCATCTCGATCGCGCTTGAGTCGCAGCCCGGCTTGGTGCTGGAACCCGGCCTAATGTTCCGCATCGCGACGGTGACGACGCTCGTGACGGGGACCATGTTCATCATGTGGCTCGGCGAGCAGATCACCGAGCGCGGACTCGGCAACGGCATTTCAATCATCATTTTTGCGGGCATCGCGGCGGGCCTTCCTAGCGCGATCGCCGGCACGCTCGAACTGGTTCGCACGGGCGCGATGCACCCGCTGACGGCACTGTTCATTGGCGTCGCGGTCTTGCTGGTGACGGCGTTCGTCTGCTTCGTCGAGCGCGGCCAGCGCAAAATTCTCGTCAACTACGCCAAGCGCCAGGTCGGCAACAAGGTCTATGGCGGGCAGAGCTCGCACCTGCCCTTCAAGCTCAACATGGCGGGCGTGATCCCGCCGATCTTCGCGAGCTCGCTGATCCTGTTCCCGGCCACGCTGCTCGGTTGGTTCAGCTCGGCCGAAGGCATGCTCTGGCTGCGCGACATTTCCGCGACACTTACGCCGGGACAGCCGATCTACGTACTGATGTACGCGGGGCTGATCATCTTCTTTTGCTTTTTCTACACCGCGCTGCAGTACAACCCGAAAGAGACGGCGGACAACCTGAAAAAATCAGGCGCCTTCGTCCCGGGAATCCGTCCGGGCGATCAGACCGCGAAGTACCTGGAACGGATTCTCACCCGCCTGACCTTCGGTGGTGCAATTTACGTGGCGCTGGTGTGCCTGATGCCGGAATTCCTCATCCTGCGCTGGAACGTACCGTTCTATTTCGGCGGCACTTCGCTGCTGATCATCGTCGTCGTGACCATGGATTTCATGGCGCAGGTGCAGGCCTATGTCATGTCGCATCAATACGAGAGTCTGTTGAAAAAGTCGAATTTCCGCGGCGGCGGTCTGCCGGCGCGATAGAGTGACAGCGGGCGCACGTAGGCAGCGTGTTGTTGCGGGCGCAACGAGGAAAGGGCAAGAACCATGAAAGTGATGGCATCGGTGAAGAAGTTGTGTCGCAAGTGCAAAATCGTGCGCCGCAAGCGGGTCGTGCGTGTGCTCTGCAGCAATCCGCGGCACAAGCAGCGCCAGGGCTAGGTAGGCGCGCCGTCTCGTTTTAAGACATTGATCGTAAAGTGTTTTCCAGTTAAACTCTCAGGTTTTCCGCGTTTGCGCGGAAGAGGTTAGGCACATGGCACGGATTGCAGGCATCAACATCCCGAACCACCAGCAGGCGAGCATCGCGTTGACGTCGATCTATGGCATCGGCCGTACCCGCGCGCAGGTGATCTGCGCCTCGGCCGGCCTCGACGTCACGCGCAAGATCAAGGACCTCACGGACGCCGAGCTGGACCGGCTGCGCGAATCCGTCGGGCGGGTATCGGTCGAGGGCGACCTGCGCCGCGAGGTGTCGATGTCGATCAAGCGGCTCATGGACCTGGGCTGCTACCGCGGCTCACGCCACCGCAAGGGGCTTCCCGCACGCGGCCAACGTACCCGCACGAACGCACGTACGCGCAAGGGGCCACGCAAAGCGGCGATTGCCAACAAGGCGACACCGTCGAAGGGCTAAGGGGTTAGACAGACCCGGCTGGGCGCGCTTCGCGCGCGACCCGAAGACGCAGTAACGCAGGAACCAAGGAACCAAGGAACGTAACGAAGGAACCGCATGGCGACGAGGAATCCGTCTCAGCAGGCAAAAGCGCAGCAATCCGCGGCACGCATGCGCAAGAAGGTGAAGAAGAACGTCTCCGATGGCATTGCGCATGTGCGGGCGTCGTTCAACAACACCATCGTGACGATCACCGACCGGCAGGGCAATACGCTGGCATGGGCCACCTCGGGCAACGCGGGCTTCAAGGGTTCGCGCAAGTCGACCCCGTTTGCCGCGCAGGTTGCGGCGGAGCGTGCGGGCCGCGTGGCGCAGGAGTACGGCGTGAAAAACATTGAAGTGCGCGTTAAAGGCCCGGGCCCCGGGCGCGATTCTGCGGTACGCGCGCTGAACGCGGTCGGCCTCAAGATTTCGAGCATTTCGGACGTGACGCCGATTCCGCACAACGGATGCCGCCCGCCGAAGCGGCGCCGCGTCTAACGGCTAAGGAGAATCCATGGCGAGGAACCTTGACCCCAAGTGCCGGCAATGTCGGCGTGAAGGCGAGAAGCTCTTTCTTAAGGGCGAGAAGTGCTTCACTGACAAATGCGCAATCGAGCGCCGTAGCTACGCGCCCGGCCAGCACGGGCAGCGCAGCGGCATGCGTCTGTCTGATTACGGTAAGCAGCTGCGCGAGAAGCAGAAGATGCGCCGCACCTACGGCGTGCTCGAGCGCCAGTTTCGCAAGACGTACGCGAACGCCTCGCGCACCAAGGGCGTGACCGGCGAGCGGCTGCTGCAACTGCTCGAATCACGCCTCGACAACGTCGTCTACCGCATGGGATTCGGCGCCTCGCGTACCGAGGCCCGCCAGGTCGTGCGCCATAACGCCATCCTGGTCAACAGCCGGCGCGTGAACATTCCCTCGTATCAGGTTCGACCGGGAGACGTCATCGAGGTCGCCGAACGCGCCAAGGCGCAGCTGCGGATCAAGGCAGCCGTCGAGGCCGTCGAGTCGCGTGGCGTGCCCGAATGGCTCGAGCTTGACGTCAAGGCGCTGAAGGGCACTTTTAAGGCATTGCCCGCGCGTAGCGATCTGTCCCCGACGATCAACGAAAGTCTCGTCGTCGAGCTTTTCTCCAAGTAACCCGGGCGCCGCCCCCCACCAGGACCCAGGACACTAACTATGCTGCAGACCGGATTTCTCAAGCCGCGCATCGTCGATGTGCAGAACCTCTCCCCGTACCACGCGAAGGTGACGATGGAGCCCTTCGAGCGCGGCTATGGCCATACGCTCGGCAATGCGCTGCGTCGCGTGCTGCTGTCCTCGATGCCGGGCTACGCGCCCACCGAAGTGCAGATCGCCGGCGTGGTGCACGAATATTCGACGCTCGATGGCGTGCGCGAGGACGTCGTCGACATCCTGCTTAACCTGAAGGGCGTCGTCTTTCGCCTGCACAATCGGGAGGAGGCGATCCTGACCCTGAAGAAGGAAGGTGAGGGTCCGGTGACTGCGAGCGACATCGAGGTCGCACACGACGTGGAAGTGGTCAACCCAGACCACATCGTCGCCAATCTGGCATCCGGCGGCAAGCTCGAGCTGCAGATCAAGGTCGAGGCCGGCCGCGGCTACGTGCCCGGCAACATGCGCTACCTGCTCGAAGAAACGAAGGGCATCGGCCGCGTTATTCTCGATGCGTCGTTCAGCCCGGTGAGCCGCGTGTCGTACGCGGTCGAGTCGGCGCGCGTCGAACAGCGTACTGACCTCGACAAACTGGTCGTGGACATCGAGACCAATGGTGCGATCGAGCCCGAAGAGGCGATTCGCTATGCCGCCCGCATCCTGGTTGACCAATTGTCGGTGTTCGCGCAACTCGAGGGTACGGCGGTCCCGGCCGAGCCGCAAAAGTCGCCCCAGATCGACCCGATTCTGCTGCGACCGGTGGATGATCTGGAGCTGACGGTGCGCTCGGCGAATTGCCTGAAGGCCGAGAACATCTATTACATCGGCGATCTGATCCAGAGAACCGAAACGGAACTCCTGAAGACGCCGAATCTCGGTCGCAAGTCGCTAAACGAGATCAAGGAAGTGCTCGCCTCGCGCGGTCTGACGCTCGGCATGAAGCTCGAAAGCTGGCCTCCTGCGGGGCTCGAGCACCACCGCACCTAACTCTGGGGAATCGCCATGCGTCACGGCCACGGACTGCGCAAGCTCAACCGCACCTCGAGCCACCGGCTTGCGATGCTGCGCAACATGACCAACTCGCTGCTGCGCCATGAGCGCATCTCGACCACGCTGCCGAAAGCGAAGACGCTGCGCCGCGTCTTCGAACCGATGATCACGCTCGGCAAGAAGCCCTCGCTCGCCAATCGGCGCCTCGCCTTTGATCGCCTGCGCGATCGCGAGATGGTGACCAAGCTCTTCGATGAGCTCGGCCCGCGTTTCTCGAAACGCAACGGCGGCTACCTGCGGATCCTGAAGAGTGGTTTTCGCAAGGGCGACAATGCCCCGATGGCGCTGATCATGCTGACCGAGCTCGCCGAGGCGGAGGCGGGAGCGGCCAAGGCGACGAAGGACGAGGTTAAGACGTAGTTCACGTGGCGTAGGCTGCATACGCCATACGCCATACGCCACGCGCAACGAAAAGGCCGGGCTTGCCCGGCCTTTCTCGTTTGCCCCGCGCCGATAGAATGGCCCCGTGGCCATCGTTCTATTCACGGACTTCGGGGCGCAGGACCTCTACGTCGGGCAGGTGAAGGCGGTGCTCGCCGCGCGCGCGCCGCGTGCGCGCGTGATCGACGCGCTGCACGATGCGCCGGCCTTCGATATCGAGGCGTCTGCACACTTGCTCACGGCATTGGCGGTCCAGTATCCGCGGGGCAGCGTGTTTCTCGCGGTGGTCGACCCGGGGGTGGGCGGCGCGCGTGACGCGATCATCGTTCAGGCCAACGGCCGAAACTTTGTCGGGCCGGACAACGGCCTGCTGTCGGTGTTATGGGCGCGGGCTCGCCGGCGCAGCTGCCGGCGAATCGTCTGGCGACCCAAGCCGCTGTCCGCCTCGTTTCATGGTCGCGATCTGTTCGCACCCGTTGCCGCGTTGCTCGCGGCGCGGCGTCTGCCGCGCGGCTGGGTGGTGCGCAGTCGGGCGCCCCGGGTCGTCCTCGACGCGAGCGATCGTGCTGCCGTCATCCATGTCGATCATTACGGCAATGCGATGACCGGGTTGCGGGGTGCGCGGCGTGCGCGCACTGCACGGCTGCGCATCGGCCGGCGCGTTCTGCGCTTCGCCCGCGTGTTCGAAGCGGCGCCCCGCGGCGGCGTTTTCTGGAGTGTCAACAGCCTCGGCTTGGTCGAAATCGCGGCCAACCAGGCGAGCGCGGCGCGGCGGCTCGGGCTGCGGGTGGGTCAGCGCGTCGGCTGGATCGATTGACGTGGCGACGATTTACAGCATCGGGCACGGTACGCGTGATCTCGACGGCTTCCTCGCGTTGCTCAAGGGCGCCAAGATCGAGCGTCTGGTCGACGTGCGCGCGGTTCCGCGCTCGCGGCGTCATCCGCATTTCGGCTACGGACCCCTCGGCGCGCGGCTCGAAGCCGAGCGCCTGCGCTACGAGTGGCGGGGTCGCGAACTCGGGGGGCGCCGCCGTGCGGGGGACGTGAACCGGCATGCGGGGCTGACCGAGCCGGCGTTCCGTGCCTATGCCGAGCACATGGAAGCTGCGCCGTTTCGCGCTGCGGCGGAGGCACTGGCGCAGGCGGCGGAGGCCGAGCGGGTCTGCATGATGTGCGCCGAGCGCGATCCGGCGCACTGTCACCGCTCGCTAATCGCCGATTGGCTGCTCGCGCACGGCCATTGCGTTGTTCACCTGCTCGATGACGGGGGCAGGCGCGAGCATGCAATGCATCCCGCGGCGCGTCTCGAGGGTGACCTGCTGCACTACGCCGATCGCTCGGCGCAGGGCGAACTGTTCTAGCGCACAAGAATTGCGCGGTAGTCGTTCACGTTGGTGTAGGTGGGACCCGTGACGAGAAGATCCCCGAGCGCGGAGAAAAACCCGTAGCTGTCGTGTGCGGCGAGCTGCCGCCGGGCATCGAGGCCGAGCGCGGCGGCGCGCGCAAAGCTGTCGGGACCGAAGACCGCACCCGCGTTGTCCTCCGAGCCGTCGATGCCGTCAGTGTCCGCGGCGAGTGCGTGCACGCCGCGCATGCTGTCGGTGGCGTCGAGTTCGACCGCAAGCGCGAGCAGGAATTCGGCACAACGCCCGCCCCGGCCGCCCGCAGCGCCGATCGTTACCGTGCATTCGCCACCCGACAAGAGCGCGACGGGCGGTGCGAATGGCGCGACGGGCGGTGCGAATGGCGCGTGGGTGGCCCGGATCTCGCGCACCAGCGCCGCCATCACCTTGGCCACTTCGGTCGCCTCGCCGGTCACGGTATCGCCCAGGATCGCCGGCGTGACGCCGGCCGCGCGGAAGGTTTCTGCGGCCGCCTCGAGCGAGCGGTGCGCGGTCGCGATGACGCGGTTCTCGGCGTGTGCAAGCGCGGGGTCACCCGGCTTGGGCGTTTCGGGCACGCCGCCCGCGGCCCCGCGCGCGAGGATCTCGGCAATTGCGACCGGCGGCGTGACGCCGTGTTTCGCCAGCACTGCGAGCGCGTCGGCGAAGGTCGTCGGGTCGGGCGCGCAGGGGCCCGAGGCGATGTGCGTGGGCGCGTCGCCGGTCACGTCAGAGATAATCAGTGCGCGCACCGGGGCGCGGCAGGCCGCGGCGAGCCGCCCGCCCTGGATCGCCGACAGGTGCTTGCGCACGGTGTTGATGTCCTGAATCGGCGCCCCGCAGCGCAAGAGCTGCGCCGTAACCGCCTTCAGATCGGTCATCGATACGTCTTTGGCGGGCAGCGACAGTAGACTCGAGCCGCCGCCGGAAATGAGGACGATCAACAGATCGTTCGCATCGAGTGTGGCCACGCGCTCGAGGATCGCGCGCGCGCCGGCCTCGCCGGCCGCGTCCGGGACGGGGTGCCCGGCCTCGATCACGCGGATGCGCCGCGTCGGCACGGCGTGCCGGTAACGCGTGAGCGCGATGCCGTCTAGCGCGGCGCCCGTCGGCCACGCGGCCTCAAGCGCGGCTGCCATCGATGCCGCCGCCTTGCCGACCGCCACAACGAAGGTACTGCCCGTTGGCGGCGCGGGCAGCGCGGGCGCGAGGATGCGCGCCGGATCGGCCGCCGCCACCGCGGCGCGGAAGCTCGCTTCGAGCAGCGCCTGCATCGGTCGCCCCGCGCTCAGCCGAATGTTTCCTTCGCCGCGTCCGGGCCGAGGTTGTAGAACTGCGGGTAAAGCGCGGCGAAGGCCTGACGGATTTCGTCCGCAGGCACATCCGCATAGGTGCCGCGCATCTGCACGTATTCCATGTGCCGGCGCTCGTCGGCGTCGAACGGATGGAAGATCGAGTCTTCGCGGCCGTCGAATTCGAGCGGCTTGACGCGGAATTTGGTGCACAGGCTGAGGTTGAATGCCGGGGTCGCCTTGACCCACTTTTCGTCGAGCCAGAGGTCGGCGTAGCCGTGAAAGATGAAAAGGTCCGTGCCCATGCGCTTGGTCAGCGCGGGGGAGGTGAGGTGGTTCTTGACGTCGGCATAACCGACACGCGCTGGGATGTCGACGGCGCGCGCGCAGGCGGCGAGCAGCGCCGCCTTTGGTACGCACCAGCCTTCGCCCTGCTCGAGGCAGGCCGAACCCCGGTAGGCCTCGTCGCGCAGGAAGTTCTGGAACGGGTTGTAGCGCACGCCATCGCGTACCGCGTAGTACAGCGCGACCGCGCGTTGGAGCGGGCTCGCGCCGCGCGCGTGTTCTGCTGCGTAGGCGATCACCGCGGGATGGTCGCTGTCGACGAAGCGCCCCGGCCTGAGGAACGCGTCCATCGCGGCCTCAGCGGTCAAGCTTCATCAGGCGCAGCGCGCCTGCGAATAGCGGGCTCGACGGCTCGGCGAGCGCGTCCATGATCGAGAAGTGGTTCGCCTGCGGCATCGGAATGTCGAAGTTGACGACGCTGCGCCAGCGCTTGGCGAGAAGCGCGTTCTGGCGCTTGAACTCGGAGCTCTCGCGCCCGCCGACGCAGGTCGCCACCGGCGCGCGCGTCGCAGGCGGCAGGTAGGCCGGCGACAGCCCGAGCGCGCGTTCCTCATCCAGGCGCAGAACCGGCTGCAGGAAGTCGCAGTATTCCAGCGGGCGCAGGTCGTACACGCCGCTGATCGGCAGGCCGCCCTTGAACAGGTCCTTCGGCAGGCGCGCGTCGAACACCGGCCACAACGCAGTCATCAGCATCGCCGTCAGGTGTCCGCCCGCCGAGTGCCCCGAGACGTAGAGGCGGTCCTGGTCCATGCCGTAGTCCTCGCAGTGCAGCCAGAGCCAGCGGCTCGCGCGCAGCATCTGGCGCACGATTTCCTCAATCGTGACATGCGGGCAGAGATCGTAGTTGACGATCGCAAGCGATACGCCGCTATCGACCCAGGCGGGCGCGAGGAAGGAGAAATCGCGCTTGTCGAGCGATCGCCAGTAGCCGCCATGAATGAACATCATGCAGCTGCCGTCACCCTTGCGCGCCGGAAAGATGTCGACCGTCTCGCCCGCTGCGTCGCCATAGCGCCGATCGAGGTAGCAAATCATGGTATTCCGCGCGCGCGCGGAGCGCTCGTCCCAGCGCGCGAAATGCTGCGCATGATCGGGAACAAGCTCGCGGTTGTTGTATTCGCGGGAATAGAAGGCGGCGTCGCTCATCGTGGTCTTCTTCTAATTACGTTGTTCGCGCCACAGGCCGAGTGCGACCTGCGCCGGCCGGTCGGAATAGGAAAACAGCACGCAGGCGTCTTGCGCCTCGATCTCGAGCGGGAACCAGGACGGCACGACGAAGGTGTCGCGCGGCTCGAAGGCGAAGGTCGACTCGCCAATGATCGCGCTGCCGCTGCCCTCGACGACCGAGTACACGGTGCCGTCGGTCGAGCGGGTGGGGCGGGTACGCAACCCCTTCGGCACGAGCTGGATGAAGCTGCCGATGGTCGGCATCGCGAAACCGCCGGAGAGCGGATTGATGAACTGCATCTTCCAGCCGTCGCAGGGATCGGGATCGCCGCTGCGCGCGAGGGTCTCGAGTACCTCGCGGCTGCGCGCGTAGGGATAGCTGAACACGGGCGAGGTCTTCGCGCTCGGCAGCGGGCCGAGCGGCACCATGTTCGCGCCGTAGCGCGCCTGCGCGTCGCCTTCGCTGCGCAGTACCGGCTGCACGTCTTCAGGATAGTTCTCGGCGAACTGCGCGGTGAAAAACGACACCATCGGGACATCGAGTCCGTCCATCCACACCACGGGTTCGTTGCCCGGATTGCCATGGTCGTGCCAGGTCCAAGGCGGAGTGATGATGAAATCGCCTGGACGCATCGTGACGCGCTCGCCGTCCACCGCGGTGTAGGCGCCCGAGCCCTCGACGATGAAGCGCAGCGCAGACTGGGTATGGCGATGGCTCGGCGCGACCTCGCCCGGCAGGATCAACTGCAGTCCGCAGTAGAGGCTGCGCGTGATCGACGATGCGCCGCGCATGCCCGGGTTCTCGAGAATCAACACGCGGCGGATCGCTTCTTTTGCGCTGATGATCCGTCCGGACTCTTCGATGTAGGGGCGGATCGCGTTGTAGTTCCAATACGCTGGTACCGCGGGCGAGCTCGGTACGGGCGGCACGAGGTTGTGCAGCACCTCCCACAGCGGCGTGAGATGGTCCTTGTCCATGCGCTGGTAGAACTCGGCACGGCCCTGGGTGGTTGGCTGCAGCACGCTCGCCATACGATTCTCGCCTTTGCCGAAGTACGTGATTGGGAAGGATTTTCGCCGTTTCGGGGCGGCGGCGCAAAGGGCGTTCGCGCCGGTTGCTGCGTTCCCGGCTGTAACGCGGGGTGCCCGGCGACCTCGACCGGGGCTGCTACGCTGCGCGCGTGGACGCCATCGACCGATTCGTGCGGCATGTGGTCGATACGCGGCACGAGGCGATTCCGCCGCCGGCGCGCGCGGCCACGCGCCGCCTTCTTCTCGATACGCTCGGCGTCGGGGTCGCCGGCAGTGCCGGGCCCTGGGTGCGCGAGTTGATCGAGTCGCAGGCCCTTTCGCTGGCAGGGGATCAGGCACACGTCTGGGTTCACGGCGATCGGCTCTCGGCCGCGGGGGCCGCGATGGTGAACGGCACCCTGATCCACAACTCGGAGTTCGACTGTGTGCATGAGCAGGCGGTGGTGCATGCGATGACGCTGCCCACGGCGGTCGCGCTCGCCTGGGCCGAGCGCGAGGGCGAGGTGAGTGGCGCGACACTCGTCGATGCGCTTACGCTTGGCGTTGATGTCGCCTGCCACCTCGGCGTTGCCTGCCGCGAGGGTCTGCGCTTCTTTCGTCCCGCGACGGCTGGCGCGCTCGGTGGCGTCGCGGCGATCGGGCGGATCGCGGGATTCGATGCAGACACTCTGCTGAACGCATTCGGTACCGTGCACGCCCAGTTGAGCGGCACCATGCAGGCGCACACCGAGGGCTCGCCCGTACTGGGCATGCAGATCGGCTTCAACGCGAGAAACGCCGTCATCGCTTGCGACATGGCGGCGCGCGGGCTCGTCGCGCCGCACGCGGTGCTCGAAGGGCCGTTCGGCTACTACGCGCTGTTCGAGGGCGCGCACGATCTTCCCGCGGTGCTCTCGCAGCTGGGCAAGGTCTGGCGCGTCACCGAAATCGCGCACAAGCCTTTTCCGTCGGGTCGCGCGACGCACGGCGTGGTCGACGGCTGCCTTACGCTCATGCGGGCGCAGGGCTTCGTCGCGCAGGACATCGAGCGCGTACGTGCGCGCGTGCCGCCGCTGGTACATCGTCTCGTCGGACGGCCGGTGACGGCGGCGATGAATCCGAACACCGCGCGGCTATGTGCGTCCTATGTCGCGGCCTGTGCGTTGCTGCGCGGCGACGTGACGCTCGAGGACTTTCGCACGCCCGCGCTGGCGCAGGCCGACACGCTCGCGCTTGCGCGGCGCATCGCGATCGAGGCCGATGCGAATCCCGATCCGAATGCGCTCACCCCGGTAGTGGTCGAGATCGCGCTGAAGGACGGCCGGCGCGTCGAGACGCGGCTCGACGTGGTGGTAGGCAATCCGCGCCGCCCGCTGAGCCGCGAAGCCGAGCTCGAAAAGCTGCAGCGCAATTTCGCGTCGGCCGCGCGGCCGATGCCGCGCGCCAAGGCCGAACGCTTGACCGCGCTCGTCGACGACCTCGAGCGCATCGGCGATGTGCGTGAACTCATCGAGTGCCTGATCTAAACGGTCGATCGGCCGTCGCCCCAGCCGATCTCGTCGCGGGACCGAGGCGCCGCGCGCCCGCGAGGCCCGGGATTAAGCGTGACGCGGCGCGAACATGATGATGGCCATGCCCACGAGTGCGAAGGCGACGCCTAACCAATCCCAGGCGGTCGGGCGGACCGCGTCGATCACCCAGAGCCAGACAATGGCAACCGAGACGTACACACCGCCGTATGCGGCATAGACCCGCCCGGCGGCGGTTGGGTGCAGGGTCAGCAACCAGACGAAGAGCGCGAGACTTGCCGCGGCCGGCACGAGCAACCAGATCGGCCCGTCTCTCTTGAGCCAGAGGTACGGTAGGTAGCAACCGACGATTTCGGCGACGGCGGTGGCGATGAACAGGACGGTGGTTTTTAGCTCAAACACTGGCGGCCCCGAATTTTGCGATGCTTAACGTTCACGCCCAGCCGCGCGCCCGTTGGCCTCTCTTGCCAAGCACTGCGCATCCTCGCGCGTCGCCCTGCGGCGTGCTGTTAGGGGGCTTTTGTCGGGAGGTCGGCGAATTGAGGTAGTTCATCGGTGATGTCGTACCACGGCGCCTTGTACGCCACGAACACGTGCAGCCTTGGCTTCTTGCCCGGGCCGTCGTCCAGTGCTCCAAGGGGTAGACCGTAGACGGTCGGATCGAAATCAAAGCAGCTGAGAAGGGGCGATCCGCACACGCGACAGAAGCCTCGGTGATTGCCTGGTGAGGATTCGTAGTATGTAACCAGATCTTCGCCTTGTACCCATCGAAAATCTACTGCCTTTGCGCTCGCGCGGGTCCGAAAGGCGGCGCCGTGCGCCTTTCGGCACATCGAGCAGTGGCAGTTCAGTACACCGGATAGGGGGCCGTTGATCTCGTACCGCACACCACCGCATAGGCAGCTACCGCGCAACATTGAAGCTCCCTAACGTCCCGGCTAACGCGCCGCCCGCTTGCGGGCGGTCGCCGTTGAGCTGGTGGTTAGACGTGACCTCTTCTCCTGCAGCCGGCCGGACACGTACTTATGCAGAACGCTCGCAATGAGTGTTTGATAGGGAATACCCTCCGCATATGCTCTGGCCTGAATGTCCATAAGGTCCACGGCGGAGAGGCGGATGTTCACGCGGCGGTTCTTTATGAAGGTCGCGCGTGCAGCTTCGCGAAATGCGCCGAGTTGTGCCTTCGTCGGGCGTGCAGAAACCAGTGCGCCCTTTTCGTAGGCATTCAGGATGTCGCGTTCGTAACGATCAAGTCTTTTCATCGGGCTAATCCATGTCCAAGTAGTCGCGCGTTGCCTTCCGGCTCGGGATGATGGTCTTCAAGAAGTAGTACGCGTCCTCCTCGACAGACGGGACGAGATAGACGTACTCCCGATAGCTCACCACCAGCACCACTTGCCCCGGATACTGCCGTTGATTCGGGTGGACTAGAACGTCCCTGAGTCCGCCTTCCTCCACCGCCAGAACGATCTCCTCGAAAGCGATGCCACGCGCAACCTTCAGGCGCTCGTTCTTTTCCGGATCCCACCGAAACGGCTTCACTCCGGCAGTCTAGCGCGCTGTGTGCCTTTTGTCATCACACCGGCGCTATGCTGCACAGTCACGTCTAACGTGATTTGGTTGACAAATTGGTTGACACTTCTCGTCGGTTTGTAAACCGACCAGGATGTAACGAAGCCTGTCGTCCTCTTTTGCTGTCAAGACGTTAGACCCCCGAAGGCCGAAAATCAACTCTGCCTCTGGGAGGAAGCAATGCCCGACGCCCCGCAGCGCCCCCGCTTGCTCGATCAAGTCCGGGACGCGATCCGACGACGCCACTACAGCCGCGGGACCGAGGAGCCCTACGTTCATTGAATTCGCCGATTTATCGTTTTCTCTGATCGACGGCACCCGAAGGATCTCGGCGTGCCGGAGGTGACGGCCTTTCTCGATTACCTGGCGACCGAGCGCGATGTCGCCGCTGCAACGCAGAATCCACTGGGCTCCGCGTCGATTTGATTGGATCAGCCCGTCGCGCGCCTGCGCTCGTACCACCGCGACATCAATTCCATCGCGATCCAGGAGGCCGCGGCGCAGGTGAGGAGCGCGATCTCGGCCACCTGCCAGCCGGCGTGATCGACGATCAGCGCGAACAGCGTCGGCGCGGCGGCATTGACGATGAGGATGGGCGTGGCAAGGAGGCCCAGCACGGCGCCGTAGCCAACGACGCCGAACAGCGCAAGCGGCACCGCGCCGCGCACGATGGTGATGACGCCCTGCGACGCGCCCATGAGGAGGGTGAACAGCAGAATCGCCGCAAAGTTGCCTTGCGCGAGCAGCAGCATCACGAAGGACACGGGCAGCACGCCGATCGCGATGCGCGCCACGGTGATCGCGCGCAGGTTCCTGCCGAACACAATCTCGACCAGGCGCCCGCCGAATTGCGCGAAGCCTTTCATCGACGCGACCCAGACCGCCGCCGCGGTGGCGAGGCCCGCTGCCTGGAGCAGGGGCACGAGTTGCACGGTGACCACGCCGAACACGAAACCGTTCAGAGACATGATGAGCGCAAAGAGGGCGATCGCGATCGTCCGCACGCGCCCTTCGAGCGGCGGACCGTCGTGCGCCGCGTGCGCGGCGGTCGCGGTCGCCGCTTCGGTCTTCGCGCGCTCGCGCCGCGCGAGGCCGAACCAGTTGAGCGGCAGGCAGATGACGAGGTTGATCAGCGCGAAGATTTGCAGCGTCTCGCGCCAACCCAGCGCCTCGTTCAGGTAGTGGCCGATGGGCCAGAACACCGACGAGGCGAAGGCGCCGAACAGCGTCAGGTAGGAAATCGCAAGGCGCCCGCGCGAAGGCGTGACCTGCACCAACGCCGCCATGGCGGCGTCGTAGAGGCACAGGCGCATGCCGAGGCCGAGGAAAACCCACGCCGCGAGATAACTGCCTTCGCTCTGTACCGTCGAGAGCAGGTACAGGCCGGCCGACACCAGCACGGTGCCGAGTGACATCACAGCCTGTGCGCCATGGCGATCGATCGCGCGGCCGACCCAGGTCGAAACGAACCCCATCGCGAGCAGTGCCACGGTGAAGCCGAAGTAGATCAGGCTGCGGCTCCAGCCGGTGTCTTCGGCGATCGGACCGGCGAGCACGCCGAGACAGTAGTAGCTCGTGCCCCAGGCCGTGATCTGCGTAATGCCGAGCGCGCACACTGCCGCGAGCATCGGATCGGTGATCCGAGCGCGCCAGCTGGCCGCGGAACCTGCTTCGCCTCGCGCGCTCATGGTGGGATCGAACGAACGCGCCGGGCGTCGCGCGTCAATCGCGCCGCGCGCCTCAGGCCGCGGGCTTCAACCAGACGACCGGTTTGCCGAGTGCCTGCGAGAGCGCCTTGGCCTCGGGGTCGGCAAGCGCTGCCGCGCGCGCGTGGCGAATCGCGTCCGTCTGTTCGTGTACATCGGCCGTCGGCGGGTTGTCGACGAGCGCGTCCAGGATGGCGAGGAAATTGGCTTTTCCGCGCCGGTGGGTCTCGCCGTAACCCTTGAGCAGCGTCGCGCAGGCGGCGATCTCGAAGGCGAGGTTGGCATCGCGACTGGCGGCCGTGCGTACGCAGCCGAGCCAGCGCTCGATCAGCGCCTGCTCGTCGGCATAGCGCATGCTGCGCGGGCGCCAGGGTTTGAGCCAGGCGAGCGAGCGCACGAGCAGGAAGCCGAAAATACCCGAGGTCTTGATGTGCAAGCCGACGTTGTAGGCGTCGAGCTTGCCCTTGGCCTCGGCCCAGGCGATGAGGCGCCGGCCGAGCGTCGTCGGCAGGAGCGAGGCGACCTCCTCGATGCCGGGCTTGAGGTAGTCGATGACGACGACGGGTTCATCGTCCTTGGCACCCACTTCGCGCCGCACGCGCTCGAAGCGGCTCGCGCGCGACTTCAGATCGGCGACGCGGACGATGTCCTCGTAGCTCATCCACAGCGCAAGCTGGCGTGCGACTTCCGCAACCAATTTTGGGTCCACGTCACCGAGCGATTTCACCCGCTCGAGATAGCGCTGCGCGTAGGCCTCACCCTGATAGTCGCGCAGCCGCGCGAGGCCGAGATCGATGATCTCTTGCATTTCGGTCGCCTGCTTCACCGGTGCCGGCGGCACGGGTGCCGCGCGCGTGCCGGCGGCAATCTCGTAACCTGCAGCGAAGCCGCGCAAACTGGCCTCGGCGCCGCGCCCGCCGCGGCGGATCGCGGTCTCGCAGACGTCGCGCGGCAGCGGCAGCGCGCCCGAGCCGATCATCGCGCCGAACAGCACGGCGTTGATCACGGTGCCGTTTTCTTCCGCCAGCGCGCGCATGTCGAAAAGTACCGCCCGCTTCGCCAAGGTCTGCGCGGCCTCGTGCACCCGTGTCGGGTCGAAGCGGCCGTCGCCCATCTGCATCTTTTCCATGGTTGCGTAGATGCGGTGCGTCGACGCGACGAGCGTCGTGCGCTCGGGGCTGACGAAGCCGTTTTGAATCGCGCGGCCGGCCTCGACGAATTCGGACGACACCATGACGTCGACGTTGGCCGGTGAGGGCGTAAGCGCCATCACCGGCTCGCGCCCGTCGAGCGCCGCGCGCTTGGCCGGATAAATCTCGAGGTAATAGGTGGTCGCGCCGGTGCGCTGGGCGACGCCGGGAATCGACGTGCTCTGCGCCGGAAAGTCGCACGCGCTTGCGGCGTCGATCAGCCAGTCGGCCATGACCCCGCCGCCTTCGCCGCCGAGTGCGGCGATGAGTACGGTGAGGGTGCGTTCCGGAAGACTCATGACAGCCAGCCTCTGACGGTGGTGCGAACGTCGGTGATGAAGCGGTCCCAGACGCCGGGATTCTGCACGACTTCGGCGCGGTAGAACGAGGGGCAGAGCACGGCGGCATGGGCGTTCTCGCCGCACAGGCCGCAGCCCACACAACCGTCGATGACGGTGGCGACCGGATCGCGGCGCAAGGGGTCCGGGTTGTCCTTGACGGTGAGCGTCGGGCAGCCCGAGAGCCGGATGCAGGAATGGTCTCCGGTGCAGGTATCTTCGTCGACGCCGTACTTGACGCGTACCAGACGCGCGCCGGTGGCGAGCGATTTTGCGTTCGCGGGGCGGATACGGCGCTGGCGCTCGAGCATGCATTCGCCCTCGGCGACGATCACCTTGAGGCCGTTGAACTTCGTCGTCATTGCCTCCTTCAGCACCTTCGCAACACTGCCGACGCGGTAGTTGTCGACGGTGCGCAGCCACTCGACGCCGAGCCCGCGCAGCGTGTTCTCGATCGTGCGGTCGGCCTGCACCGCGCTTTCCGCTTCGGCGTAGGTTTTCGCTTCCGGTCCCGGCGAGGAGACGACGTCCTGCGTGCCGGTGGCCGAGGTGTAGCCGTTCTTCATGATGACCAGAACGCCGTCACCCTTGTTTAGCAGGTTCGACGCCGCGCCCGAGAGCAGGCCGTTGTGCCAGAAGCCACCGTCGCCCATGATCGCGAGCGGCCGGCGCGTCTGCATCGGCCGCACGCCTGCGCTCGAGGCGAGGCTCATCCCGTAGCCGAGGATCGAATTGCCCATCGAGAAGGGCTCGAAGGTCGCGAAGGCGTGGCAGCCGATGTCGGCGGCAATGTGCGGCCTGCCCACGTCGCGCGAAGCGAGTGAGATCGCCGAGAACACCGGCCGCTCCGGACAGCCGACGCAGAAGGTCGGCGGACGCGGCGGGAGCGGCGCGGCGCGTGCGTTGAGCGAATCGAGCGCGCCATTTTTCGTCTGCTCGATGAGCTCGAGCCAGCGCCTGCCCGAGGCGAGCTCGAGCGACGGCGCGTGCGCCGCGAGGAACTGGATCAGACCCTTGGCCATCACCTCGACCGTGTACTCCCCGGCCAATTGCAGCAGGTCCTTGCCGTGCAGCTTGGTCTGCAGGTCGGCGCGGCGCAGCAGCGTTGCGATTTCCTGCTCGATGAACTCCGGCATGCCCTCCTCGATCACGATCACCGCCTGCTTGCTGGCGCAGAATCCGCTGATTTCTTCGGGCACCAGCGGCGTGACCACGTTCAGTGCAAAGATGGAAACGCGGCTGTTGCCATAGAGGTCGGCAAGACCCAGCATCTGCAGTGCGCGGATCAGGTTGTTGTAGAGGCCGCCCTGGCAGAGGATGCCGACCTCGGTCAGGTCGCCGTCGAACGTTTCATTCAGCTTGTGCGCGGTGATGAAGGCCCGCGCCGCGGGCAGGCGGACCTCGGCCTTGAGCTTTTCCTGGCGGAAGGTTGCGGGCGGGTGCGAGAGGCGCTCGTAGTTGAATGTCGGCGGGCCGTCGAGCGGATACTTCTTGGATACCAATGAAGCGCGGTTCGCGCGCGTCGCGAAGGCGCCCTGCACGTGGCAGGCGCGGATGCGCAATTCGAGCATCACCGGCGTGTTCGAGGCTTCCGACAACTCGAAGCCCGCCTCGACCATGCGCACGATCGTCGTCAGGTTGGGCCGCGGATCGAGCAGCCAGAGCGAGGACTTGAGCGCGACCGCGTGCGTGCGCTCGAGCGCAACGCTCGCGCCCTCGCCGTAGTCCTCGCCGACGACGATCAGCGCGCCGCCCTGCACGCCGGCGGTCGACAGGTAGGACAGGGCGTCCGATGCGACGTTGGTGCCGACGATCGATTTCCACGTTACCGCGCCGCGCATCGGATAGTTGATCGAGGCGCCGAGCATCGCCGCTGCCGCGGCCTCGTTGGTGCAGGCTTCGACGTGCACGCCCAGCTCGTCCATGTACTCGCGTGCCTGCACCATGACGTCGAGCAGGTGGGAGACCGGCGCACCCTGGTAGCCGCCGACGTAGGCCACGCCCGATTGCAGCAGGGCCTTGGTCACCGCGAGGATGCCCTCGCCGCGGAAAGTTTGGCCGTCACCAAGTTTCAGGCTTTCGATCTCCGTCGCAAAGGAGCGTTCCATCGGCGGTTCTTCAGGCCCCAGTGACCGCGCGCCGCATGCGATCGAGCAGCCGGTCCCACGGCATCGGGTTCTGCACGATTTCGGCACGGTAGAAGGAGGGGCAGAGCACGGCGGCATGGGCGTTCTCGCCGCACAGGCCGCAGCCCACACAACCGTCGATGACGGTGGCGACCGGGTCGCGGCGCAAGG
>JAQBBQ010000110.1:0-2594 GCA_032125995.1 Betaproteobacteria bacterium | reverse complement strand
TCAGACCCTTGTGGATAACTCAAACGGGGTCAGACCCCATTTTGTTCATCAAAGGCCACGGAGGATCCAAAGGGGTCTGACCCCAGAGTTATCCACAAGGGTCTGACCCCTTTCTTATTTTTTGTTTTTTCGTCTTCTCGCCTAAACATCCGCTTCGACCGTTTTCCAATGCTCACGCATCCAGTTGCGCCGGCCTTCGGCTTCGCCGGCGTCCATCAGCAGCTCGAAGGTTTCGCGCACCTTCTTGTTCTGCGCCGCGTCGAGCTGCATGCGCACCAGGCGCCGGGTATCGGGATTCATCGTCGTTTCCCAGAGCTGCTCGGGGCTCATCTCGCCGAGCCCCTTGAAGCGCGAGATCTCCCAACCGCCTTCGCGCACCTTTTCCTTCTTCAGTTGCTCGAGCACCTCTTCGAGCTCGGCGTCATCGAGGCAGTACAGACGCTTGGCGGGTTTGCCTTTGCCTTGCGCGGCGACCTCGACCTTGTAGAGCGGCGGCTGCGCGACGTAGAGGTGTCCGGCCTCGACAAGTTTCGGACAATGGGTGAAAAAGAACGTCAGCAACAGCGCCTGGATGTGGCCGCCGTCGACGTCGGCGTCGGTCATGATGACGACCTTGCCATAGCGCAATCCGGACAGGTCGGGATGGTCGTCCGCGCCATGCGGATCGACGCTGATTGCGGTCGCGACCGCCTGCAGCTCCTTATTCGCGAGCACGGTGCGGCTGTCCTTCGACATCGAGTTGAGCACCTTGCCGCGTAGCGGCAGTATGGCCTGCGATTCCTTGTCGCGCGCCTCCTTCGCCGAGCCGCCCGCCGAATCGCCTTCGACGAGAAACAGTTCGTTGCGCGCGACGTCGCCCGAGGCGCAATCGACCAGCTTGCCCGGCAGCGTCGCGATGCCGCTCGATTTCTTGCGCTCGATCTTCTTGCCGCGCGCAAGCCGGTTCATTGCCTGCTCGATCGCGAGCTCGACGATGCGCTTGCCCTCTTCGGGATGCTGGTTCAGCCACAGCTCGAAGGCGTCCTGCACACAGGCGCCGAGCAGCTTCGCCGCATGACGCGTGGTGAGCTTTTCCTTGGTCTGGCCGTGGAACTGGGTGCGCACGATGCGCGCCGAGAGCGTGAAGCAGGCGCGGCTCCAGACATCGTCGGCGAGGAGCTTGACGCCCTTTTGCCCGAGCCCGCGCGTTTCCATGAACGCGGCAACCGCGTCGAAGATGCCGGCGCGAAAGCCCGCCTCATGCGTGCCGCCCGAGCGCGTCGGGATCAGGTTCACATGCGAGTCGGCAAAGGTCTCGCCCTCGGTCACCCAGCCCACAGCCCAGGCTGCACCTTCGCCCGCCTCGATCTCGCTGAAATCGGCGGCAGATTTCTCGTCGAAATATCGCTCGCCGGCGAACAACGGCACCGCCAGCTCGCGCCCGGCGAGCATGAAATCGAAGTACTGCGCCATACCGCGCTCGTATTTCCAGACCTTTTCTTCCTTGCCCTCGACCTGGAGCACGGTGGTGAGACCGGGCAGCAGGTAGGCCTTCGAGCGGATGAGGTGCTCGAGCTCGGCCATCGGGATGTTTGGCGAGTCGAAATGCTTCGGATCCGGCCACAGGCGCACTACGGTACCGGTGGCGCGCTTTTCTTTTGCGCGCTCGCTTTTCAGCTTCTGCTTGAGCTCACCCGCCTCGAAGGCGAGCGTGTGCTTCTGCCCGCCGCGGTAGACCGTCACCTCGAGGCGCTTGGCGAGCGCGTTCGAAACCGCGACGCCGACGCCGTGCAGGCCACCCGAGATGTGGTACACGCCTGCGCCCGACTTGGAGAACTTGCCGCCCGCGTGCAGCATCGAGAACGCGACCTCGACCGCAGGCTTCTTCTCCTCCCGGTGCATGTCGACCGGGATGCCGCGGCCTTCGTCCGCGACCTCGACTGAACCGTCTTTGTAGAGCGACACCGTGATGCGCTTGCCGTAACCGGCGAGCGCCTCGTCGATCGCGTTGTCGATCACCTCCTGCACGACGTGCAGCGGGTGCACCGTATGGGTGTACATGCCCGGCATGCGCCGCACGGGTTCGAGCCCCTTGAGGGCCTGGATTGCGGACGCGTCGTAGACCTGCTGTCGTGCCATGTCGGTTTCGGTCGTTGCTCCGCTACGCCTAAATACCCAATCGCTAGTGCCTCGTCTGGCACAAGACCCTACATATTGTAGTCTCACCCGCCCGCGCGGGCACTCGGGTAGGCTCGCCTCCATGAATCACGAGATCCTGTTCGCCCCGCACGCGGGCCGCCGGCTGCGCGCGGGGATCGTCGGCGTCGGCGAATTTGGCGCGTCGTTCGTCTTTCGCTCGGCGCGCGCGCAGGGCCTCTCGGTCGAGGCCGCGGCCGATCCCGACACCGCGCGCGCGGGTGAGGCGGCGCGCCGCGCGGGCATCGCCCCCGAGCGCATCCGCGTCTGCGGCGACCGCGCCGCGGCGCTCGAGGCGCACGCGCGCGGCGCATTCGTCGTCGTGGAAGACGTCGAGTTGCTGGTGCAACTGCCGCTCGATTTCGTCGTCGAGGCCACCGGTAATCCCGAGGCCGCGGCACGCAGCGCACTCGCCGCAC
>JAQBBQ010000109.1:0-31745 GCA_032125995.1 Betaproteobacteria bacterium | reverse complement strand
AAGCTCACCGAGCGGCTCGAATACTGGGCGGTGCGTGCGCCCGATCGCGTGTTGTTCGCCCAGCGCGACGCGGCGGGCGCGTGGCGCACGCTGAGCTACAGCCAGGCCCTCGCGCAGGCGCGGCGGATCGGCGCGGCGATCCTGGCGCGCGGCCTGTCTGCCGAGCGCCCGATTGCGGTGCTCTCCGGCAACGACCTCGAACACGCGCTGATCGAGCTCGGTGCGCTTCTGGTCGGCGTGCCGTACGCGCCGATCTCCCCGGCCTATTCACTGATGTCGACCGACTTCGGCCGCTTGCGTCAAGTCCTCGAGTTGCTCACGCCGGGACTGGTGTTTGCAGCCGACGGCAACGCCTTCGGGCGGGCGATCGAGGCCGCGGTGGCGCCGGGGACCGAGCTCGTCGTGACGTGCAATCCATCCGCCGCGCGCGCGGCGACGCCCTTTGCGGCGCTGCTCGAACACGAAGACGCGGCCGCGGTGGACGCGGCGCACGCACGCGTCGGCCCGGATACGATCGCCAAGTTCCTCTTCACCTCGGGTTCGACCGGCGCGCCGAAGGCGGTCATCAATACGCAGCGCATGTGGTGCGCGAACCAGGCGATGATCCGCTTCATGCTGGCCTATTTCGAGGACGAGCCGCCGGTGCTCGTCGACTGGGCGCCCTGGCACCACACCGCCGCGGGTAACCACGACTTCGGCCTGGTCATCACCAACGGCGGCTCGTACTACATCGACGAAGGCAAGCCGATGCCGGGTGCGATCGAGGCGACGGTGCGCAACCTGCGCGATATCGCACCGACCTTCTATTTCAACGTGCCGAAAGGCTTCGAGGCGCTGCTGCCTTACCTGCGCGCGGACGAGGCACTGCGGCGCAATTTTTTCAGCCGCGTGAAGATGCTGTGGTTCGCCGGCGCGGGGCTCGCGCAGCATGTATTCGCCGAACTGAAGGCGCTTGCACTCGAAACCTGCGGCGCGACGGTGCTCTTCGGCACCGGCCTCGGCTCGACTGAGACCGCGCCGCTGACCCTGGGACGGACCTGGGACAGCGAAGACGCGGCCAACATGGGTTTGCCCCCGCCCGGCGCCGAACTCAAGCTCGTGCCGTTCGAAGGCAAGTTCGAGATGCGCGTCAAGGGCCCGCACATCACGCCGGGTTACTGGCGCCAGCCCGAACTGACTGCGCAGGCCTTCGACGAGGAAGGTTGGTACCGGCTCGGCGATGCCTTCAGCCTGGCCGATCCCGCAGACCCGGGAAAGGGTCTGCGCTTCGAAGGGCGGGTGGCCGAGGACTTCAAGCTTGCGACCGGGACCTGGGTGCACGTCGGGGTGCTGCGCGCGGAGTTCATTGCCCGGTTTGCGCCTCTGGTGCGCGACGTCGTGATCGCAGGCGCGGGTCGCGATCTGCCCGCGGCGCTCGTCTTTCTCGACCCCGACGCCTGCGCAGCCGTCGGCGATGCTGCGCGGCTGCGGGCCGAGCTGCAGGCACGTCTGAGCGCGCTGGTGCACGCGAGCACGGGCAGCTCGAATCGCATCGAGCGCATGCTCGTGCTCGATGTGCCGCCGTCGCTCGATGCGGGCGAGGCGACCGACAAGGGATCGATCAACCAGCGTGCGGTGCTCGCGCAGCGCGCGGCGCAGGTCGATGTCCTTTACGCCGACCCCCCCGGTGCGGAGGTGATCCGTGTCGACGCCTGAATGACCGTTCGTACCTGCGAGGAGAAGCGATGGCCACAATGAACGTTGACGCGCTGGTCGCGATCGACATCCACACCCACGCGGAGGTTTCGACCCGCATGCTGCCCGACGAGGCCGAGAAGGCGGCGCTCGAGGCGCGCGGGCGCTACTTTCGCTACGCGGTGCAACACCCGACGATCGCGCAGATGGCGACGTACTACCGCGAACGCAAGATGGGCTTCGTCGTCTTTACCGTCGATCACGAGCGCGGCATGGGCATCCAGCGCATTTCGAACGAGGAGGTCGCCGAATCCGCAGCCGAGCATGCCGACGTCGCGATACCGTTTGCGAGCATCGATCCGGCGCGCGGCAAGATGGGCATCCGCGAGGCGCGCCGCCTGATCAAGGACTTCGGTGTGAAGGGCTTTAAGTTCCACCCGATCATTCAGGGCTTCTACCCCAATGACCGGGATGTCTATCCGCTCTACGAAGTGATCGCCGAGGCCGGTCTGCCGGCGCTGTTTCATACCGGGCAGACCGGGATCGGCGCCGGCATGCCAGGCGGCGGCGGCCTGCGGCTGAAGTACGCGAACCCGCTGTTCCTGGACGACGTCGCAGCGGATTTTCCCGACTTGCCAATCATCATGGCGCATCCGGCGGTGCCGTGGCAGGAGGAGCAGCTGTCGGTGGCACTGCACAAACCGAATGCCTACATCGATCTGTCGGGCTGGTCGCCGAAATATTTCGAGGCGAAGCTGGTGCAGTACGCGAACACGCTGCTCAAGCACAAGGTACTGTTCGGCAGTGACAACCCGGTGATTCAGCCCGAGCGCTGGCTCGCCGACTTCGAAAAGCTACCGCTGAAACCCGAGGTGCGGCCGCTGATCTTGAAGGAAAACGCGGTTCGGCTGTTGAAGCTCAAGTAGACGCGCGCTGCGCCGAGGGCGATCAAAAGGCCGCCGCGCACCCGTCGCCACGCTGTACAAGAAGCGCAAGTTCCTGCATAACCCCGCTTCTAGCGAGCATGGACACGATGGCACTCGACAAACCCTACCTGGACATACCCGGCACGACGATCTTCGACGCCGAACAATCGCGCCGGGGCTACCACCTGAACCAGTTCTGCATGTCGCTGATGAAGGCCGAGAACCGCGCCCGCTTCAAGGCCGACGAGCGCGCCACGCTCGACGAATGGCCGATGACCGAGGAGCAGAAGCAGGCCGTGCTTGCGCGCGACCTGAACCGCTGCATCGCGCTCGGCGGCAACATCTATTTCCTCGCCAAGATCGGTGCCACCGACGGCAAGAGTTTCCAGCAGATGGCGGGCAGCATGACCGGCATGACCGAGGAGGCGTACCGCGACATGATGGTGAACGGCGGGCGCTCGATCGAGGGCAACCGAACCGCGGGAGAGAAGCGCTGATGGCCCAGATCAGCGCCAGCGTCTACACCTCGCATGTGCCGGCGATCGGCGCGGCGCTCGACCTGGGGAAGGCGGGCGAGCCCTACTGGCAGAAGGTGTTCGGCGGCTACGAGGCGAGCAAGGCGTGGATCAAGGCCCAGCTGCCGGATGTGGTCTTCCTGGTCTACAACGACCATGCCAATGCATTCAGTCTGGATATGATTCCGACCTTCGCGATTGGCACCGCGGACGCGTTCGCGGTCGCCGACGAGGGTTGGGGGCCGCGTCCCGTGCCGAAGGTGATCGGTTATCCGGAGCTTGCCGCACACATCGCGCAATCGGTGATTGAGGACGATTTCGACCTGACCATCGTCAACAAGATGGATGTCGATCACGGCTTGACCGTGCCGCTGTCGCTGCTGTTCGGCCAGCCCGAGGCTTGGCCGTGCCGGATCATCCCGTTCGCGGTCAACGTCGTGCAATACCCGCCACCTTCGGGCAGGCGCTGCTATCAGCTCGGCCGGGCGATCCGCAAGGCGATCGAATCCTACGACGCGCCGTTGAACGTCCAGGTCTGGGGCACCGGGGGCATGAGCCACCAGTTGCAGGGGCCGCGCGCGGGGCTGATCAACAAGGCGTTCGACACCGCCTTTCTCGATCGGCTGATCGCCGACCCCAAAGGCCTGGCAACCATGCCGCATATCGATTACGTACGCGAAGCCGGATCGGAGGGCATCGAGCTCGTGATGTGGCTGATCGCGCGCGCCGCGATGAGCGACGTGCCGCCGAAGGTCGTGCACCGCTTCTACCATGTGCCGGCGTCGAACACGGCGGTGGGCCACCTGATCCTGGAGAACGCGTGAAGCGGGTCCTGCACTCCGATCTGAAATTCGCCCCGGCGAAGGTCGATGTCGAGCGCCGTCCGGATGGCACGCTGCTGCTGCGCTCGCCGACGGCTCTGGGCGCGCACGCGCGCTGCGTCACCGAGTGGCTGGTCGATTGGGCGGCCAACGCACCCGAGCGGGTGTTTCTCGGCGAGCGTGCGGGCGCGGGCTGGCGCACGATGACCTACCGCGACACGCTTGAGGCCGCGCGCGCGATTGGCCAGGGCCTGCTCGAGCGTGGGCTTGCGGCCGAGCGCCCGGTCGCGATCCTGTCGGACAACAGCGTCGATCACGCGCTGCTCGCGCTCGGCGCGCAGCATGTCGGCGTGCCGATCGCGCCGATTTCGCCGGCGTACTCGCTCATGTCGAAGGACTTCGCCAAGCTGAAGTACATCTTCGAGCTGCTGCGCCCGGCGCTGGTCTGGACCGCCGACCCCGAAAAGTTCGCACCCGCGCTCGCCGCGGTCGGCGCATCCGCCACATCGCTCGCCGAATTGCGTGCGGCGGCGCCCGGCGCACAGGTCGACACGGCGCATGCACGGCTCGGCCCCGATACGGTGGCCAAGATCCTGTTCACCTCGGGTTCGACTGGCCAGCCGAAGGGGGTGATCAACACCCACCGCATGCTGACCGCGAACCAGCAGATGCTCGCGCAGGGCTGGCCGTTCGTCGAGGCGCGGCCGCCGGTGATTGTCGACTGGTTGCCGTGGAACCACACCTTCGGCGGCAACCACGATTTCAACCTCGTGCTGCGTAACGGTGGCACGCTGTATGTCGACGCTGGCAAGCCGATGCCGGGGCTGATCGAGACGACGGCGAAAAACCTCGCCGAGATCGCGCCGACGATGTACTTCAACGTGCCGCGCGGCTTCGACCTGCTGCTGCCCTTCCTCGAGCAGGATGCGGCGCTACGGAAGAATTTTTTTCGCGACCTCGACATGGTGTTCTACGCGGGGGCGGCACTGCCACAGAACCTGTGGGCGCGGCTCGAAAAGCTCGCGCTCGAGGAGAAGGGCGGCAAGCTGGCGATGCTTTCGGCCTGGGGTTCGACCGAGACCGCGCCGCTCGCCGCGCAAGTCCACTTCCACATTCCCGCGGCTGGCGTGATCGGCCTGCCGGTCGCCGGCTGCACGCTGAAGCTGGTGCCCGCCGCGGGCAAGCTCGAAGTCCGCGTCAAGGGTCCCAACGTGACGCCGGGCTATTACCAGCGCGACGACCTTACCCGGGCGGCGTTCGACGACGAGGGCTTCTACCGCATTGGCGATGCGGTGACGTTCGCCGATCCAGCCGATCCGACGCAGGGGATCGTGTTCGACGGCCGTGTCGCCGAGGATTTCAAGCTCAGTTCAGGGACCTGGGTAAGCGTCGGCCGCGTGCGGGTGCGCCTCATTGCCGCCTGCAACCCCATCGTGCAGGACGCGGTGATCGCCGGGCACGACCGCGACGAGATTGGCGCGCTGGTTTTCCTCAGCCCGGCTGCCCAAGGCATGACGCCCGAAGCCATTCGGGAAAAGCTCGCCGCGGGGCTGCGTGCACTGGCCGCGGAGGGCGCTGGCAGCTCGACGCGGCCGGCGCGGCTGCTGGTAATGCGCGAACCGCCATCGATCGACGCCAACGAGATCACCGACAAGGGCTATATCAACCAGCGTGCGGTGCTCGAGAAGCGTGCGGCGCTGGTTGGGACGCTGTACGCAGGAGGCGAGGACGTTGTGCGCTGATCTGCGCGGGACGATCGGTCCCTGGCGGCGCGGTTAGCGCGCGAGGCCGCGGCGATGTTGCGCAAACTCCTTGCGTCGATACGCGGGCGCCCGGGTGACGACAAGCGCCGGCCGACACCGGGCAGTGTGGGCGGCGCCGCGCGGCGCCTGAACCTCGGCTGCGGCGACAAAATCCTCGACGGCTACATTAACGTCGATGTCGCACCCTCAAGGGCCGGCAAAGCGCCCGACGTACTCTGTGACCTACACGCGCTCGTGCCCTTCGAAACGCACAGCTGCGACGAGGTGATGGCGATCCACGTTGTCGAGCACTTTTGGCGTTGGGAAGTCGTCGACACGCTGCGCGAATGGGTACGCGTGCTAAAACCCGGCGGGCAGATGGTCCTCGAGTGCCCGAACCTGTTGACCGCCTGCGAAGAGCTGCTCAAGAACCCGCAGGCGGGCGTGGGTCCCGGGCGCGAGGGGCAGCGCACGATGTGGGTACTCTACGGCGACCCCGGGTGGCGCGACCCGCTCATGTGCCATCGCTGGAACTACACGCCCGACAGCCTGCGCGAGGTCATGGAGGAGGCGGGGCTGGTCAACGTGCGTCAGGCACCGGCGCAGTTCAAGCTGCGCGAGCCGCGCGACATGCGCCTGGTAGGCGAAAAACCGGCGCCATGAGGGTTCGAACATGAGCACGTCCGCGCCGGCAAATCCGCTCAGCGAGTATTTCCTCGCCAACCCCGGGCGCCTGATTCACAAATGGCGGCATTACTTCGACCCCTACCATCGGCATCTGGCACGGTTTCGCGGCGCGTCCGTGACCCTGTTGGAATTTGGCGTGTTTCACGGTGGCTCGTTGCAAATGTGGAAGCACTATCTCGGCGATCGCGCCCGTATTGTCGGCGTCGACATCCGGCCGCAGTGCAAGGCGTTCGAGGAAGACCGCGTCACGGTGCGCATCGGCGATCAGGCGGATCGCGCCTTCCTGCGACAGCTCGCCGAGGAGTTTGCGCCGATCGATATCGCGATCGACGACGGCGGGCATCGCATGGGCCAGCAGATCGCCACCTTCGAGGAAATCTTCCCGCGCATGAGCGACGCGGGTGTTTTCATCACCGAGGACATTCACAGCAGTTACTGGCCGGAATTCGATGGCGGCTATCGCAAACCCGGCACCTTCATCGAGATGGCGAAGGCGCTTGTCGATCAGCTCAATGCCTGGCACACGCGTGACCCGGAGCAGCTGTCGGTGGACGATTTCACGCTGCAGGCGCGTTCGATGCACTTCTACGACAGCATGCTGGTGATCGAACGCGAGACGGTCGTGCCGCCGGAGGCAATCAAAACCGGCACGCCGTCCTTCTAGGCGACCCGGTTTAGCCCGTGAGCAGCCTGGGCAGCCAGAGCGACAGCGCCGGGAAGGCGAGCAGGATCGCGATCCGGATCAATTCGGCGAAGAAAAACGGCAGCACGCCGATGAAGGTCTGCATCATCGGCACATCCTTCGCCAGCGAATTGATGACGAAGACATTCATGCCGACGGGTGGCGTAATCAGTCCGAGCTCGACCACGATCAGGGCGAGGATGCCGAACCAGATCTTGAGGTCGTTCGGGCTCATGCCGAAGTCAAGCTCGGAGATCACCGGCCAGAAGAACGGAATCGCGAGCAGGATCATCGACAGGCTGTCCATCAGGCAACCGAGCACGATCAGCGCGACGAGCAGCAGCAGGAGAACGACCATCGGCGAAAGGCCGGAATTCGCCATCATCGCGGCCGCGGCCTGCGGCACGCCGCCGCGCGCCATGAAGATGTTGAGCAGCTGCGCGCCGAGCAGGATCAGGTAGATCATGCCCGCAGTCTTCGCAGTATCGAGCAGCGCCGCCTTCAGTCCGCCCAGGTTGACGCTGCCACGTACGAAGCCGAGGACGGTCACCAGAAAAACGCCGACCGCCGCCGCCGGCGTCGGGTTGAACAGGCCGAAGTAGATCCCGCCAATCACGGCACCGAAAATCGCCGCCACCGGCGCGACGCCGATCGTCGCGGCGACGAACTCCTCGCGCGAGACCCGGTCGCCCGGCGGGCCCGCGTCGGGCCGCACGCGCACGTAAATCGCGATCGTGAGGAGGAACATCGCCACCGCGATCAGGCCGGGGATGAAGGCCGCGCTGAACATGTCGACGATGCTCGCTTCGACCACGATCGCGTAGACCACCAGCACCACTGAAGGCGGAATCAGGATGCCGAGCACGCCGCCGGCGGCGAGCGTACCGGTTGCGAGCGCAGGGTGGTAGCGGTAGCGCCGCAGTTCGGGCAGCGCCACCTGTCCCATCGTCGACGCGGTCGCGAGCGAGGAGCCGCAGACCGCGCCGAAGCCGGCGCAGGCGGCGACTGCCGCCATGGCGACGCCGCCGCGCATCCAGCCGAGCCAGGCGTTGGCGGCACGGAACAGATCCCTCGAGAGCCCCGCGCGCGAGGCGACACTGCCCATCAGCACGAACATCGGCAGCACCGACAGGTCGTAGTTGGAGAACTGCGAATAGGCGAGCGTCTTGAGCTGGGAGAGCAATATGCCCGGCCCGCTCAATAGAGCAATGCCGGTCGCGCCGACGAGGATCATCGCGTGCGCGATCGGCACGCGAATCGCGATCAGCGCGATCAGCGCAGCGAGCCCAATGAGCCCGGTGAGGAAGTGCGGGTCCAACGTGGTTTGCCGGTCAGCGGCGCAGCAGCGCGCGCCAACTCCGCGTCAGCGCGATCAGGCAGGCGAGCACGAGTAGTACGAGCGAGACGAGCGCCGGCACGTACGCCCACCAGATTGGAATCTTCAGGATCGTCGTGATCTCGACGTATTTTCGGTAGTCGAGCAGGCCCTCGTAGGTGCGCCAGGTGAGCAGTAGGCCAAAGCCGAGTGCGATGAGTGCCGCCAGGACCCCGAGCGCGGCGACGGTGCGCGGACCGGCGCGGGCGGTAAAAATATCCGCCGTGACGTTGGCATCAGTCAGCTGGCAGTAGGGCAGGAACGCGAACACCGCGATCGCGACGCAGACCTCGGTCAGCTCGAAATCGCCCGGCAGCGGCTTGCCGACCACCCACCCCGTGGCCGCGCTCCAGGTGGTCATCAGGGCGACGCCGAGCAGCACAATCCCGCCCGCGAGCGCCCAGTACTCGATGACGCGACCGGGGAGGCTCGCGCCCGCCCCGCCGCGCATCGGTTCGTCCGGCATTCCGCTACTTCGAGTACTTCGCGATCAGCTTGCGCGCCTGGTCGACCAGCGCCTGGCCATCGATCCCCTTGGTCTTGACCTCGTCGACCCAGCGCTGCACGACCGGGTTGAGCTTCGCCTTGAACAGCGCGAGCTCGGCTTCGGTGAGCACGGTGTGCTTGTTGCCTGCCTTCATGGCGACGGCGAGCCCGCCAACCTCGGCGTCCGTCCAGCTTTTCCCGACCGCGCGCACCCTGGCTTCGCCATTGTTCGCGGTGAACGCCTTCTGCACGTTAGGCGGGAGCTTCGCCCAGGTACCGGGATTCATCGAGACCTGGAATGTCGTGGTGCCAAAGCGGACACTGTTGAGTCCCTCGATCTGGAACTTGGTGACGTCCTGCAGATGCAGCGGCGGAATGATCTCCCAGGGGATCAGTGCGCCGTCGACCACCTTTTTCGACAGCGCCTGCGGCAGGGCGGGAACCGGCATGGCGGCCGGTGATGCGCCGAGCGCTTCGATGATCCAGGCCCCGGTGCGCGATGGGATGCGCATCTTGAGACCCTTGAGGTCGTCGGGCGTGCGGACATTCTTCTCGGCCATTTGGATGCCCTGGCCCGCGTGCACGTGCAGGAACATCACCTTGACGCTTTTGTACTCCTCGGCGATCGCGCCGTTGTTGAACATGTCGCGCATCGCCAGATTCGTCGCGGTCGCGCTGTTCGTGTGCACGAAGGGCAGTTCGAATACCTCGGAGCGTGGGAACAGTCCCGCGGTGTAGCCGTTGACCGTCCAGACGATATCGACCACGCCGTCACGCACCTGGTTGATCAGCTCGGGCGGCTTGCCGCCGAGCGACATTGCCGGATAAATCTGGATCTTCACCTTGCCGCCCGCGGCCTTCTCGACGTCATTGGCCCAGGGCACGAGCATCTTGGTGTGCGCCGGCGCCTTGGCCGAGAGCAGGTGGTGCAGCTTGAGCGTGATCTGCGCAGTCGCGGCGCCGGAAACCAGTGCCAGGCTGATCGCGCCTGCAATGGAAGTTGCGGCAAAAGGAATCTTTCTCATCTGTATCTCCTCGGTCTCTGGGTCGGGTGTACCGGTGGGGAAACGTACTACGAGGCTCGATCGTTCATCGGCCCACCCCACCTATGTCGATAAGGATAGCCCAATAACCAATCGTCAGGCGGCGCCCCAGACCTCGCGCGCGACGTCGATGACGAACCGCATCTTGGCGGCCTGCTGCTCCTGCATGATCTCGTTACCGTGCACGGTGCTCGAAAAGCCGCACTGTGGCGAGAGGCAGAGTTGATCGAGGGCAACGATTTTCGCCGCCTCGTCGATGCGTCGCTTGATGGCGTCCTTCGATTCGAGTTCTCCGAGCTTCGTCGTCACCAGTCCGAGCACCACGGTCTTGCCCTTCGGCAGGTAGCGCAGCGGCTCGAAATTGCCCGAGCGCGCGTCGTCGTACTCGAGGAAATAGCCGTCCACCTTGAGGTCCTGCAGCAGCGCTTGCGCGACGGGCTCGTAGCCGCCCTCGGCCACCCAGGCGCTGCGAAAGTTGCCGCGGCAGAGATGTATACACGCGGTCATGCCGGCGGGCCGATCGCGGATCGCTTCGTTGATGAAGTGTGCGTAGTGCTTCGGCAATTCGTCCGGGTTCTCGCCACGCTGGCGCGCGCCCTCGCGCATTCGCTCGTCGCAGAGGTAGGCGAGGTTGGTGTCGTCGAGTTGGACGTAGGTGCAGCCCGCCTTGCCAAGCTGCCGTAGTTCCTCGCGATACGCCGCGGCGACATCGGCGAAGAAGTTGTCGAGGTCCGGGTAGGCGTCCTTGCTGATTGCCGCGCGGCCGCCGCGGAAGTGCAGCATCGTGGGCGAGGGAATCGTGACCTTCGGCGTGCCCTTCGTCACCGACTTCAGAAACTCGAAATCCGCCAGCTGGATCGGCTTGGTATGGCGCACCTTGCCGGTCACCTTGAGCACCGGCGGGGCAAAGTCCACTTCGCCTGCGGCACCGCGGAATTTGGTCGAAATGCCCCCATGCACCTCGATGCCATCGAGCTGCTCGAGAAAGTCGATGTGGAAGTACGTGCGGCGGAATTCGCCGTCAGTGATGCCGTGCAGGCCAAGGTCCTCCTGGAACTTGACGACATCGCGGATCGCGGCGTCCTCGGCGTTGCGGAGATCCGCCTTCGAGCGCGTGCCCTGCTTGTGCGCCTCGCGCGCCTCGAGCAGCGCCTTGGGGCGTAGGAAGCTGCCGACGTGGTCGGCGCGGAAGGGGGGCATGGTTCGCTGGGTCATGCGGCGCTCCTGGCGACAAGATTCCGGGAAGGGGCGATCATGCCATAGGCGCAACTGCCGTCCTGCAGCGATCGTTCAGGCATCGATGCCGGCGAGCTGGCGGCCGGCGATGTAGCCGAAGGTCATCGCCGGACCGATGGTGATCCCGGCGCCCGGATAGGTTCCGCCCATCACGCTTGCCATGTCGTTACCCACCGCGTAGAGCCGTGTGATCGGGTGCTCGTTTACGTCAAGCACCCGCGCCTTCGCGTCCGTAGACAGTCCAATGAAGGTGCCGAGATCACTCGGTACGAGGCGCACCGCGTAGTAGGGCGGCGTTGCGATCGGCGCGAGGTTCGGGTTGGGGCCGTGCGCCGGGTCGCCGCCGAAACGGTGATAGGCGTTCGTGCCTTTGCCGAATTCCGGATCCTCGCCGCGTTCGGCATGGTGGTTGTATGCCTCGAGCGTACGCACGAAGCCCTGGGTATCGATACCGAGCGCCCGCGCGAGCGCTGCGGGCGAGTTCGCGCGCACCAGGTAGCCCGAGCGTACATACGACTCGAGCGGCATCGGCGCGGGCGGAACCACGCCGATGCCGTAGCGCCGGATCGCGCGGTGATCGGTGATCAGGTAGGTCTCGACGTCGGGATCTTCCCGGCAGGCGTCGATCATCCGTGGCACGAAGTCGTGATACGAGTCGGCTTCGTTGGCGAAGCGCCGACCGCGGCGATCGACCGCGATGTAGCCGGGCTTGCAGCGATCGATGAAGTGCGGGAAGGGCTGAACGCTGCCGTCGCGCTGGGGGACGAGCGAGATCGGCGTCCACGCCGCGGGCTGCTGCGCCTCAGCCTGAAACGTGCCGCCCGCTGCGCGTGCGAGGCGCGCGCCGTCGCCGGTGTTGCCGGGCGGCGCGAGCGGAACATGACGCTTGCCGGCCGCCACGTGGCGGTAGTAGCGCGCGCGCAGCTCTGCGTTCGCCGGAAAGCCGCCGCTCGCGAGTACCACCCCCTTGCGGGCGACGACCTCGACGGTGGTGCCCGCGCGGTCGATGAGCGCGCCGCGGACCGCGCCGTTTTCGACGATCAGTTGCGTCGCCGGCGAGGAGACCCAGAGTGGCACCCCGCGCTCGAACAGCGATTTCGCCAGGCGCGCGATGAGGGCATTGCCGTTTGCGATGCGCGTACCGCGCGGGTAACGCAGCCGGTCGCGGGCGTAGCGTGCGAGCAGCGTTGCGACGTGCCAGGCCGAGGCCGGCGCGCGCGTCGCATTCAGCAGATGGGGAATGTCGTCGCGGCTAACCGACATGCCGCCGAAGAGCATCATCGTCGGCAGCGGCGCGCGCAGCTCGCGGAACCGGTCGCCGAGCAGGCGCCCGTCGAACGGTTCAGGCAGCAGCGAGCGGCCGCCCGCGGATGCGCCCGGCAAATCCGGGTGGTAGTCCGACCAGGTTTCCATCAGGTGATAACGCACATGGGAGTGCTGCTCGAAGAACGCGAGCATCTCGGCGGCATGCGTGACGAATGCAACCGCCTTGGCGCGATCGAGATGCGCGCCGGCCTCCGCCTCGAGATAGCGCAGCGCCGCCTCCCGGCTGTCGGGCAGGCCCGCACGCACAGCATGGCCGTTCAGCGGAATCCAGATGACGCCCGCCGAGTAGGCGGTCGTGCCGCCGAATTGCGCTTCCTTTTCGGTCACCACGACCTTGAGGCCGTGGTGGGTCGCGGTAACCGCAGCCGAAAGTCCGCCAGCGCCGGAGCCGACGACCAGCACGTCACATTCGATTCGATTCATCGGAGTCGCCCGGAGATCGGTCAGTTATACCGTAACCGGAGGTGAGGACATGCACGTCCGCGCGCGATTCGCAGCGCCTGCGGTTTCCAGTGAACTCGGGACGTGGTCCGCGACTCGAAGCAAAAGCGCGGTAACCTCGCGCAACCGCAACGGAGAGTCGGCTATGACGAACATGAAATCACTTGGCGTCGTCCTGCTGGGAGCGGTCGCCGTGCTGTGGTCCGGCATGGCCGCGGCGCAGATCGCGAGCGCCACGGCCAAGGGCGGCTTCGACGAGGTGAAGGACAACCTGGTCCTGGCGATTCAGGCGCGCGGCCTGAAAATCGACCATACGGCGCATATCGGCGACATGCTCGAGCGTACCGGCAAGGACGTGGGCTCCGCAAAGCAGGTATACGGCAAAGCCGAGGCGCTCCAGTTCTGCTCGGCAGTCGTGTCGCGCAAGATGATGGAACAGCAGGCGTCGAACATTGCCTACTGTCCGCATGTGATTGCTCTTTACACCCTGCCCGGCGATCGCGACACGGTGCACATCGTGTTCCGCAAGGGCCTGCCGGATGTCGACAAACTGCTGTCGGGTATCGTCAAGGAGACGCTGGAGTGAGCAAATCTGATCGCCCAGGCGCGGCGCGGACGCGGCGCCAGTTGATCGGGGCCGGGCTCGCGCTGCCCTTCGTCGGTTGGCGCGGCGCGGCTGCACAAAGCCTGCGCCCCACACCCGCTTGCGGCGACGCCGCGGGTTCCGCGCGCGAGACGCCGCGGCAGACGGCAGGGCCGTATTACACGCCGAACGCGCCGCAGCGTGCCGCGCTCGCCGACCCAGGCGAGCCGGGGATGCGGCTGACGCTTTCGGGACGCGTTCTGACGACCGCATGCCGCCCCATCCCCAAGGCGCTGCTCGACGTGTGGCAGTGCGACGCGGCGGGCAACTACGACAACGCTGGATTCCGCCATCGCGGCCATCTCTTCGCCGATGCATCGGGCGGCTACCGGCTCGAGACCATCGTCCCCGGCCTGTATCCAGGGCGTACGCGCCACATCCACATCCGCGTGCAGGCACCGGGCGGACGGCCGCTCACGACCCAGCTTTATTTTCCGCGCGAACCCGCGAACGCGAATGACGGGCTCTGGCAGCGCGATCTCGAAATCGCGCTGACGCCGCGCGCCGGCGACGCGGCGCAGGCGGGGCGGTTCGACTTCGTGCTCGAAGCCTAGGCGCAGGGCGGTGCAACGCGAGCGCGCGTCAGCAACGCGCGTCAATCAATACAGGGTGCTGGCGAACTTCTTGCGGTACTCGGAGACGAGCGCGGCATCTTTTTCGGCGAGGTTGAAGATGTTGAGCACCTGTTTGCGGGCCTCGCCAGCGTTCCATTCCTTGTCGCGCCGAACGATCTCGATCAGTCCATCGAGCGCTTCGCGATAGCGCTGCCCGCCGGCGTGCAGTTCGGCAAGCGCGAAACGCGCCGCGTGATCTGCGGGGTTCTGCGCGAGCCTTGCGTTCAGCTCCGGCTCGCCGGGTCCCGATGCAAGCACGCGCGCAAAGGACACCGCCGCGCGCAGCGCGTCGGCCCGCGCATTCAATTGAATGTCCGGTCTGACCTCGCCGAGCAGCGTTTCGGCCTCGTCGGCACGTTCGAGCGCCACCAATAGGTCGGCGAGATCGAGCCGCGCCGGGTCGTTCGACGGATCGATGGCGAGTGCGCTGCGCAGCGCCTCGAGCGCAGCCGCGGTATCGCCCGTCCTGCGCAGTTCGGCGGCGCGCGCCTGCTCGATCTCCGAGGGCGTCGGCAGCAGATTGTCGATGAAGGTTCGGACCTGCGATTCGGGCACGGCACCCAGAAAATGCGAGACCGGTTTACCGTCCCGGAACGCCATGACATCTGGAATCGACCGAATCCCGAAGGTCGCGGCCAGGTCCTGGTTCTCGTCGGAATTGACCTTGACCAGCTTGAAGCGGCCAGCGTACTCGGCGGCGAGCTTTTCGAGGATCGGCTTGAGGACCTTGCACGGCGCGCACCAGGGCGCCCAAAAATCGACCACGACGAGCGTCGACTTCGACGCCTCGAGTACTTCGCGCGCGAAGGTCGCGGACGTAACGTCGATCGCGTAGGCGGACATGGCGGTATTGTGCAGTGTTTCGGCTCGACCTGTGACATCGGGCGGGGCGGTGCGATAATCAAGTCGGATCCTTTTCCACACCGTGAACATTGTGAAAGAGCGCGCGGCATGACCTACGTCGTCACCGAAAACTGTATCAAGTGCAAGTACATGGACTGCATCGAAGTGTGCCCGGTGGACTGCTTCTACGAGGGCGAGAACATGCTCGTCATTCACCCGGATGAGTGCATCGACTGTGGCGTGTGCGAGCCCGAATGCCCGCCCGGCGCGATCATCCCGGATTCCGATTCCAAGGCGGAGCAGTGGCTCGCGATGAACACCGAGTACGCAGCCAAATGGCCGAATATCACGCGCAAGGGAACGCCCCCCGAGGACGCGGAGGCCTTCAAGGACGAAGGCGGAAAATTCGACAAGTACTTTTCGTCGAACCCGGGCAGCGGAAGCTGACCCGATGATGCGGACGACCCCGGCGGAGAAGGCGATGCTCCACGGGGTCCCGGCAGCGAAAGGCGTGGTTGCCTGCCGGACGAGCGTTTTACGCCATCGACGGGAAGGAAAACGCGCCCCGAGACGTTTACCTTCAGTGGCACGAATCCGGTAAGGGTCGAGGGCACCCGCATTGGTGGCATTTCACTGGTTGCGATCCGAAATCTGCGGTCGGGAACCGGGACCCGCGGACGCGGCTCTAACCCGGGGATGCGCGGGGCATTCGGCGCCGCGCACCGTGTGGATGCGGCATCAGGTTAGGGTTTCGAGCGCTGCGGGTCGCGCTGGCGCGCGCTGCAGCGGGGGCAAAAGCGCTCGCGTGCACCGATCGGGCTGCCGCAGTTCCAGCAGCGCCGAAGGGCGGGACGGGAGAAAGGACGCAACATGCTACGAGCGATGATAACGATTCCTCAGCGGCCTTTGCGGGCCTGGATCGCCGCGGCGGGCGTGCTGTTACTCGTCGGTTGTGCGTCCGACGGGAGTTCGCTCGTGCCCGGCACCTCGACCGAGGCCGACATCCAGAAGGTGATGGGCAATCCCGACGCGAAGGTGAAACTGGACTCCGGCGCCACCGAATGGTTTTATCCGCGCTGGGCCGCGCGCCAGAGCTACGCGATCACGGTCGGGGCCGATGGGCGCTTTCGCTCCGCCGAGCAGCGCCTCGACCGGGTGTTCATCGATCGTATTCGACGCGAGACCTGGATCACGAAGGAGGTGCGCGCGCTGCTCGGCCCGCCGTACCAGACCGTGCGCTTCGAGCGCCAGGAACGGGACGTGTGGACCTACCGCTGGCAGGAATACTCTGATCGCCGCTTGCTACACGTGCAGTTCTCCTACGACGGCGTGGTGCGTGAGGTGCTCGACATGATGGACGAGGAGTATCTGCCGATGGGGCCAGGCGTGTTCCGTGGTGGCTTTGGGGTCTCGGTCAGTGTGGGGCGCTAGCGGGTCCCGCGCTGTCTCGCGCCCGGGCGTGGTCGCGGTCCTCGTCCTCGCGCTCGCGGGCTGCGCGTCCTACGACGGCAGCACGTTGATCGCCGGGAAATCGACCGCCGCCGACGTTGAATCGCTGATGGGGCAGGCGGACGAAAAACTGGCCGCGGCCGGCGGCTCGAGCGTGTGGTTTTATACCCGGCCCTCAGGCGGGAATACCTATGCGGTACGCCTCGGTCCCGACGGCATCGTGCGCGACGTCGAGGACCGCCTGACCGATGAGAACATCGCGAAACTTGAATCGGGCGTTTCGCGGCGCGAGGACGTGCGCGCGCTGCTTGGTCCGCCGTACGAGACCGTGCGCTTCGAGCGCCAGCAGCGCGACGTGTGGACGTACAAACGGTTCGTGATCAGCGAGCGCAGGGTGCTCTGGGTGCAGTTCTCGGACGACGGCCTGGTGCGCGAGATCATCGATTCGATCGACTACGACTACATTCCGGCGAGCGACAGCGGCAACGCCAAGGACTGAGGCGTTCGGCAGACCTGTCCGGCCGCGCGCCGCGGACGCGGCGCGCGGCGGCGATGCAGCAGGCGACCTCGGCGTGGTGCGCAATCGCCGTGCATCCTGTCGGTGCCGATCAAATCCGATCCAAGCCGAAAAATCGGCGTGCATTGGCCGCAGTCACGGCCGCAAGTTCGTCGGCCGGTTCTCCGCGCGCCTGTGCGACCGCCCGCAGGATGTGCGCGAGGAAGGCGGGTTCGTTGCGCCGGGCCTTGGGCTGCGGGCGCAGGTCGCGCGGCGTCAGGTAGGGCGCGTCGGTCTCCAGCATGAGCCGCTCGCGCGGAATCGCGCGTACCAGCGTGCGCAGATCCAGACCGCGGCGTTCGTCGCAAATCCAGCCCGTGATGCCGATGTACAGATCAAGGTCGAGGTAGGCGCGCAGCTCATCGCGCGCACCGGTGAAGCAGTGCGCGACTGCGCTTGGCAGCCGATCGCGGTGCGCCTGCAGGATTTCGGCGCAGCGCGGATGGGCGTCGCGCGAGTGCAGGAACAACGGTTTTTCAAGCGCGGAGGCGAGCTCGATCTGGGCGACGAACCACTGCTCCTGGTCTGGGTGCGGCGAATAGTTGCGGTTGAAATCCAGTCCGCATTCGCCCACCGCGACGACGCAGGGCTGTGTGGCGAGTGCGCGTAGCGCAGGAATCGTTTGCGCGTCGCACTCGCGTGCATGGTGCGGATGGATGCCGGCGGTCGCACGCAGCATGTGCGGATGCGCGTCGGCGAGGCGCGCCGCCTGTGCGCTCGCCTCGAGGCTCGTGCCGGTCACGACGATCGACTCGACGCCGGCGTCGCGGGCACGTTCGAGCACCTGCGCGAGGTCGTCGCGAAACGCCGCGTGCGTCAGGTTTGCACCGATATCGACGAGGCCGCCGAGCGGGGGGTGGGACATGGCGACCGTCAAGCCAGGATCAGAGCTTCTTCAGGCGGTAGAGCAATTCGAGCGCCTCGCGGGGCGAAAGCTCGTCCGGATTGATCTGCGCCAGGGCGTCACGCAGCGCGTCGGCCACGGGGTCTGACTCTGGCGCGGCAGAGTTGCCCGCACCCGCGAACAGATCGGCCTGGCCCCCATGCTCGAGACTTTGCTGTTCGAGCCGTTCGAGCGTGCGGCGCGCCTGGCGTACCACCGCGCGGGGCACGCCGGCCAGCGCGGCAACCTGCAGGCCGTAACTCTGCGACGCGGGTCCGTCCTCGACCGCATGGAGGAACACGATCGTGTCTTTGTGTTCAACCGCGTCGAGGTGCACGTTCACCACCTCGCGGTACTCGAGCGCGAGCTGCGTGAGCTCGAAGTAATGCGTCGCGAACAGGGTCAGCGCGCGGTTTTTCTCGACCAGGTGCCGGATGATTGCCCAGGCGAGCGCCAGTCCGTCGAAGGTCGAGGTGCCGCGGCCGACCTCGTCCATCAGGACGGGGCTCGACGCGGTCGCGTTGTGGCGGATATTGGCGCTTTCGGTCATTTCGACCATGAAGGTCGAGCGTCCCCCGGCGAGGTCGTCGGCCGCCCCGATACGCGTGAAGATCTGGTCGATCGGCCCGATGCGGGCACGTCTGGCGGGTGCAAACGCGCCGACGTGCACCATGAGCACGATCAGCGCGACCTGGCGCATATAGGTCGACTTGCCGCCCATGTTGGGGCCGGTGACCAGCAGGAGCCGCCGCGCGGGCGAGAGCCGCGCATCGTTCGCGATGAAGGAGTCGAGTCCCGCCTCCACTACCGGATGGCGGCCGCCTTCGATCTCGAGTCCGATGTCGTCGACGAATTCGGGCCTGCAGTAGTTCTCGGCATTGGCGCTCGCGGCGAAGGCGGTGAGGACGTCGGTCTGCGCCAGCGCACGCGCAATGCGCTGTAGCACGGCGACATCGGCAAGCAGCGCCTCCAGCAGCGCCTCGTACAGCCTGCGCTCGAGGGCGAGTGCGCGCTCGTTCGCCGACAGCGCCTTGTCCTCGAACTGTTTTAGTTCGGGCGTGATGTAGCGCTCGGCATTCTTCAGTGTCTGGCGCCGGCGATACGCCTCGGGCACCCGTTCGGCATTCGCGCGGCTGACTTCGATGTAGTAGCCGTGGACCTGATTGAAGGCGACCTTCAGATTCGCGATCCCGGTCTGCTCGCGCTCGCGCGCCTCGAGTTCGATTAAAAATGTACCCGCGTTCGACTGCAGTCCGCGCAATTCGTCCAGCCCGGCGTCGTAGCCGTCGGCGATGACGCCGCCGTCGCGCACCAGCGCCGCGGGTTCGGGTCGCAGGGCGCGCGCGAGCAGCGCCTGGCACTCGAGCGGACAGGCGAGATCGCGCGCCAGGTCGGCGAGCAGGCCGCCATCCACCGCCGGCGCCGATGGCAACGCCGCACGCAGCGTGTCGAGCCGTGCGAGGCTGTCGCGCAGCGCCGACAGGTCGCGCGGGCGCGCGTTCTTCAGCGCAATCCGCGCAGTGATGCGCTCGATGTCGGCAAAGCCGCGCAACGCGGCGACCACCGGATCGACGGCCTGCGTCAGCCGGTCGACCGCGTCGTGCCGCGCGGCGAGCACGATGCGGTCGCGCAGCGGGTGATGCAGCCAGTGTCTGAGCATCCGGCTGCCCATCCCGGTGGCGCAGCGATCGAGCAACGAAAACAGTGTTGGCGTGGGTTCGCCGCGCAGCGTTTCGGTGAGTTCGAGGTTGCGCCGCGTCGCCGCATCAAGCCGCAGCAGGTCGCCCGCGCGCTCGGCGAGCACCCGGGTAACGTGGGCAAGCGCCTGGCCCTGCGTCGAACGCGCGTATTCGAGCAGCGCGCCGCAGGCGCCGACCGCGAGCGACAGATCCTCACAGCCGTAGCCGGCAAGCGAAGCGGCGCCGAGTGTTTCGAGGAGCTTCGAGCGTCCGCGCTCGATGTCGAAATGCCACTCCGGCAGCCGCGCGACGCTCGCGTCGCCCGGCAGGTCCAGCGCCGGGCCGGTGTCGGCGACGAGAATCTCTGCGGGCGCGATGCGGCGCAGCTCGTTTTCGAGCGCCTGGGGTGCGACTTCGGCGACCCGCAGCTCACCGCTTGCAAGGGTAAGCCATGCGAGCCCGACACCCGAACGATCTTGCGTCAGCGCGAGCAGCACGCTGTCCGATTTTTCGTCGAGCAGGGCGGAGTCGGTGAGCGTGCCGGGGGTGACGATGCGTGTCACCTTGCGCTCGACCGGCCCCGTGGAGGTGGCCGGATCGCCGATCTGCTCGCAGATCGCGACCGACTCGCCGAGCCGTACCAGCTTGGCGAGGTATTGCTCGACCGAATGCACTGGCACGCCGGCCATCTTGATCGGCGTACCGGCCGAGGCGCCGCGCGCGGTCAACGTGATATCGAGCAGGCCGGCGGCGCGCTCGGCGTCGGCATAAAAGAACTCGAAGAAGTCGCCCATCTGGTAGAGGACGAGGATGTCCGGATGCTGCGCCTTGATGCGCAGGTACTGGCGCATCATCGGCGTGTGGGCTTCGAGCGGGACGTTCATACGCGCGGCGAGCCCTATTCTATCGGGGCGCCGCCGCGCGATTCGTGCGTGCGCTCAGCGCAGCGCGGCGAGGAGCTCGGGAAAAACTTTTGGCGTCGCCGCCGCGATGTCGCCGGAGGCGAGGTAGGTCTGCTCGCCTTGCAGATCGCCCACCAGACCGCCGGCCTCGGTGATGAGCAGTGCCCCCGCGGCCATGTCCCAGGGCGCGAGGCCCATTTCCCAAAATCCGTCGAGCCGCCCGCAGGCAACGTAGGCGAGATCGAGCGCGGCGGCACCGGCGCGCCGGATTCCCGACGCGCCGCGCATGATGGTCTCGAGTTGACGCAGATACTGATCGAGGCGGGCCATTTCTTTGAATGGGAAACCCGTTCCGACGAGCGCGTTGCGCAGCTGCAGGCATTTGGTGACCCGCATGCGCCGGTCGTTCAGAAACGCGCCTCGACCCTGTGATGCCGTGAACAGTTCGTTCTTCGATGGGTCGTAGACCACTGCGTGCTCGACCCGGCCGCGTACCTCGACGGCGATCGATACGCAGTACTGCGGGAAACCGTGGATGAAGTTCGTCGTTCCGTCGAGCGGATCGATGATCCAGCGCGTATCGCTTTTGGCCTTTTCCCCTTTGCCTGGCGCTGCCTCCGCACCGCCGGTCTCGCCCGATTCCTCGGCAAGAATCGCGTGATCAGGGTAGGCGCGCTGAATGATGTCGATGGCCGCGCGTTCGGCGGCCTTGTCGACCTGGGTGACGAAATCGTTCGCCTGCTTGGCGCGGACCTCGAGCGTGGCGCCGTCAAGCGCGGAACGGTTGATGATGCTGCCGGCGCGGCGCGCCGCTTTGATCGCCGTGTTGAGAAACGGGTGCATGGGGCCGCGATTGTAACGTGGTGCATTGCGTACACTTGCGTTTGTGGACGAAGACATTCTCAGTCGCGTGCGTGTGGTGCTGTGCCGGTCGAGCCATCCGGGCAACATCGGCGCGGCGGCGCGCGCAATGAAGACGATGGGGATCGAAGATCTTCGGTTGGTCGCACCGGCGAACTTTCCCGCACCCGAGGCGCAGTGGATGGCAGTGCACGCGGTGGACGTGCTCGAGCGCGCGCGGGTGGTCGCCACGCTCGAAGAGGCGATCGCCGATTGCGTCGCTGCCTACGCGCTGAGCGCGCGCCCGCGCGATTGGTCGCCGCCGGTCTTGCCCGCGCGCGAGGCGGCGCAGGCTGCGATCGGCAAGGCCGCCGCAGGCCCCGTCGCGCTCGTCTTCGGCGCGGAACGTTCAGGCCTCAGCAATGACGAAGTACTGGCGTGCCAGGTGATCGTGCGCATCCCGGTGAGTCCGCGCTACGGCTCGCTAAATCTCGCGCAGGCGGTGCAGGTGATGACCTACGAGTTACGCATGGCGGCGGGCGAGGGGATTCCCGCCGAGCGGGGGGGCAGATGCTTGCGACCGTCGCCGATGTCGAGGGCCTGCACGCCCATCTTGCGGAGGCGGCGCAAGCAGTCGGCTTCTTCGATCCAACGTCGCCGATGAAATTTCGCCAGCGTTTGCGGCGCCTGTTTTCGCGTACCCAACTCGAGCGCGAGGAGGTCAACGTGCTGCGCGGCCTGCTGCGCGCGTTGATCGGGAACCTGCGCGCAAAATAGTTGACTAAATTAGTCGGAGACCCTAGCATCTGACGCTGGTAGCAGGAGAATATCGTTCATGTTCAAACAGCTGCGTGAAGAAATCGCCACCGTCTTCGAGCGCGATCCGGCCGCCCGAACGTCCCTCGAAGTGCTCACCTGTTATCCAGGCCTGCACGCGATTTACATTCACAAGCTCTCGCGCCGCCTCTGGTCATGGAGGCTGCACTGGCTCGGGCGCCTGGTGTCCCATCTTGGCCGCTGGCTGACCGGGATCGAGATCCACCCCGGTGCAACCATCGGCAAACGCGTGTTCATCGACCACGGCATGGGGGTCGTCATCGGCGAAACCGCAGAGATCGGCGACGACACGACGCTGTATCACGGCGTCACCCTTGGCGGCACAACCTGGAACAAGGGCAAGCGCCACCCAACGCTCGGCAAAAGCGTCGTGATCGGCGCGGGCGCCAAGATCCTCGGACCGATCCGGGTGGGCGATGGCGCCAAGGTGGGATCGAATGCCGTCGTGGTTAAAGACGTGCCGGACGAGGCCACGGTGGTGGGGGTGCCCGGCCGCATTGTCGAGGCGAGTACAAGCCAGCCGGCAGCGCGTCGCTTTGCGGCCTACGGGGTGGTGCAGAACCAGGACGACCCCTACGCCAAGGCGATCCAGGAAATGGTGGCCCATACCCACGAACTGGAGGACGCGGTCGCCGCCCTGACGCGCAAGCTGGCGACGCTCGAGCAGGGGCTCGCCGAGCATGAGGAAAAGGCTGCACGAACGGACAACCTACGAGCCGTAAATTGATTCAATTGGTTGAAATTTATAATGTTCTTATTAGTTGACTAATTTAGTAGGTTTTGTCTATACTTGAGCATCTTCATCGGGTATTCATGTCGAGGGACCTATGAGACTGACCACTAAAGGACGGTTTGCGGTGACGGCGATGATCGACCTGGCGATGCGTCAGGCGAAGAGCCCGGTCACCCTTGCGGCGATCAGCGAGCGCCAGCGGATCTCGCTTTCCTATCTCGAGCAGCTGTTCGGCAAGTTGCGCCGGCACACGCTCGTCAGGAGCGTGCGCGGCCCGGGCGGCGGCTACTACCTGGCAGTTCCGGCGCAAGAGGTGTCGGTGGCCGATATCATCGCCGCGGTCGATGAGCCGCTCGATGCGACGCAGTGCGGCGGGCGGGAAAACTGCCTCGACGACAAACGCTGCATGACGCATGACCTGTGGGCGACGCTGAATGCGAAAATGTATGACTATCTTTCATCGGTGACGCTAGCCGATCTGGTGGCGCATCAGCACGGCAAGCACGTCGCGGTGCTGCACGACTGGCGTGCGGCGGAGGGTGAGGGCGCGGGGACGACGACCGCGGCGAAGCCCGAGGCCGCGATCGCGGCTTAAGAATCGAGCAGAGGACGTAGAGCGTGAAATTTCCGATCTATCTGGATTACTCGGCGACCACGCCGGTCGACCCGCGCGTGGCCGAGAAGATGATCCCCTATCTGACCGAGCACTTCGGCAATCCGGCGAGCCGCTCGCATGCCTTCGGCTGGAAGGCCGAGGAGGCGGTGGAGACTGCGCGTGCCGAGGTCGCCGCGCTCGTCAATGGCGACGCCAAGGACATCATTTGGACGTCAGGCGCGACCGAGTCGATCAACCTGGCGCTGAAAGGCGCGGCCGAGTTCTACAAGACCAAGGGCAAGCACCTCATCACGGTCAAGACCGAACACAAGGCGACGCTCGACACCTGCCGCGAGCTGGAGCGGCGCGGTTTCGAGGTGACCTACCTGGATGTCAGCGCGGACGGGCTGCTCGACCTCGGCCAACTCGAGGCGGCGATTCGCAAGGACACGATCATCGTCTCGGTGATGTTCGTCAACAATGAAATCGGCGTCGTTCAGGACATCGCGGCCATCGGCGAGATCGTCAAGCGGCACGGCGCGCTGTTCCACGTCGATTCGGCGCAGGCGACCGGCAAATGTCCGATCGATCTGCGTAGTCTGAAGGTCGACCTGATGTCATTTTCGGCGCACAAGACCTATGGTCCGAAGGGCGTCGGCGCCTTGTATGTCCGGCGCAAGCCCCGGGTGCGCATGGAGGCCCAGATTCACGGCGGTGGTCACGAGCGCGGGTTTCGTTCGGGCACGCTCGCCACGCACCAGATCGTCGGCATGGGTGAGGCGTTCCGGCTCGCGCGGCAGGAGATGGCAATCGAGAATGAGCGCATCCGTGTCCTGCGCGACAAGCTGCTGAAGGGCGTCACCGCGATCGAGGAATCCTTCGTCAATGGCCACATTGAGCAGCGTGTTCCGCACAACCTGAACGTGAGCTTCAACTTTGTCGAGGGCGAATCGCTCGTCATGGCGGTGAAGGACATCGCAGTGTCGTCGGGTTCGGCGTGCACCTCGGCCTCGCTCGAGCCGTCGTACGTGCTGCGTGCGCTCGGTCGCTCGGACGAACTCGCGCACTCGTCGATCCGCTTTACGCTGGGCCGCTTCACCACCGAGGACGAAGTCGACTACACGGTCGATCACCTCAAGACCAAGGTCGCAAAGCTGCGCGAAATGTCGCCGCTGTGGGAGATGCACAAGGACGGCATTGATCTGAACTCGGTGCAATGGGCGGCACACTAGGAACAACGATGGTTTGCACTGCGACACGATGTGGCGCAGTGCCTTTCTGAAAAAGCAATAGGTCGTCACAGCAGGAGCAGAACATGGCATACAGCGATAAAGTCATCGATCACTACGAAAATCCGCGCAACGTCGGCTCGTTCGACAAGGATGACAATTCGGTCGGCACCGGGATGGTCGGCGCGCCCGCATGCGGCGACGTGATGAAGCTGCAGATCAAAGTTGGTGCGGACGGCATCATCGAGGACGCGCGCTTCAAGACCTACGGTTGCGGCTCGGCGATCGCCTCGAGCTCGCTCGTCACGGAATGGGTGAAGGGCAAGACGCTGAACGACGCGGAGGGAATCAAGAACACACAGATTGCCGGCGAGCTGTCGCTGCCGCCGGTCAAGATCCACTGTTCGATCCTCGCTGAAGATGCCATCAAGGCCGCGATCGCGGACTACCGCAAGCGCCATGGCGAGGAACCGGTGCTGGAAGCCGCGGTCGAACAGAAGGTTGCACAGGGCTGAGGACGGACACGATGTCGGTAATACTCACCGAACGGGCTGCGCAACACGTGCAGACGTTCATCGCCAAACGCGGCAAGGGCGTTGGATTGCGCGTCGGCGTGCGCACCTCGGGTTGCTCGGGCATGGCCTACACCCTCGAGTTCGCCGATGCGGTGAATCCGGACGACCACGCATTCGAGTGCCACGGCGTGAAAGTCGTGATCGATCCGAAAAGCCTGCCTTACCTTGAGGGGACCGAGCTCGACTACGCGCGCGAAGGTCTAAATATCGGGTTCAAGTTCCAGAACCCGAACGTCAAGGACGAGTGCGGCTGCGGCGAAAGTTTCAACGTCTAGCTTGCACGAACCCCGCGCGGTCGGCCGACGGGCGGGATGCGCCCGCGGCGGCGCGTGGTGGTTCGCTGCACTCACCGCACTAGACAAACGGGGATGATCGGAAGGGGTTCAGGCCCTTTCCTTTTTTGGTGCGATGCAAAATCACTTCGAGCTGTTCGGGCTTGAACCCGGTTTCGCGCTCGATCGAGTGGCGCTCGAGCGCGCCTACCGCGAGATCCAGGGACGCATCCATCCGGACCGCTTTGCCCATGCGGGCGACGCCGAGCGGCGGGCGTCGATGCAATGGACGACCCGCGTCAACGAGGCCTATCGGGTGCTGCAGAACCCGCTCGAGCGCGCGCGGCACCTGCTCGAGCTGAATGGCGTCGACGTCGCGCTCGAAACGAACACCACGATGCCGGTGGAATTTCTCGAACGCCAAATGACATTGCGCGAGTCGCTGGAAGCCGCGTCGGAGGCGCGCGATGCTGCGGCGCTCGACGCGTTACGCGCCGAACTCGGCACCGCGCGCGAACGCGTGGTGGCGAAGCTTGCGGCGTGCATCGACGGCGAGAAGGATTATGACGGCGCCGCCGGACGGGTCCGCGAGCTCAAGTTTTTCGAACGCCTCGATGCGGAAATCGAGTCGGCCTACGAGTCAATCGACGCCTGATCGGGACCGCGCAATGGCACTGCTGCAGATCTCCGAACCCGGCCTGTCGACGGCGCCGCACGCGCACCGGCTTGCCGTCGGCATCGACCTCGGGACGACCAATTCGCTCGTCGCGACGGTGCGCAACGGCGTCGCGGTGACGCTGGCTGACGAGCGCGGGCGCGTGCTGTTGCCCTCGATCGTTCGCTTTTGCCGCGACGGGAGCTGCGAGGTCGGCTATGCGGCGCAGACCCACCAGGCCGAGGATCCGAAGAACACGATTGTCTCGGTCAAGCGTTTCATGGGGCGTGGATTGCACGACATCGCGCATATCGAAAATGCACCCTACGACCTCGTCGATGCGCCGGGCATGGTGCAGCTGCGTACGGTGGCGGGGGTCAAGAGTCCGGTCGAGGTGTCGGGGGAGATCCTGAAGACCTTGCGCACCCGCGCCGAGGCGTCGCTCGGCGGCGAATTGAGCGGCGCGGTGGTGACCGTGCCGGCCTATTTTGACGATGCGCAACGCCAGGCGACCAAGGACGCGGCAACGCTCGCCGGTCTCAACGTGCTGCGGCTGCTGAGCGAGCCGACGGCTGCGGCGATCGCCTACGGTCTGGACACCGCGGCCGAGGGCGTCTACGCGGTGTTCGACCTCGGCGGCGGCACCTTCGACATCTCGATCCTCAGGCTGTCGCGGGGCGTGTTCGAGGTGCTTGCGACCAACGGCGATGCGACGCTCGGCGGCGACGATTTCGATCACCGCGTGTTCTGCTGGGCGCTCGAGGAAGCGGGGCTTTCGCCGCTCGGGCCGCGCGACGTTCGGGTGCTCTACGCCAAAGCACGTGAGGCCAAGGAGACGCTCACTGCGCACGGCGAGGCGCCGTTGACGGCGCGGCTATCGACCGGCGAATTTGTCGACCTCACGCTGAAGAGCGAGACCTTCTGCCGCATTACCCACACGCTGGTGCAGAAGACACTCGGCCCGACACGCAAGGTGCTGCGCGATGCCGGTCTCACGATCGCCGACGTCAACGGGGTCGTGATGGTCGGGGGCGCGACGCGCATGCCCGAGATCCAGCGCGCGGTTGCCGAATTCTTTCGCTGCGACCCGCTCAACAACCTCGACCCCGACAAGGTGGTGGCGATCGGCGCTGCGATGCAGGCGAACGTTCTCGCCGGCAATAAACCGCAGGGCGAGGACTGGCTGCTGCTCGACGTCATTCCGCTTTCGCTCGGTGTCGAAACGATGGGCGGCCTGGTCGAGCGGATCATTCCGCGTAATTCGACGATTCCCGTGGCCCGGGCGCAGGAATTCACCACCTTCGAGGACGGCCAGAGTGCGATGAGCATCCATGTCGTTCAGGGCGAGCGCGAGCTGGTTTCGGATAGCCGCTCGCTCGCCAAGTTCGAGTTGCGCGGGATCCCGCCGATGGTGGCTGGCGCGGCGCGTATCCGGGTGACCTACCAGGTCGACGCCGATGGCTTGTTGGCCGTCAGCGCACGCGAGGCGACGACGGGCGTCGAGGCCTCGGTGAGCGTGAAACCGAGCTACGGGCTTGCCGACCGCGACATCGAACGCATGCTGCGCGACTCCGTCGAGCATGCGAAGGACGACATGCGAGCACGCGCGCTGCAGGAGGCCACGGTCGATGCCCGGCGCCTGCTCGCTGCGATCAATTCGGCACTCGCCGCCGATGGCGCGCTGCTCACGGACGAGGAGCGCGCGGAAATCGTTCGTGGCATGACCGAGCTGGTCGCCGCACTGGACGGCGGTGACCACCGCGCAATCAAGCGCGCAGCGGAGGCGCTAAACCGCACGACGGAGCCGTTTGCCGCGCGCCGCATGGATGCCGGCGTGAAGCGCGCGCTCGCCGGGCAGAAAATCGCGAACTTCGACGCCTGATGCCGAAACTGAAGGTTCTGCCGCACGCCGTGCTCTGCCCGGACGGCGTCGAGATCGATGCCGTTCAGGGGGTGTCGATTCTCGACACCCTGCTCGAGCACGGCATCGAGATTGAACATGCCTGCGAAAAATCCTGCGCCTGCACGACCTGCCACGTCGTCGTGCGCGAAGGCATCGGTTCGCTCGACGAAGCCGAGGAAAACGAAGAGGACATGCTCGACAAGGCCTGGGGGCTGGAGGTCGATTCCCGCCTGTCGTGTCAAACCAAGGTCCGCGACGCGGATCTGGTCGTCGAGATCCCCAAATATACGATCAACTACGCCCGTGAGGAACACTAGGCGAACGAGGACCCCTGCCATGAAGTGGACCGACATTCAGGACATCGCCATCGCGCTCGCCGACGCCCATCCCGACGTCGACCCGAAGACCGTGCGCTTCACCGACCTCTACGAATGGGTGCAGCAGCTGCCCGGCTTCGACGATGACCCGAAGCGCTCCGGCGAGAAGATTCTCGAGGCGATCCAGCTGGCCTGGATCGAGGACGCGGAGTAGCCAGCAAACGTCGCTTATTTAAGCGGTCGTGCTGTCGCGCCGCGCAGGACGCCACCGGGCAGGGCACCCGTGGCCTCGCCATCGCACATGACCTCGACGCCCGAAACGAAGGTGTGGCGGTAGCCGTCGGCGCGCTGCACCAGCCGCCTGCCGCCCGCGGGCAGGTCGTAGACCAGTTGGGGCAGGCGCGCGCGCAGCCGGTCGAAGTCGATGAGGTTGAAATCGGCCTTGTAGCCTGATGCGATCAGACCGCGGTCTAGGAGGCCGTAAGCGCCCGCGGTGTCGCGCGTTTGTTTTTTGACGAGCATCTCGAGCGCCAAGCCGGGGCCACGCCTGCGGTCGCGCCCCCAGTGCGTGAGCATCGTCGTCGGCGCACCGGCATCGCATAGCAGACCGACATGGGCGCCCGCGTCGGCGAGCCCGCAGACCGTCGCGGGGTCTTCCAGCATCTCGCGAATGACGTCCAAGTTGCCGTCGAAATAGTTCTCGAAGGTGTGCAACAGCAGCGCGCGCCCATCGTTCTCCAGCAGCCACTCGAGCGCGACGTCGAACGGATCGCGTTGGCTTGCACGCGCGAGCGATGCAACGCTGCGCGCGGGATCGGGTTCGTAATCGAGCGGCTCGGCGAACTTGAAGGTGCGCTCCAGCAGGCCAGCCACCCAGCGCGTATGGGCGTCGTCTGGCCGCTCGGCCCACAGCCGCCGGCGCAGCGCCGCGTCGCCGGCGATGCGCTGTACGCGCTCGGCCGGCGACAGCTTCGCCATCGCCTGCCACAGCGGATGCGTCACGAACGGATGCACGGTCGCCTCGAGACCCATCATGATGTTGATCGCGCGCGAACCGACCTGCCCGGTGACTTCGAGTCCTGCCGCGCGCGCGGCGCGGATGCCGGCGAGCGTTTCGCGCCAGCGCTCCGGGGTGTGATGCACCTGTAGCAGCAACACGGTGAGCGGGCGCTGCGCGAGTTCGGCAACCTGGCGCAGGCGGTCGAAATCGCCAGCCTCGAAATCCGAGTTCACCTCGATCACCCCGCGACCCGCGCGCCGCATCGCGGCGGCGAGACCGGCGAGCTCGGGTTCGGCGGCGCTTAGGCTCGGCGTGTAGCGGCCGTCCTTCGCGCGGTGTTTGATCGTGCGCGAGGTCGTGAGACCGAGCGCGCCCTGGGCGAGCGCTTCCTCGAGCAATCTGCCCATGCGTTCGATCTCATCCGACGTCGGACCCTGCGCATGATCGGCGCCGCGCTCGCCCATGACGTAGAAGCGCAGCACGCCGTGCGGCAACTGCGCGCCGATATCCATGATGCGCGGCATCGTCGCGAGCGACTCGAGGTACTGGCCGAACGATTCCCACCGAAAATCGATGCCCTCCGCGAGCACGGTTTCCGGAATGTCCTCCACCCCTTCCATCAGGTTGATGAGATAGCGCTCGGACCCGGGCTTCACCGGGGCGAAGCCCACCCCGCAGTTACCGAACACTGCGGTGGTGACGCCGTGCCAGGATGATGGCGTGAGATGCGGGTCCCAGGTTGCCTGGCCATCGTAGTGGGTATGAATATCGACCCAGCCGGGCGTCAGCAGCAATCCCTGGGCATCGATTTCGCGCCCGCCGGGGCCGATGCCTTCGCCCACGTCCGCGAACAGCGTGCCGTCCACGGCGACATCGGCAACGCGCCGCGTGGTGCCGCTGCCGTCGATCAGCGTGGCGTTTCGAATGACGAGATCGTGCATCTTGGGAGTCCAGGGTCGAGCGGCTAGCTTAGCCGAGCGAGCGCGGCGCGTCGCGCGGCGAGCGAAACGGCTTGCCGCTCGCGGCGCGATCCCACGATAATCGAAGGCTTTACGGGTAATACGCATGCCGCATCAACCTGCCTCCAGCGCGCTCGCGCGCTTCCGCGTTCTCGATCTCACGCGCGTTCGCGCGGGGCCGTCCTGCGTTCGTCAGCTGGCCGATTTCGGCGCCGACGTGATCAAGATCGAATCCCCGCCGGGCGTCGATCCAAACGAGGGCATGGGCGGCGACCGCGATGGCCCGGATTTCCAGAACCTGCATCGCAACAAGCGCGCGATCACGCTCAATCTGAAGCGGCCCGAGGGACGCGAGATCCTGATGAAGCTGGTGAAAACGGCCGACGTCCTGGTCGAGAACTACCGGCCCGACGTCAAGCAGCGCCTGGGGTTCGACTACGCGGCGCTGAAGGCGGTGAACCCGCGAATCATCCTTGCTTCGATCTCTGGCTTCGGGCAGGACGGGCCGTACCGCAGCCGTCCGGGCTTCGATCAAATTGCCCAGGGCATGGGCGGATTCATGTCGATTACCGGACGCCCCGGCGAGGGGCCGATGCGTGCCGGGTCGGCGATCGCAGACGTGTCCGCGGGGCTGTTTGCGGCGCTTGGCGTCATGACCGCGCTTCTCGAGCGCGAGGCCTCGGGCGAGGGGCAATGGGTGCAGTCCTGCCTGGTGCAGGCGCAGATCGCGCTGAACGATTTCCAATCGGCGCGCTATTTGATGAAGGGCGAGGTGCCGCCGCAGGTCGGCAACGATCATCCGACGAGCATGCCGACCTCGGCGTATCGGACCAAGGACGGCCACATGAACATCGCTGCGTCGGGTGACGGCATGTGGCAGCGTCTGTGCGAAGCACTCGAGCGGCCGGACATGCTGGCGCGCGCCGAGTTCAAAGGCCAGGTAAACCGGGCAAAAAATCGCCAGGCACTGAATGCGGAGATCGAGAAAGCGACCATCACGAAGACCGCCGCCGAGTGGGTGGAGATCCTCAATGGCGCGAGCGTGCCCTGCGGGCCGATCTACTCGATGGACCAGGTGTTCGACGATCCCCAGGTCAAGCACCTCGAAGCCGCGGCGACGGTGCACCACCCGCGGCTGGGCGATTTCCGTATCGTCAATCAGGCAGTAAAGCTCACGCGCACGCCGGCATCGATGGCCCGCGCGACACCCGAGTTCGGCGAGCACACGAACGAAGTGTTGAGGGAGATCGGCTATGCGGACGCTGATCTCGCCCAATTGCGAAAGGACAAGGTGATCTGATGAATGC
>JAQBBQ010000108.1:0-9859 GCA_032125995.1 Betaproteobacteria bacterium | reverse complement strand
CGAGCCGTCCGCGTTCAGGGTCACGCTGTAGAAGGTCGGTATCGTCTCCGCGCTGCCCTCGTCGAATGGCAGCGGATCCTCGTGCGCGAATACTTCGACCTTGGTCGCATCCAGCGCGCGCAAGCCCAGCGCGACGTTACTGAAGGTCGCCTGCATCCCGATGATCATCCCCGGCTGCGCCGGCAGGGCGGTGTTCTCGTGGTACTCGCCGTCGCAGACGCGCGCGTCGTAGTAAGGCCATGCGCCGCCAGCCCAAGAGCAGGTCTGATACTGGATGTAGCCCCAGCCGCCACCATCGTAGGCATTGGGCGTCACCGTCCACGCCACGAGGTTCGGCAAACAGCGCGGATTGCTTGCCGATGCCGTGCAGCTCTGCGTCTGGTTGAAGGGCAACAAGCCCTGATAGGTGGCTGCGACGCCCTGATAGCTCGACGTGCCGGTACCCGGCCCCGGGTCGACGAACGGCGCGGCGTAGGGGTACACGGGCGTGGCAGCCGAGACGTTGAAGTTGCCGCCGTACACGCTTTTCAAAGCAGGGACGATCTCGCGCTCGATGCGCTTCATGATCGCGGCCTCGAGCGCCGGCAGGACGTCGCGCGTCGTGATCGTCAGGACCTGGTCGTTGAAGGAACCCGCGGGCCCGTTGGTTGCGAAGTTCGCATCGGCGGGGCTCGTCGCGTTCTCGCATTCGAGATAATCGCGGAAATCGGGCGCCAGGGCATTGCGCGCCTGCACGCGCGCGGCGCAGCTTCCCGAGGCCTGAACGTTCAACGCGGGTCCTGGCGCAACGATGAGCGCGACCACAGCGTTCGCTGCGCCGTCGAGCGTTAACTGACCGAGTGTGTCGGAGTTGATCGTGAGCATCGACGTCACGGTCGGCAGTGCCCAGCCGGGCGACACCACGTACCAGAGCGGTTCGCCGGCCGCATCGAGCAACTTCGGCAGCCCGAGCGTGCGCCAGGGCAGCCGGCCGATCGCGGGCAGCGTGCAATTGCCCGCGGCAACACCTTCGCTTGCGGTGCCGATGAAGCCGGCAGCCTCGGGACAGGGCAGTCGCCCGGGGTTGTTCTCGCCGGCCTCGACTGCTCTAGTGATCATCCATCCGACGAGGGCATGCTTCGCTTCGGCGAGAATCCTCGCAGCGTCCTGCCGGCTGAGCGCCGTGCGATTGGCGCTGGAGGCGTTCAGCGCGCTCGCCATCATCCACGTCGTCCCCGTCACGATGATGATGATCATCACGAGCAGCGCCGCGCCGCGCTGCGCGCGAGGAATGTTTTGAACGCATCGACGCAACTGCATGTGTACGTTCTCAGCGCTGCGGGTTGCGTGATGGGGACGTGCCAGGTGAGCCGGAAACGCGGACTTCGCCGCCACCAAGCATGTCGCGCACCTCGCCGGTGTCGCGATTCATCGACTCCCCAACCTTCAGACGCACGCTGCGCTCGCTATCGCCGACCGAGAGCGTGACGCTGTCCGCGGCAGCGGGCGCCGGCGTCATGCGCAAGCCCTCGCTGCGCGATCCTTCGCGTACCGGCAGCCCGTTGACCCAGATGGTGGAGCGCCCGTCGGAGCGCACGACCTGGCCGTCGACGCGCGCGGTCGGCGATTCGACCACCACCTCCGCCGCCGGCTTGTCGGGTACGCGCGAGGCACGGCGCACGTCGAGCGCGGCGCGCTGTTCAGGCGTCAGGAACAGCCGGCCGAACGACTGCGCGCGAACCTCGGACGGCGCCGCGGCGACGAGCGTGACGAGCACGAACAGCGCAAACGGTGTGAACAAGGCGAGCACGCGCCTCACGACTTCGCCCCCTGATCGACGACGGTGATGAGATCGATGTCGCACTCGGCGTTCAGTCGTGCGGCGAGATTCGCCGCCGGGGGTGGGACGCCGGTGCGCGTGAGGGCGCAGCGGCGCACCACGTAGTAGGCGTAGCCCGAGGCGCGTAGGTCGGCGAGGAAACCGAACAGATCCTCCTCGTGGAGCAGCGCGAGGTTAACCTTCATCGTGCTTGCATAGAAGTCAACACTGCCCGGCTTACCGGGCAGTGAGACGAGCTGCTGCTGCGGCTCGACGCGGTAGCGCAGGTCGATCAAGCTGCGCTGGGCGCGGATGCGCGTGATCGCGTCGGCCCATTCGAGGCGCCGCTCGGGCCCGAGGACGCCGAGGTCCTTCAGACGGCGGTAGACGGCGAGCTTTTCGTTGACCTCGCGCTCTTCGTCGGCGATGCGCAATAACCGCTCGCGGTTCTGCGCACGCTCGACTTGCACCACGCCGAGTTGCTGCTTCGCGTGCACGAGGACCTGGTTGGACCAAACAATGAGCGCGACGCCTGCACCGACCAGCACCGCCAACGCGAGCAGCGGCAGGACAAGGCGCTTCAGTTCGTCCGCGGTGAAATTCATGGCAGGCGTTTGGCCAGCAGGACGGTGAAGCGTGGCGCTTCGCCGGTTTCCCGCGTGCTGATGTCGCCGCTTAGCGTGCCTTCCGAGGCAACGTCGAACGGCAAGCGGGTGCGCACGACGCGGTATTCCGACGCCTGGCCGAGGGCAACGGCGAAGCGTTCGACTTTTTCGGTGATCGCACGGTAGTCGGACCGCTGCGCCGCGTTTACGCGGCCGTCAATCTCGAGCAGCTCGGCGGTGCGCTCACCGGCGTCCGCCGGCGGCTTCGCGCGCGGCGTTACGGCGCCCGCACCGCGGCCCGGCGCGCCGGGTAGACCTACCCGCCAGGTCAGTTTGTCGAGTTCGATCTCGGGGAACTGCTCGAGCACCTGCGAAAGGTGGCCCAGCGCGCCCTCGGGCGAGGTCGAGCGCGACGCGATCTTGCGGAACTCGTTGACCGTCGTCTTGAGGTTATCGGTCGTGGTCTGCGTCACCGGGAAGGTACGCGTGATGCGCACATAGCGCTCGGCGGCCGCGTTCGATTCGCGCTGGTGGCTCGCCGTCATGTTCCGCGTGCCCAGGATGTCGAGCCAGGTCACTCCGGCATACAGCAAGCAGGCTGCAAATCCCACCATCCCGACGGCGGCGACCGCGCGCTGCAGCTGCCACACCCTGTAGCCGCGCCGCTCCTCGGACTTTGCGAACTGCTCCTTCGGCGGCGACTGTGCGGCAAGATGCAGGTAGAGCGATTCGGCAAAGCTGTCTTCGGGCGCCTGGCGCAGGCCGACGCGGCGCAGCGCATCGGTCAGGTCGGTGGTCACGAACTCGAGCCGCCCGTCCGACGCCAGCGCGCGTTCGAAATTCTCGCGCTGGCCGCGCGGCGCGACCACGTAGATCCGAAGCGGCGGCCCGTCTCGCGGCAGCGCGCGCAGCGTCTCGAGGTACTGCGCGAGACGCGCGGTTTCCGACCGCACGAAGAGCGCGAGCGCATCGGGCGCCAGGTTGACCGTCGGCTCGAGGCGCGCGAAGCGCAGCCGGCCATTTTCGACAAAGCTCTGGCGCAGGCCCGCGCCGTTAACGCTCACCACGATGCAACGGTCGCGACGCGGGCCAAGCCGCGCTGCGAGCGCGGGTGCCAACATCGGCACCGAGAACACGCCGGCGAGTTTTGTGCCCGCCTCCGCAAGCGCATCGAGCCACGGCGTGAACTGCGGCGCGTTCGTGAACGAAGCGAGTAGCAGGCGTTCGTTGCGGCGCTCGTCCTTGACGATGCCCAGTGAGATTGCGGCGGCGAGTCGCGTGTCGCGGTAGCGTTGCGCGAGTCGACGCTCGATGACGGTACGCCGTTCGGCGCCACGCAGAAACGGAATCTGGTCCTCGTGGAAATCCTCGCCCGCGAGATCGGCGACGACGTAAAACAGCGCCCCGCGGTGCTGGGTGAGGAATTCACGGAACGACGTGATCCCGGCTTCGTCGACCGAGAACCGGCCCTCGGTCTGCAACGCTGCGCCCGCGCGCCGGTACACCCGGAGGTCGGTTGCGGTGAAGTAGATGAGGCGCTTGATCGCCATGGGGTCTCGGGCCGTGCGGGCTCAGTATTTCATGGTCGAGATGGTGTCGTACACCGGGCCGAGCACGGCGAGCATCACCCAGCCGAGGATCGCACCGAGCACCACGGTGAGCGCCGGCTCGATCATCGCCTGCAGCTTGCCGATCGATTCGCGCACCTCGCGGTTATAGAAATAGCTCACGTTTAGGAGCGCGGTGTCGAGTGCCCCGGTGTTCTCGCCGATCCGCAGCATGCGGATGACGAGTGGCGGAAAGAGTTCGGCGTCCTGGAAGGCGACGGTCAGGTTCTTGCCTTCGGCGATCTGCTGGCCCACGCTGCGCAGCGCATGCTCCAACGGCTTGTTGCCGACGATCTGCTCGCACGAGCGGATGGCGTCCAGCACCGTGATGCCGGAGCCGTACATCATCGCGAAGCTCGCGGCGAAGCGCGACAGGGTGATCTTGCGCAGGATCGGTCCGATCAGGGGCGCGGTGAGCTTGAAGTGATCGATGTTGTAGGCGACCGACGAGTAGCTGCGCGCCGCGATCTTGAGTCCGAACCAGGCGACGAATGGCGCAGCGAGGACCGCCCACCAGTAACCGACCAGAAAATCGGAAACCGCGACGAGGATCCGCGTATGCAGCGGCAATGCCTGGCCCATGTTGACCAGAAACCCCGTCATTTGCGGCACGAGGTAGATCATGAGAAAGAACGTGACCAGCACGACGATGCCGCCGACGAAGGCCGGGTACATCACGATCTTTTTCGTCTGCGCGGCGAGCTCGTCCTCCCACTTGAGCGATTCGGTAAGGCTTTTCAGCACCTCGGAGAGCTTGCCGGTCTGCTCGCCCGCGCGGATCAGGCTGACGAAGACGCGGCTGAACACCTCCGGGTAGTCGTCGAGCGCCTGCGAGATGCTATCGCCGCCCTCGATCGCTTCGATCAGCCCTGAGACCACCTCACGAAAGCGCGGATTCTCGACGCTGTCGCGCAGGTCGGTGAGGCCCTCGACGATTGGGACGCCGGCGCTCGAGAGCTGCTCGAGGTGGAAGCAGAAATTGATCAGCTCCTGGCGCGAGACTTTGCCACCGCCGACCAAGCGCGTGCGATGCGAACTCTGCGCGCCGTTGATGAAGTCGAGCCCCATCCGCGTGAGGCGCTGCTCGAGATCGAACAGATTGGCCGCATCGATGCGCCCGAGCACCGCCTTGCCCGATCCATCAATTGCCTTGTAGGTGAAAAGTGGCATTGTTTATGGGTTTACGGGTTAGGGGATAACGGCGTTGTCGCGCTCGGCTTCGAGGGCTCGCGTCGTACCGCTGCGCAGCGCATCGTCGTTGCTCAGGCCATGCGGTCCGTCAGGTCCACGACCCGCATGAGCTCGTCGAGACTCGTGACGCCCGCCCGCACCAGCCGAAGGCCGTCCTCGGCCAGCGGGCGAAACCCTCTCGTGCGCGCCGCGGTCAGAATCTCATTCGTCGTCGCGCGCCGCGCGATCAGCTCGTCGATGCCGCCGTCGATCCGGAGCATCTCGAGAATTCCCATGCGGCCGAGATAGCCCTGATAATCGCACTGCTCGCAACCGACCGCGCGGAAGAGCATCGTTTTCTCGGTCGGCTTCAAGCCGAGGAGCCGCCGCTCGCGGGCCTCGGGGTCGTGGGACTGGCGGCAGGTGTGGCACAGCTTGCGCACCAAACGCTGCGCGATGATGCCGATGATATTGCCGGCCAGGATATCGGGAACGATGCCGATGTCGTGCAGTCGTGGGATGGCGCCCACCGCCGAGTTGGTGTGCAGCGTCGAGTACACCTGGTGGCCCGTCATGGCCGCGCGAAACGCCATTTCGGCGGTATCGGTGTCGCGGATCTCGCCGACCAGAATCACGTCCGGGTCCTGCCGCATCAACGCGCGGATGCCGTTGGCGAAGTCGAGCTTGGCGGTCTCGGCGACCGAGGTCTGGCGAATCAGGGTCATCGGATACTCGACCGGATCCTCGAGCGTCATGATGTTGATGCCGTCCGAATTGATGTGATTCAGGATCGAGTAGAGCGTCGTCGTCTTGCCGCTGCCCGTCGGCCCGGTCACCAGGATGATGCCCTCCGGGCGCGCGATCATGCGTTTGAGCATCTCGAGCGCGTCTTCCTCGAGGCCGAGTTTGTCGAGCGGGACGATTCCCTTTTGCCGGTCGAGGATGCGCAGGACGACGTTCTCGCCGTGCGTGGTCGGCAGACTGGAGACGCGAAAGTCGATTGGGCGGCCCGAGAGCGTCGCCGAAATGCGCCCGTCCTGCGGCGCGCGCGTCTCGGCGATGTTCATCTTCGCCATTACTTTGAGGCGCACCGCCATCGCCGGCCAGTAGGTCTTGTGCAGGCTGCGGATTTGGCGCAGCACGCCGTCGATCCGGTAGCGGATACGCAGGAAGTTCTGCTCGGGTTCGAAGTGGATGTCGGAGGAGTTACGTTCCACCGCGTCAGCGAGCAGCGCCGAGATCAGCCGCACCACCGGCTGGCTGTACTCGTCGCCCTCGGAGATCGACGTGTAGTCGACCTCGCCGGTTTCGATCTCGCGCAGGATCCCGTCGATCGAGAACTCGTGGCCGTAGTAATGCTCGATCGCGCGCTCGATCTCGATGTCGCCGGCAAGGCGCAATTCGATCTCCAGCTCGCCCTTGAGGTGCGCGCGCAGCTGGTCGATGGCGGCGATGTTGTTGGTGTCCGACAACGCGACGATGAGGCGCTTGGCCGCGCGGTCCAGCGCCACCGGGAACATGCGGTAGCGCCGCGCAAGCTCGCGCGGCAGCGCACTCAGCGCGGTCGGGTCGACGATGATGTGCGAGAGATCGACCGACTGCAGGCCGAGCTTTTCGGACAACGCATCACGCAGCGTGGCTTCCGACACGAAGCCGAGTTGCACCAGCAGGCGCCCCACGGGCAGGTGCGACTTCATCTGCTCGAGGAGCGCGATGCGCAACTGATCCTCGGTAAGGATGCCCTGGTCGATCAGGATCTGGCCGAGGTGGCGTTTTGCCTGTGGGTTGGTGGGCGAATTCATCCAGCTTGAATGATACCCGCCGGCCGCAAAGGGCCGGGCGTCAGATTCTGTCAGCGCGCCAGTTGCGCGACGCGCGCGCGTACGGCGTTCGCGTCGAACCCGGCGCCGCGCGTCTGCGCGAGCTTGAGCGCCAGCCGATAGTGCTGCAGAGCCGGGGTGACCTGTCTCAAATGATCGAGGCTGACGGCGAGGTTGTAGGCGAAATCCGGATTGTCAGGATCGGTGGCGAGCGCCTTGAAGTAGGCCTGCTGCGCCTCGCCCCAGCGTTGCTGCTGCGCGTACTGATTGCCGAGCGTGAACTGCAGCGCCTCGGCCTGCGGCTCGCGCGCGAGCAAGGTCTTGACCTGGCTTTCCGCGGCGACCGGATCGACTTGTTGGTTGCGCAGGGCGAGCATGCCGGCCTGCGCATGCGCGTTGCGGGGATCGAGGCGCAGCACGCGCCGGTAATACGCGTCGGCGGCGGCGAGCTGCCGGTCGCGCAACTCGACTGCCGCCATGCCGAGGAGCGCGTCGATGTTCCTCGGTTCTGCGCGCAAGGCGTCTTGATAGCCGCGCCGCGCGGCGGCAAGGTCGCCCGTCTGATAGGCGCTATAGCCGGCTGCGACCCCCGGATTCACGCGTGCGGGTGCGCGGCGGCCGAGCGCGCGCACCGTGGTGGCGCTCGACGCGGGACGATCGCCCACGGCCACCTGCACCTCACCGGGCCGAGTGGGCGCGACTCGGGCGGCCGGCTTCGGTTCCGGTTGCGCTGCACGCGGGGCGGGCGGCGGGCTCGTGGCCGGCTTCGGCGCGGGTGTTGCGCTCGCTGCCGGTCCCGCGGGCAATCCGGGAATGGCCTGTGCCGAGGATGCGGCCGGCGTGCCCGCGCTCGCGGGTCCGCGCGCCGTCGGTGGCGCTTTGGCGACGGCGACGGGCTGCTCGCCAGAAGGCGGCCGCGGGTTCGCATTGACGAGCGGTGGCGGCGGGCGGAGTTGGATCCAGAAGTACACGATCGTCCCGATCGCGAATACGCCGAGCGCCCCCATCGTGATGTAGAAGGGCAGCTTCGGGTTCGGCTCCTTGAACTTCGCCTGGAATACCTTCTGCGCGGCCGCGCGCTGTGGTGCCGCGGCATCGGCGCCCGGCCGCGCCGCGGCGGCCGGTGGCGGTCGACGCGCGGCGGGTGCCGCCGTCGGGGCTTCGGCGTTCGGCGCAGCCGATTGCCGCTGGGACAGATCGTCGCTGACGATCTCGAGCGGCGCTGAAATGTCGGGGAGTTTGTCGCGCGTCATGACGCGCTTGGGCTCTTCTGGCGAAGGCGCGAGGCTCAGCGTGTCCGCGCGTGGTGCTTCCGGTTTGTCGCCGCGTTGCGCGTCTTCCTTTGCCTTCTCGGCTTTCTTCAGTGCGTCGAGCAGCAGGCTCACGGCTACTCGCCCTTTTTACGCAGCTTGACGGGCGGTGCGACTCGCCCCGGGTTCGGCGTGCTGAAGAAATCGTCCTGCGGGAGATAGCGTCGATAGCTGCGGTAATCGCCTTCGATGCTCGCGTCGCGGATGATCGTCGCGCGGAGGAATATCACGAGCTCGGATTTTATGTTCGTGTCGTTGCGCTGCGAGAACAGCTCCCCGAGGAGCGGGACGCTACGCAAGCCGGGAATCGTGCCCTCGGTGTTGTTGCTCTCGTCCTGCATCAAGCCGCCGAGCACCGCGGTCTGGCCATCCTGCAGCCGCAGCACCGACTCCATTTCCCGGGTTTGAATTTGGGGAACCTGGTTCAGGATTCGTTGGCCGTTGTTATCCGTGGCAGTGAGCGCCGGATTCGGGTCGGTGACGAAGCGCGTGACGCGCGAGATCGACGGCCGCACCAGGAGCGAGATCACGCTGTTCTCGCTGATCTGCGGGACGACGCCCATCACGAAGCCCACCGGCACCGTGCGCGGCGTGGTCTCAAAGGTCGAGATCGCGCCAGCATTCGCTTGCTGGCTTACGTTCGACTTGACTTCGAAGTACACGATGTTGTCGACGACCTTGAGCACGGCGATCTGATTGTTGATCGCGCTGATCGTCGGGCTTGAGAGCACGCGTATTTGGCCGAATTGCTCCAGCAGGCGGATGTTCACGCTGATCGATCCGCTGAGGTAACCGATCGTCAGCCCGCCCGTGTTAGCGGCATTGAACGGAAAGTTGCCCTGGCTCTGATTCGTGAGGCTCCAGGGTGAGCTACTGCTCAGGATCCGCCAGTCGATGCCGCGCTGGTAGTTGTTGTTGAGCTGGACTTCGACCACCGTGGCCTCGATCTGAACCTGGCGCCGCGCATTCGCCATCACCTGGTCGAGGAACTCCTGGATCTTCTCGTGCTGGCGCGAGGTCGCGCGCACCGACACGACGCCCGATTCCTTATTCACGATGACCGACGCCGCCTCGCGGTAGACGACCCCCGGACCCGCGGTCGCGACCTGGGTCGGCTGCGCGCCCTGCGGTTGCGCGCCGGCCGCCGGTTTGACCGACGCGGAGGCGGGCGTTGCCGGGGTTGGTGCAGAAACGATCTTGTCCGTCTCGCGCAGGATCTCCTTCACGTTCTGTTCGAGCGACTGCCAGAACTTGTTATTGGATTCCGCAGTGATCTTGGTCGTTGTGTTGCTCTGATCGCCCCCGCCGCCCGACGCGCCGCCCTGTGAGCTGCTACCAGTGACATTCGACGCGAGGGTGCCGTTGACGCTGCCCTCGCGCGACACATTGACGTAATCGATCCGGTACACGCGCAGGAAGGGCGTATCGCGCTGGATGATGAGCGTGCCGCCTTTGACCTCGTAGCGCATGTCGACCTGGCGCGCGACGCGTACCAGGAGCTGCTCCATCGTCTGGTCGATCGCGTTCAGCGTGACCCTGCCGTTCACGT
>JAQBBQ010000107.1:0-8441 GCA_032125995.1 Betaproteobacteria bacterium | reverse complement strand
CTGTGTCGGGGCAGCAACCGGCCGACCGATGGACGGCAACAGGATGTTGTTCGACGCCAGCATGAGTACCCGTGCCTCGAGCTGCGCTTCGAAGGACAGGGGCACATGCACCGCCATCTGGTCGCCGTCGAAGTCGGCGTTGAACGCCGCGCACACCAGCGGATGAAGCTGAATCGCCTTGCCCTCGATCAGCACGGGCTCGAAGGCCTGGATGCCGAGGCGGTGCAGCGTCGGTGCGCGATTAAGCAACACCGGGTGCTCGCGAATCACCTCCTCGAGAATGTCCCAGACTTCGGGCACTTCCTGCTCGACCAGGCGCTTGGCCGCCTTGATGGTGGTCGCCAGCCCGAGAAGCTCGAGCTTGTTGAAGATGTAGGGCTTGAAGAGCTCCAACGCCATCTTCTTCGGCAGGCCGCACTGATGCAGCTTCAGTTGCGGGCCGACGACGATCACCGAGCGGCCCGAGTAGTCCACCCGCTTGCCGAGCAGGTTCTGGCGGAAACGTCCGCCCTTGCCCTTGATCATGTCGGCGAGCGACTTGAGCGGACGCTTGTTCGCGCCGGTCATCGCCTTGCCGCGGCGGCCGTTGTCGAGCAGCGAATCCACCGCCTCCTGGAGCATGCGCTTCTCATTGCGCACGATGATTTCCGGCGCCTTCAGCTCGAGCAGACGCTTGAGGCGGTTGTTGCGGTTGATCACGCGCCGATAGAGATCGTTCAGATCACTGGTCGCGAAGCGCCCGCCGTCCAGCGGCACGAGCGGCCGCAGCTCCGGCGGCAGCACCGGCAGGACCTCCATGATCATCCAGTCGGGCTTGATATTCGAGGCCTTGAAGCCCTCGAGCACTTTCAGGCGCTTGGCGAGCTTCTTGATTTTGGCGTCCGACGAGGTCGCCTCAAGATCCTTGCGCAGCCCCTCGATCTCGCGGTTGATATCGAGCGAGCGCAACAGCGAACGTACGCCCTCGGCACCCATGGCCGCCGAGAAGTCGTCGCCAAACTCCTCGACTTTCGACAGGTAGTCGTCCTCGGTGAGGAGCTGCGCGCGTTTGAGCGGCGTCAGTCCCGGGTCGGTGACGACGTAGGCCTCGAAGTAGAGTACGCGCTCGATGTCGCGCAGCGTCATGTCGAGCACCAGGCCAAGCCGGCTGGGGAGCGACTTGAGGAACCAAATATGCGCTACCGGGCTGGCAAGTTCAATATGGCCCATACGCTCGCGGCGCACCTTGGCGAGCGTCACTTCGACGCCGCACTTCTCGCAGATCACGCCGCGGTGCTTGAGCCGTTTGTACTTGCCGCAGACGCACTCGTAATCCTTGATCGGCCCGAAGATGCGGGCGCAGAACAGACCGTCGCGCTCCGGCTTGAAGGTCCGGTAGTTGATGGTCTCCGGCTTCTTCACTTCGCCGTAGGACCACGACCGGATCTTCTCCGGCGAGGCGAGACCAATCTTGATCGCGTCGAATTCCTCGACCTGCTGGACCTGCTTGAACAGCTCTAGTAGTGCTTTCATCGGTGTCTGCTCCGCCCTATGTCAGTGACGCTCGAGGTCGATGTCGATGCCGAGCGACCGGATTTCCTTCACCAGCACGTTGAACGACTCCGGGATGCCGGCCTCGATCTTGTGGTCGCCCTTGACGATGTTTTCGTACACCTTGGTGCGCCCGGCGATGTCGTCCGACTTCACCGTCAACATCTCCTGCAGGGTGTAGGCCGCGCCGTAGGCCTCCAGCGCCCAGACCTCCATCTCGCCGAAGCGCTGGCCGCCGAACTGCGCCTTGCCGCCGAGCGGCTGCTGCGTAACGAGGCTGTAGGGACCTGTCGAGCGCGCGTGCATCTTGTCGTCGACGAGGTGGTGCAGCTTAAGCACGTGCATGTAGCCGACCGTGACCTCGCGGTCGAAGGCCTCGCCCGTGCGTCCGTCATACAGCCGCACCTGCCCCGAGATCGGCAGCCCGGCGAGCTCGAGAGTCGCGTTGATGTCCGCTTCCGAAGCGCCGTCGAACACCGGCGTTGCAAAGGGGATGCCGGCGCGCAGATTGGTGGCAAGTTCGAGCAGCGCCTCGTCGGAGAGTTCCGACAGGTTCTCCCCTTTGCCGCTCATGTTGTAGATGCGCTCGAGGAATTTGCGCATCTCGGGCACCTTGGCCTGCGCCTGCAGCATGGCCCCAAGCTGGTTGCCGAGGCCCTTTGCCGCCCAGCCGAGGTGCGTCTCGAGGATCTGGCCCACGTTCATTCGCGAGGGCACCCCGAGCGGATTGAGCACGACGTCGACCGGCGTGCCATCGGCCATGTGCGGCATGTCCTCGATCGGCACGATCTTCGAGATCACGCCCTTGTTGCCGTGGCGGCCAGCCATCTTGTCGCCCGGCTGCAAGCGCCGCTTCACCGCGACGTAGACCTTCGTCATCTTCAGCACGCCCGGCGGCAGCTCATCGCCCTGCGTGAGCTTTTTCTTTTTCGCGTCGAACATGGCATCGAACTCCCTGCGCTTCTGCGCGAGCGAGTCCTTGAGGCCTTCGAGCTGCGCGGCGGCCTCCTCGTTCGCGAGCCGGATGTCGAACCAGTCGTAGCGCTCGATCGACTCGAGGTAGGTCTTGGCGATCTTGCTGCCCTTCGCCAGACGCTTCGGCCCGCCGTTCGCGGTCTTGCCGGTCAGCAAGCGCTCGAGCCGCTCGAACGTATCGGCTTCGACGATCCGCATCTGGTCGGCGAGGTCGGTCTTGTAGCGCTTGAGTTCGTCTGCAATGATCGACTCGCTGCGCGCGTCGCGCTCGATGCCTTCGCGCGTGAACACCTGCACGTCGATCACGGTGCCGCTGATGCCCGAGGGCACACGCAGCGAGGTGTCCTTCACGTCGGAGGCCTTCTCGCCGAAGATCGCGCGCAGGAGTTTTTCTTCCGGCGTGAGCTGGGTTTCGCCCTTCGGCGTCACCTTGCCAACCAGCACGTCTCCGGCCTCGACCTCGGCGCCGATGTAGACAATGCCCGACTCGTCCAGGCGCGAGAGCTGGCCTTCCGAGAGGTTGGAAATGTCGCGCGTGATTTCCTCGGAGCCGAGCTTGGTGTCGCGTGCAACCACCGTCAGCTCCTCGATGTGGATCGAGGTAAAGCGGTCCTCGGCCACGACCCGCTCCGAGATCAGGATCGAGTCCTCGAAGTTGTAGCCGTTCCACGGCATGAACGCAACCAGCATGTTCTGGCCGAGCGCGAGCTCGCCCAGGTCGGTCGAACTGCCGTCGGCGATGACGTCGCCCTTCGCGATGCGCTCGTTCTGACGCACGATCGGACGCTGGTTGATGTTCGTGTTCTGGTTGGAGCGCGTGTACTTGCTCATCGGATAGATGTCCACGCCCACGTCGCCGGCGACCGTTTCGTCGTCGTTCACGCGCACCACGATCCGGGTGGCGTCGACGTAGTCCACCACGCCACCGCGCAGTGCAATGACGCAGATCCCCGAGTCGATCGCAGCGGTACGCTCGAGGCCGGTGCCGACCAGCGGCTTCTCCGGACGCAAGCAAGGCACTGCTTGGCGTTGCATGTTCGAGCCCATCAACGCGCGGTTCGCGTCGTCATGCTCGAGGAAGGGAATGAGCGATGCCGCGACCGAAACGATCTGCGACGGCGCCACGTCCATGTAATGCACGTCCTCGGGCGACTTGAGCTCGAATTCACTCACGTAGCGGCAGGAAACCAGCGTATCGGTCAGGCGCCCCGTCTTGTCCACCGCCGCGTTCGCCTGGGCGATCACGTAGTGGCCTTCGTCGATTGCCGACAGATAATCGATCGTGTCGGTCACGCGGCCGTCTTTCACCTTGCGGTAGGGCGTCTCGAGAAAGCCGTAGCGGTTGGTCCGCGCATAGAGCGCGAGCGAATTGATCAAGCCGATGTTCGGGCCTTCCGGCGTCTCGATCGGGCACACGCGCCCGTAGTGCGTGGGATGCACGTCGCGGACCTCGAAGCCGGCGCGCTCGCGCGTCAGGCCGCCTGGTCCCAGCGCCGACACGCGGCGCTTGTGGGTGATCTCGGACAGCGGGTTGGTCTGGTCCATGAACTGCGACAGCTGCGACGAACCGAAGAACTCCTTGATCGCCGCCGAAATCGGTTTCGCATTGATCAGGTCGTGCGGCATCAGATTGTCCGACTCGGCCTGGGTGAGCCGCTCGCGCACCGCGCGCTCGACGCGCACCAAGCCCGCCCGGAACTGGTTCTCGGCGAGCTCGCCGACCGAGCGCACGCGCCGGTTGCCGAGATGGTCGATGTCGTCCACCTCGCCGCGGCCGTTTCTCAGCTCGACCAGGATGCGGATCACCTCAACGATGTCCTTCGGGCTGAGCGTGACGCGGGGCTCGAGCGTCGCTTCGAGCTTCGAGCGGTCGATACCCTTCGACTTGAGGTCCTGGTACATGCGCTCGATGACCGCCTGCGCCTCTGCCTCGTTCGCAACGCCTTCCAGGCCCACCTTGCCGAGCGACAGCTCGGGCTTGTTGCCGAAGTACTCGCGTACCTCGGCCTCGGTCTCGCGGGGAAGCGCGATGCTGCGCAGCCGGATCTGCCAGCTGGTCTCGTTCGGCACCCCGATGCGGCGATTGAACTTCATCCGCCCGACTGCTGACAGGTCGTAGCGCTCCTCGGCGAAAAACAGGCCGTTGAACAGCGACTCGACTGCGTCCTCGGTCGGCGGCTCGCCCGGGCGCATCATGCGGTAAATCGCCACGCGCGCCGCGCTCATGTCCGCCGTTTCGTCGGCGCGCAGGGTATGCGAGATATATCCGCCCTGGTCAAGGTCGTTGATAAACAGCGTGCGTACCGCGTCGATCTTCGCCTCGCGCAGCTGGGCGAGCAGCGTCTCGGTGATTTCCTCGTTGGCGTTCGCGATCACCTCACCGGTCTCGGCATTGATCGCGTTGTGCGCGATCGTGCGGCCCATGATGAATTCGTCAGGCGCATCGACGCGCTTGATCCCGGCGGCCTCCATGTCGCGGATGTGTTTGACCGTGATGCGCTTGTCCTTCGCCACGATCGACTTCCCCGCCTTGTCGTTGATGTCGAAGCGCGCCACTTCGCCGCGCAGGCGCTCGGGCACCACTTCGAAGCGCACGTGGTCCGCCGCGATTTGAAAGCTGTCGGACGCAAAGAACTCGGCGAGGATGCGCTCGGGCGTATAGCCGAGCGCCTTCAGGATGATCGTGACCGGCATCTTGCGCCGACGGTCAACGCGGAAAAACACGATGTCCTTCGGATCGAACTCGAAATCGAGCCAGGAGCCGCGGTAGGGAATGACGCGCGCCGAGAACAAGAGCTTGCCGCTCGAATGCGTCTTGCCGCGGTCATGCTCGAAGAATGCCCCGGGCGAACGGTGCAGCTGGCTGACGATCACGCGCTCGGTGCCATTGATGATGAACGAGCCGGTCGTGGTCATGAGCGGAATCTCACCCATGTACACCTCCTGCTCCTTCACTTCCTTGGTCGTCGGTTTCGGCGCCTCTTTGTCGAGGATCACCAGGCGCACCTTGGCGCGCAGCGGACTGGCGTAGGTCAGCCCGCGCTGCTGGCACTCACGCACGTCAAACGGCGGCTCGCCGAGCGAGAACGAAACGAACTCGAGTCGCGCGAAGCCCGAATGGCTGACGATCGGGAAGATCGAGGTAAACGCCGCCTGCAAGCCCTGGTTCTTGCGATGCTCCGGCGCAACGTGCGCCTGCAGGAACGCAGTGAACGATTCGAGCTGCGTCGCGATCAGAAACGGCACGTTCAGCACGGCGGCGCGCTTCGCGAAGCTCTTGCGGATACGTTTACGCTCAGTAAGGGAATACGTCATGAATGCTCCCGGTCGAAAAGCGCTGCCGCACCTGCGGCAGGCCCAAAGTCAAAGCCAAGGGGTCGCGCCACTGAAGGCACGGCGCCTTGGCACTGACCTCGGTCCGGATGGGCGCGCGCAAGCGCGTCCCGCTCCGGCCTCGGTCACCTGTTCATCGAATCGCGTAATCGTCTGTTTCAGGTTTGCGTGCTTACTTGATCTCGACTTTCGCGCCCGCGTCGCTGAGCTTCTTGGCGACGGCGTCGGCATCGGCCTTTGACACCCCCTCCTTCACCGCCTTCGGCGCGCCGTCGACGAGATCCTTGGCTTCCTTCAGGCCGAGGCTGGTCACCTCGCGCACCGCCTTGATCACGTTCACCTTGTTTTCGCCCACGACGGTGAGCATCACCGTGAACTCGGTCTGCTCCTCGGCCGCCGGCGCGGCGGCACCTGCCGGCGCCGCGACGGCAACCGCTGCCGCAGCCGACACGCCGAATTTCTCTTCCGCGTCCTTGATGAGCTGAGACAGCTCGAGGACGCTCATATTCGAAATCGCTTCAAGAATCTGCGTTCGTTCCATCGTTGACTCCAATCCTGAGTTAGGTTCCTGGGGTTCCTGGTTTTCCGATTTCCTGATCACTGCATGCCGTCTGCGCGCAACTGCGAACTGCGCTTAGGCTGCGGCGTTCTCCTTTTGGTCGCGCAATGCGGCGAGCGTGCGTACGAATCCGGCCGGCACCTCGTTCAAGGTGCGCACCAGTTTCGTGATCGGCGCCTGCAGCGTGCCGACGAGCATCGCCAGAAGTTCATTGCGGCTCGGCAGCGACGCGAGCGCCTTGATGTCGACACTGGACATCAAGTTGTTCGACATCACGCCCGCCTTGATGACGAACGACTCGTTTTCCTTCGCGAACGCGGAGAGCACCTTGGCGCCAGCGACCGGATCTGCGGCGATGCCGTAGAGCAGCGGGCCGACCAGCTGGTCGGTCAGCTTCTCGAACGGCGTGCCTACAACCGCGCGCCGCGCGAGCGTGTTCCTCAGCACGCGCAGCGTGAGACCCGATTGACGCGCCTTGACGCGCAGGCTGGTGACCGCTTCGACGTTGACGCCGCGGTACTCCGCAACAATCAGCGCCTGGGCGCCCGCGAGCTGCGCGGCGATCTCGGTGACGACCGCCCGCTTTTTCTCCTGATTAAGACTCAAGGTCTACCTCCATGGGCATTCCACCCGTGGGTGCATGGTTAGTCACACGCGAATCCTTGCGGACCCGCCCCTTCGGCGACCTTGCGTCAGGACCCTTGCGGAACCTGCTCGGGTGTGCGGGCCGATCCACCATGGCCACGCACCCCCTTCGGGTACGCCATCTGCGTAGGGCGACCGACGACTGCAGTCGATTAAGCGGCCGCGGCGCGCGCGCCGTGACCACCCCTACGGTCTTTGACAGCAGCCGCGGCGCACAACCGGCGCGCGAAAAACCCATCGCGCGCTGCTCGCACTTCGCGGCGGCCCAAAGTTCGTTTTCCCTCACCCTTGCGTCTGCGTCGACAGCGAGGCGAGGTCCACCTTCACGCCGAGCCCCATCGTGCTCGACACCGACAGCTTGCGCATGTACACGCCCTTCGCGTTTGCGGGCTTCACGCGGTTGAGTGCGTCGACGAGCGCCGCCAGGTTCTCGCGCAGCTGGTCAGCGCTGAACGATGCACGGCCGATCGTGCACTGCACGATGCCCGACTTGTCCGCACGAAACTGCACCTGACCTGCTTTCGCGTTTTTCACCGCACCCGCGACATCGGCGGACACCGTCCCCACTTTCGGATTCGGCATCAACCCCCGCGGCCCGAGGATCTGGCCAAGCTGGCCGACGACGCGCATCGCGTCGGGCGCCGCGACCACGACGTCGAAATCAAATTTTCCGGCCTTCACGCGTTCGGCGAGGTCCTCCATGCCAACGATGTCGGCGCCGGCAGCCTTTGCCGCCTCCGCGTTGTCACCCTGCGCGAATACCGCGACGCGTACCGTCTTGCCAGTGCCCGCCGGGAGCACCACCGAGCCGCGCACCGCCTGGTCCGATTTCTTCGGATCGATCCCGAGGTTGATCGAGACATCCACCGATTCGTCGAATTTTGCGGTCGCAACGTCTTTCACCAGCGCGAGCGCCTCGGCCGCCGCATAGGCCTTGTTGCGGTCGACCTTTTCGACCAGCGCCTTTCTGCGCTTCGAGAGCGTCGTCATTTAGAGGCCCTCCACGATGACGCCCATCGAACGCGCGCTGCCCGCGACAGTGCGCACCGCAGCCTCCATGTCGGCCGCGGTGAGATCGGGCATCTTCACGCGTGCGATCTCCTCGGCCTGCTTACGCGTGATCTTGCCCACCTTGTCGGTGTGCGGTCGCGCGCTGCCAGATTCGAGGCCCGCGGCCTTCTTGATCAATACCGCGGTCGGCGGCGTCTTGATAATGAAGCTGAAGCTCTTGTCGGCATAGGCCGTGATCACCACGGGTAGCGGCAGGCCGGGCTCCACCTTCTGGGTCTGCGCGTTGAACGCCTTGCAGAACTCCATGATGTTGAGGCCGCGTTGTCCGAGCGCCGGGCCGACGGGTGGCGAGGGGTTCGCCTTGCCCGCCGGGACTTGCAGCTTGACG
>JAQBBQ010000106.1:0-19079 GCA_032125995.1 Betaproteobacteria bacterium | reverse complement strand
GCAAGTGGTTCGTCTACCAGCACGCGGGCTTCCTGCCGGATGTGGTCCCGCTCGCCAAGGGCCTGGCCGGCGGCGTGCCGGCCGGCGCCTGCATTACGGGCGGGCGGGCGAAAGGCGTGTTCAATCCGGGCCACCACGGCTCGACCTTCGGCGGCAATCCGCTCGCGATGGCGGCGCTCGTCGCGACCATCGAAACGATACAGCGCGACGACCTGCTCGGCAATGCCGAGCGCGTCGGGCGCGTGATTCGAGACGGCCTGGTCGCGGGGCTCGCTGGCCTGGCGCAGCTGCGTGAGATCCGCGGCATGGGATTGATGATCGGCATCGAACTTGACCGGCCCTGCGGCGAGATCGTCCCGATGGCACTCGCCGAGGGACTGATCATAAACGTCGCCAATGAGCGCGTCGTGCGCCTCCTGCCACCACTCATCATGACCGAAATCGAAGGGCGCATGGTCGTCGAGCGCCTGGTGCCGATCATCAAGGAATTCCTGGCGCGCGCCGGCGCCGAACCGCGCACCGCCGCGGTCTGAGGCGTCCGCATGGACGCGCGCCACTACCTCCAGTTCAAGGATTTTTCGCGCGCGGACTACGCGCAGCTGTTCGAGCGCGCACGCTGGATCAAGGATCGATTCAAGCGCTACGAGCGCTACTGGCCGCTCGCGGATCGCACGCTGGCGATGATCTTCGAGAAGCAGTCGACGCGCACGCGGCTGTCGTTCGAGGCGGGCATGCACCAGCTCGGCGGCACGGCGATATTCCTCAGCACGCGCGACTCGCAACTCGGCCGCGGCGAACCGGTGGAGGACTCGGCGCAGGTCATTTCGCGCATGTGCGACGCGGTCATGATCCGGACCTTCGAACAAGCGGTCATCGAGCGTTTCGCGGCACGCTCGCGCGTGCCGGTGATCAACGGCCTGACCAACGAATATCATCCCTGCCAGATTCTCGCCGACGTCTACACCTTCATCGAGCACCGTGGCGAACTGCAGGGGCGCACGGTGGCGTGGATTGGTGACTCGAACAACGTCTGCAACACTTGGCTGCAGGCCGCCGAAGTGCTCGACTTCAACGTCCACGTGTCGACGCCGCCGGGCTATGAGGTCGACGCGGTGCGCGCCGGCTTGCGCGGGTCGAGCCACTTCACCCAGTTCAGCGACCCGCTGCAAGCCGTGCGTGGCGCGGATCTGGTGACGACCGACGTGTGGACCAGCATGGGATTCGAAACCGAGAACGAGGCCCGGCGCAAGGCGTTCCGGGACTGGCAGGTCGACACCGACATGATGCGCGCCGCCAAGCCCGAGGCGTTGTTCATGCATTGCCTGCCGGCGCACCGCGGCGAAGAAGTCGCGGCGGAGGTCATCGACGGACCGCAGAGCGTGGTCTGGGACGAGGCCGAGAACCGCCTGCACGCGCAGAAGGCGTTGCTCGAATTTCTGCTCCTCGGCGAGGTGCGCGCAACATGAGCCCGCGCACAGCGCCCGACCGCATCCAGGAATCACAGCCCACGATCTCACCATCCGTCAACCCGTGAACGTGAAGAACCCGAAGATGAAAAAAATCAAGAAGGTGGTCCTCGCCTACTCCGGTGGGCTCGACACCTCGGTCATCCTGAAATGGCTCCAGGACAACTACGCCTGCGAGGTGGTGACGTTCACCGCCGACATCGGCCAGGGCGAGGAGGTCGAACCGGCGCGCAAGAAGGCGCTCGCGCTCGGCATTCGGCGCAGCAACATCTTCATCGAGGACCTGAAGGAGGAATTCGTCGGCGATTTCGTGTTTCCGATGTTCAGAGCGAACGCGGTCTACGAAGGCGAATACCTGCTCGGCACGTCGATTGCGCGGCCGCTCATCGCGAAGCACATGGTCGAGATCGCGAAAAAGACGCGCGCCGATGCCATCGCCCATGGCGCGACCGGCAAGGGCAACGACCAGGTGCGTTTCGAGCTCGGCGCCTACGCGCTGATGCCGAACGTGAAGATCATCGCGCCGTGGCGCGAGTGGGACCTGCTGTCGCGCGAAAAGCTGCTGCGCTACGCCGATCAGCATGGCATCCCGGTGGATTTCAAGAAGCGCAAAGGCGGCGCGCCTTACTCGATGGACGCCAACCTGTTGCATATCTCCTACGAGGGCGGCATGCTGGAGGATCCGAACCTCGAGCCCGAGGCGTCGATGTGGCGCATCACCGTATCGCCTGAGCGCGCGCCGAAGCGGCCCGAGCAGGTCGCACTCGAATACCGCCACGGGGACATCGTCGCGGTGAACGGCCGGCGCATGAGCCCGGCGCGCGTGCTCGCGACGCTGAATCGCCTGGGCGGGCGCCACGGCATCGGCCGGCTGGACGTGGTCGAGAACCGCTACGTCGGCATGAAGAGCCGGGGTTGCTATGAAACGCCAGGTGGGACGATCATGCTGAAGGCGCATCGCGCAATCGAGTCGATCACCCTGGATCGCGAGGTGCTCGCGTTGAAGGACGATCTCATGCCGCGCTACGCACGCCTGATCTACAACGGCTACTGGTTCAGCCCCGAGCGGCGTCTGCTGCAGACCCTGATTGACGCATCGCAGGCAACGGTCAATGGCACGGTGCGGCTGAAGCTGAACAGGGGGTCGGTTATCGTCACCGGGCGTGCCTCGAAGACCGACTCGCTGTTCGATCCGACCATCGCGACCTTCGAGGACGACGCGGGCGCCTACGACCAGGCCGATGCCGCCGGATTCATTCGGCTAAACGCCCTGCGCTTGCGGATCGCGGCCAACCAGCGGCGGCGGCGGAAAGCGTCCACATGAGCGCGCGCGCAGGCATTGCACTGCTGGCCGCACTGCTGGCCGCGGCACTCACCGCGGCGCCGGTTCTCGCGACACCCTTCGCGGTCCGGCTCGGCCAGGCCAGCATCGCGCTTGATACGCCGCCGGGGTTCTCGGACGCCGCGTTCACCGGCTCCCCGCGCGTGCTCGAAATGGCCGAGTCGCTCACCTCCGCATCCAACCGGGTCCTGCTGTTCGGCATCACCGACGCCGATCTGCGGCGCTTCACCGTCGGCGACACACCCGAGCTGCGCCAGTACATGATCGTGGTCACGCCGCGTTCGCTCGAGCGGCGCCAGGTCTCGGTAAACGATTTCGAGCGCTACGTCGCGGAGCTCACACGCGGACTCGAAGCGCCGCCACCGGGGATCACCGACTACCGCAAGTTCCTCGAGGGCCGCCCGGCGGGACAGCCCGCGCTACTCGCCGAGCTGCGCCGGGAGCCGGCACTGCTCTCGATCATTCAGGGCGCGCGGCTGTCGGCGGAGGAGAAGGAATTCTGGTGGGAGAAGGCCGAACCCGGGTATTACCTTCTGTCGACGACAACGCTGCTGCGCCTGCGTGAGCGCGCGCTTAGCGTCTCGGTGTTCACCGGCTACCAAGGCCCCGCAGACCTCGAGTGGATAAAACTCACGACGCAGCGCTGGGTTGAGGAATTGCTGCGTCTGAACCGGCGCTAGCCGCGCGCGGTGTCGCGGGTTTGCGGTCGTTCAACACCGCAGGCGCAGCCAGGCTCCCCACCGCACTGCGTTATGATGAACGCCCGCATTCGCACACGGGCGTGCCGTCCCATGCCATCGTTCGACATCGTTTCCCAGGTGGACAAGCAGGAAATCCGCAATGCCACCGAGCAGGCGAGCAAGGAAATCGGCAACCGTTACGATTTCAAAGGTTCCGACGCCCGCATCGAGCAGAACGAGCTCCAGCTCACGGTGTTCGCGGACGACGAGTTCAAGCTCGGCCAGGTGCTCGATGTCCTGCGCGGACGCCTGACCAAGCGCAACGTCGACCTGCGCTACCTCGAGCTTGGCGGCATCGAGAAGATCTCCGGAGACAAGGTCAAGCGCGCCGTGACCGTGAAAGTCGGCGTGCCGCAGGACAAGGGCAAATCGATCGTGAAACTGGTCAAGGACGCGAAACTCAAGGTCCAGGCGTCGATTCAGGGCGACGCGGTTCGAATTTCGGGCGCCAAGAAGGACGATCTGCAGACCGCGATGCAGATGGTGCGCACGTCGGTCACCGACCTGCCGCTGCAGTTCATCAATTTCCGCGACTGACGCCGCCGGCGCGCCGCGTGCGGCGTGCGGCGCGATTAATCGCCCGCCAACCCCGCGAGCCAGCGCGCATAGATCCGCTCGCCGACGGCGTTCAGCGCCGCCACCCGCGCGTCAAGCGCATGCTGCATTTCGTCCGGCGTCTGCACCGCGGGGCTTGCGACCGAGGCATCGATGTCCGCGCGCCCGGCGCGACACCAACTGCGAACGAGTTCCGCCGTCATCTCCAGGTGACACTGCAGGCCGACGTGCTTGCCGAGCACGAAGGCCTGATTCGCGCAGTGCGCGTTTTCCAGTAGCCGCGTCGCGCCAAGCGGCAGGCTGAACGTCTCGCCGTGCCAGTGAAACGCCGTGAACCCGTCCAACGGCGCGAACCATTCGTGCGCCAGTGCGTTGTCCGAGACGGTGACCTCGCCCCAACCGATCTCCTTCACGGGATTCGGCTGTACGCTGCCGCCCAACGCCTTGGCCATCAGCTGGGCGCCAAGGCAGTGACCGAGCAGCGGCACGTCCTGACGCACCGCGTCCCGCATCAGCGCGAGCGCGGGCGGGATCCACGGCAGGTCGTCGTTCGCGCTCATCGGCCCGCCCATGAACACCAGGCCCGAGAACTCGCGCGCGGACTGCGGCAGCCCCTCGCCCGCGTCTACCGCGACCAGGCGTAGCGGGATTGAGCGCCGCTCGAGGACAGTGGCAAAATAACCGGGTCCTTCGCTGCGAACATGGCGCAGGATTGCAACCGGCTTCATCCATGCTCTCCATTCAACCCACACATCGTCCGCGCAATTGTATTGTGAGTATTGTGACCGGCGTCATCGGCCTGCTGCTCGTGCTCGCCGCGATGCAAGCGGCCGCCGCCGACATCAGCCTGATCGGGGTCATGCCCGGCAAGGCCGCCGTGCTGGCGATCGATGGCGGGAATCCGAAGACGGTCAAGATCGGCCGGACCTGGTCCGGCGTGCGGGTCATCGAGGTGGATAAGCAGCATGCGATCGTGGAGATCGACGGCACGCGCCGCCGCCTGCCCCTCGGGCAGCACCATCGCTCGGGTGGTCCCGCGCAAACCGACCGCCAGAATGTCGTCCTCGCCGCCGACCCGCGCGGCCATTTCATCATCCAGGGCAGCGTCAATGGCGGGGGCGTGCGCTTCCTGCTTGATACGGGGGCCACCGTCGTCGCACTCCCCAGGGCCGACGCCGAGCGCCTCGGCATCGACTACCACAAAGGGCCGATGGGGTCGATCAACACCGCGAACGGCCCCACGACCGCCTGGAGTATCAAGCTCGATGCCGTGAAGATCGGCGCCATCGAACTGCACAACGTCGACGCCGTGGTGCTCGAGAGCGGGCTGGAGATGGCGCTGCTCGGGATGACCTTTCTAAACCGGGTCGAGATGAAGCGCGACGGCCACACGATGACGCTCACCCGGCGCTTCTGAAGCGTCGCCGCCGCCCGGTTCAGCGCTGCGACGCCGGCCGATCGGGCCCTGGTACCAGCGGAACGAACCGCACCGGCAGCACGCGGCGCTCATCGATGCCACCATCGGCGCGTTTGGTGACGAGCACGAGGTACTGAATCGCATCGTTCGCACCGACGGGGATCACCATCTTGCCGCCGGGCCGCAGCTGATCGACGAGCGCGCGCGGAATGTGCGGCGCGGCGGCGGCGACCACGATGGCGTCAAACGGCGCGCGCTCGGGCCAGCCGAGATAGCCGTCGCCCACGTGCACCTCGATGTTGCGGTAGCCAAGCGCGCCGAGCTGCCGGCGCGCCGTCGTGGCGAGCGCCTCGACAATTTCGATCGAGACCACCTGCTTGACGATCTCGCCGAGGATCGCCGCCTGGTAGCCGGAGCCCGTGCCGACGTCGAGCACGACATGATTCGGCTGCGGGTCGATCAGATCGCTCGACAGGGCGACGATGTAGGGCTGCGAGATCGTCTGCCCGCTGCCGATTGGCAGGGGATGATTGCGGTAGGCCAGCGCGGCTTGCGACGCGGGCACCAGACAGTGGCGTTCGACCTTGCCGAGGGCTGCGCGCACCGCGGGGGACAGTGCGGCCAGGCCGGTCTCGGCGCGGGTCTCGGCGACCATCGCCTCGACTTCGGCGACCATGCGCGCCCGCTCGGCGGCGTAATCAGCGTCGGCGGCGGCGGGCGTCATGCCGAGAGCGACGAGTGCGGCGCCCGCAAGGCGGGCCAGCGCGGCACGGCGAGTGCGCCACCCATGCGTCATGGCCCGCGCCTTCAGCGCTTTGCCGCCTTGTCCTTCTCGATCAGCGCGTAGGCGCTGTGGTTGTGGATCGATTCGAAATTCTCCGATTCGACCACGTAGGCTTCGATCCGCTCGTCGAGATTGAGCAGCGCGGCGACGTCGCGCACCATGTCTTCGACGAATTTTGGATTGTCGTAGGCGTGCTCGGTGACGAATTTCTCATCCGGGCGCTTGAGCAGTCCGTACAGCTCGCTCGACGCCTGCTTCTCGACGAGGTCGACGATCTCCTCGATCCAGACGAAGTCGTTCAGGCGCGCCGTGACCGTGACATGCGAGCGTTGACTGTGCGCCCCGCGCTCCGAAATCTTCTTCGAACAGGGGCACAGACTGGTCACCGGCACCAGGACCCGCATCGTGAAGCGTTGTCCCGCGGCGCGCATCTCGCCGATGAACGTCACCTCGTAGTCGATCAGGCTGCGTACGCCGGATACCGGCGCGGCCTTGTCGACGAAGTACGGAAAGGTCATCTCGATATGGCCTGCCTCGGCCTCAAGCCGCTCGACCATCTCGCGCAGCATGACCTGGAAGGTCTCGACGGTGATCTCGCGCTCGTGCGCGTTCAGAATCTCGACGAAGCGCGACATGTGAGTGCCCTTGAAGTGATGCGGCAGGCCCACGGTCATGTTGAAGTTGGCGATCGTATGCTGCACGCCGCCGGAGCGCTCCTGGATGCGCATCGGGTGACGAATCGCCTTGATGCCGACCTTGTCGATCGCAAGCTGGCGCGAGTCGCGCGTCGCCTGGACGTCAGGGATGTTGTAAAGATCGCGAGTTTTCATGCAATCCCCTGCTAAAGATGCGGGAATGTGCGAAACGGTGCGGGAATGTTCGCTGCGCTCAGTATAGCAGCGCGTGCGCGTTACGCCGCCATCATGGCCGCGCAGTGTCGGCCGGTTTGAGCGCGTCGGCCACGTCCACCGCATCCACTGCGCCGAGCGCCGCGCGCACCGCGCGCTCGATGCCGTCGCGGTCGAGACCGACCGAGGCAAGCAGTTTCGCGGGGTCGCCGTGATCGATGAACCGGTCAGGCAAGCCGAGGAGCAGGATCCGGTGCTCAATGCCCGCGGCCGCGAGTACTTCGCATACGGCACTTCCCGCACCACCCATGACCGCATGCTCTTCGACCGTCACGACCAGCGCATGCGTCCGCGCCAGCCGCGCAATCAGTTCGCTGTCCAGGGGCTTGACGAAGCGCATGTTGGCGACCGTGGCGTCCAGCGCCTCGGCCGCCGCCAGTGCCGGTGCGAGCATCGCACCGAAGGCGAGGATCGCCACGCCGCGCCCCTCGCGCCGGATTTCGCCCCGACCGACGGCCACCGTCTCGAGCGTCTCGCCCAACGCGGCGCCGGGGCCGGCGCCGCGCGGAAAGCGTACCGCCGAGGGGCCCTCGAGGCGCAGCGCCGTCGTCAGCATGCGTCGGCACTCGGCCTCGTCGGCGGGCGCCATCAGGGTCATGTTCGGCACCGTGCGCAGATAGGCAAAATCGAACGCACCGTTATGCGTGGCGCCATCGCCGCCAACGAGTCCCCCGCGATCGAGCGCAAACACCACCGGCAGATTCTGGATCGCGACGTCGTGGATCAACTGATCGTAGCCGCGCTGCAGGAACGTCGAATAGATCGCGACCACCGGGCGCAGGCCTTCGCAGGCCAGGCCGGCAGCGAAAGTCACCGCATGCTGCTCGGCAATGCCGACGTCGAAGTAGCGTTCCGGAAACAATTCGGAATAGCGCACCATGCCCGAGCCCTCGCGCATCGCCGGGGTGATCGCCATCAGGCGCGGTTCGATTGCCGCCATCTCGCACAGCCAGTCGCCGAAGATCTGACTGTAGGTCGGACGACCGCCGCCGCTCTTCTTAATGCCCTCCGCGGGATCGAACTTGCCCGGGCCGTGGTACGCGATCGGGTCCTCCTCGGCCAATTTATAGCCCTGCCCCTTGCGCGTCACGACGTGCAGGAACTGCGGACCCTTGAGTTTCTTGATGTTGGCGAGCGTCGGAATGAGCGCATCGAGGTCGTGACCGTCGATCGGCCCGAGGTAGTTGAAGCCGAACTCCTCGAACAGGGTCGAGGGCGTGACCATCCCCTTGACGTGCTCCTCGGCCCGGCGGGCAAGTTCCCAGAATCCCGGCACGCGCTTGAGAATGTGCTCGCTGGCGCGCTTCGCCGTGTCGTAGATGCGCCCGGACAGGAGCCGCGCGAGGTAATTCGTCAGTGCACCCACTGGCGGCGATATCGACATCTCATTGTCGTTCAGCACGACGAGCAGATCCGCATCCATCGCGCCGGCGTTGTTCATCGCTTCGAACGCCATCCCCGCCGACATCGCCCCGTCGCCGATCACGGCAATGCATTTGCGCCGTTCGCCGCGCGAGCGGGCACCGACCGCCATGCCAAGCGCCGCCGAGATCGACGTCGAGGAATGCGCCGTGCCGAAGGTGTCATAAATCGACTCGGACCGGCGTGGAAATCCGGACATGCCGCCGAGCTGGCGCAGGGTCTTCATCGCCTCGCGCCGCCCGGTCAGGATCTTGTGTGGATAGGTCTGGTGACCAACATCCCACACGATGCGATCCTCGGGTGTCGCGAATACGGTGTGCAAGGCGATCGTCAGTTCGATCGTGCCGAGATTCGCCGACAGGTGACCGCCGGTCTGCGAAACCGATTCGAGCACGTAGGCACGCAGCTCGTCGGCGAGTTGCTTGAGCTGCTTGCGCTCGAGCGTGCGCAGCGCGCTCGGTTCATTGATCGTTTTCAGCAGTGCGTACATGGCGGGATTGGTGGGACCGGTGGGATTGTAGTCCGCAGTCGCGTCGCCACGATTGGCGCGTGGCAGCGCGCCCGACGCATCCGTCACAACCGCCATCAGAACTTCCTCAGGACGATGAAATCCGCAAGTTCGGCCAAGCGCCGTGTGCCGTCGCCCATTGCGGACAGCGCCCGCTTCGCTTCGCCACGCAGTTCCTCGGCAAATTCCCGCGCGCGCCCCGCACCGAGTGCCGAGACGTAGGTCGATTTACCCTGTTGCGCATCCTTGCCCGCGGTTTTCCCGAGCGTGGCCGTGCTCGCGTGCGCATCCAGCACGTCATCGACCACCTGAAACGCGAGTCCGATGGTCTTCGCGTAGCGATCGAGACCCGCGCGCGCAGCCGCGTCCAGCGGCTCGCCACAGGCAGCGCCGATCATGACCGACGCGCGGATCAGGGCCCCCGTCTTGTGGATGTGCATGAACTCCAACTCGGTCGGTGCGAGCGTCTTGCCGGTGGACTCGAGGTCGATCGCCTGGCCACCCGCCATGCCGCGCGAGCCACAAGCGGCCGCGAGGAGTTGCACCATCTCGAGTTGGACTGCAGGGTCGTCGGCGAGGGGGCGCTCGGCAAGCAGCTGAAACGCGAGTGCCTGAAGCGCATCGCCCGCCAGGAGCGCCGTCGCCTCGTCATAGGCAACGTGCACGGTCGGCTTGCCACGGCGCAGCAGGTCGTCATCCATGCAGGGCAGATCGTCGTGCACCAGTGAGTAGGCGTGGATCAGTTCGACCGCCGCCGCGACGACTTCGAGGCGCTCGGGCGCCGCGCGCGTCACCTCGCCCGCGGCGAAGGCGAGCAGCGGTCGTACGCGCTTGCCGCCCTCGAGCGTGGCGTAACGCATCGCCGCATGCAGCCCCTCAGGCACCACCCTGGCCGAGGGCAACACACGCTTGAGCGCCGCTTCCATGCGGGCCTGTATGCCGCCCATCCAGGCCTGGAAGCCCGGCTCAGCCGTCGTCACCGTCGCCGGCTCGCGCCGCGGACAGCGGCGTGAGCAGGTCGCCCTCGAGCACCTTGACCTGCTGTTCGGCCGCCTCGAGCCGTGACTGGCAGAAACGCGCAAGCTCGAGGCCGCGCTTGTGCGCAGCGAGCGCCTGCTCAAGGCTGAGATCGCCACTCTCCATCTGCGCGACGAGGCGCTCGAGTTCGGCGAGCGCCTTTTCGAAAGTCAGTTCCTGCACCGGCTTCTGGGCCGGCGCACGCGCGCGACTCGCCTTGGTCATGCAGCAAACATAGCCGAACGCTCGATGCACGGTCAAACCTGCGTGCAAGGCGCGCAGTAAAATGACGGTTTTCGCCCGCAGTGCGCCGCACAGCGATCACGAGGCAAAACGATGGCCTACAGTACGCTTGTTTCGACCGAACGCCTGGCACGCCATCTGAATGATGCCGACTGGCGCCTGTTCGATTGCCGCCACGACCTCGGCAAGCCCGAACTCGGCGCCGCGCAGTACGCCGAAGCGCATATTCCGGGTGCGGTACACGCGCACATGGACCGCGACCTCGCCGCGCCGCCGACCGGTTTGAACGGGCGTCATGCGCTGCCGTCGGCGGATGCGTTCGCGGCGTGGCTCGGCGCGCAGGGGCTGCGGCCAACCGACCAGGTCGTCGCCTACGACGCGAGCGGCGGCACCACCGCGTCGCGTTTTTGGTGGATGCTGCGCTGGCTCGGGCACGAGGCGGCCGCCGTGCTCGATGGCGGACTCGCCGCGTGGACGAGCGAAGGCCGGCCCGTCACCGCCGAGCGGCCGAACGTTGCCGCCACGATCTATCGCGCAAAACCGCAGGACGCGAAGCACGTTGACGCCGCGACCGTCGTCGCGCATCTCGGGCGCGACGACATGGTCGTGCTCGACGCACGCGCCGCAGAGCGCTTCCGCGGCGAAGTCGAGCCGATCGACCCGGTCGCCGGACGCATTCCTGGCTCGCGCAACCGCTTCTGCGGCCAAAACCTCGCTGCCGGCCGCTTCAAGAATCCAGACGCACTGCGCGCCGAGTTCGCCGCGCTGCTCGCGGACGCGCCTCCGGCGAGCGTCGTGCACAGCTGCGGGTCGGGCGTCGCCGCCTGCCACAACCAGCTCGCGATGGAGATCGCGGGTCTTTCCGGCTCGCGGATCTATCCGGGCTCCTGGAGCGAGTGGATCGCCGATCCGGGCCGGCCGCGCGAGACGGGTTAGACGGAAAATATCGGCGTGGCCGCCGCCGATGCGCTCCTCGTCGTTCACTTCCTGATCGCCGCGTTCATCGTCGGCGGACTGCTGCTGACCTGGGTTGGCGCCCTCCTCGAGTGGCGCTGGGTGCGCAACCCGTGGTTTCGTTACCTGCACCTCATGGCGATTGTGATTGTCGCTTTGGAGGCCGTGCTCGGGGTCGCCTGCCCGCTCACCATCTGGGAAGACCTGCTGCGTGGCGGCATGCGTCCGGAATCGTTCGTCGGTCGCTGGGTCTACGCCGTGCTCTACTATCGGGCGCCGGAATGGGTCTTCGCCCTCGCCTATGTTGCATGGGCGGCGGCGGCGCTCGCGACACTCTTTTGGGTGCCGCCGCGCAGGCGCTGACGGTGTCAGCGCGGGTGACGTTCAAGCGCCCAGGCGACGTGCTCCCGGACCAGCGCCGAGGCATGGTCCGCCCGCGCCCGCAGCGCAGCGAGCACCGCGGGCGACGAAGGCGCGTTCCCCAAGCCCACCGCCAGGTTGCGCAGCCAGCACGCATAGCCGATTCGCCGGATCGCCGACCCGCGCATGCGTTCGTCGAACTCGCGCTCGGTCCACGCAAACAACTCGACCAGCGTCGCCGCATCGAGCCCGTTCCTGACCGCGAAATCGGGTTCGGGGCTCGGCCGCGCGAACGAGTTCCACGGGCACACCGCCTGGCAATCGTCGCAGCCGTAGACCCGGTTGCCGATGAGCGACCTGAATTCCTCGGGAATCGCGGTCCTAAGCTCAATGGTGAGATAAGAGATGCAGCGCCGCGCGTCGAGCTGATACGGCCCTCGAATCGCGCGTGTCGGGCAGGCGTCGATGCAGGCTTCGCAGGTTCCGCAGTGCTCGCTCGCAGGCGAATCGATCGGCAGCGGCAGGTCGCAGTAGATCTCGCCGAGAAAGAACCACGACCCCGCCTCGCGCGAAAGCAGCAGCGTGTGTTTGCCGCGCCAGCCGATTCCGGCCTTCGCCGCAAGTTCGACTTCCATCACCGGCGCCGAATCGGTGAACACGCGGTGGCCGAATTCCCCGACCGCCTCCGAAATCCTCTCGCATAGCGTCTGCAGGCGGCTGCGCAGCACCTTGTGGTAGTCGCGCCCGCGCGCGTAGCGTGCGATGACGGCGCGCTCCGGATCGACCTTCTCGGCGCCGTCCGGCAGGTAGTCCATGCGGCAGGAGATCACGCGCAGCGTCCCCGGCACGAGTTCGGCCGGGCGCGCGCGGCGCGCGCCGTGGCGCGCCATATACTCCATCTCGCCATGCCAGCCCCGCGCGAGCCATGCGAGCAACTTCGGCTCGGCCGCCGAGAGGTCGGCGTCGGCGATACCGACCGCCTGAAAGCCGAGCGCCCTGCCCCAGTCCTTGATATCCGCCGCGAGTGCCGCGCCATCCATGCAAGCGCATCTTAGCGTTGCCTTGCCCGACGAAGCCGCGACCCTGCGCCTGGGCGGGGTGCTTGCCGCGGGCGTGGCGCCGGGCCGGGTCCTGACCCTGCGCGGGGCGCTGGGGTGCGGGAAAACGACACTGGTTCGCGGCCTGCTGCGGGCCCTGGGGTATGCCGGGCGGGTCAAAAGTCCCAGTTACGCGTTAGTTGAACTTTATACGTTTTCGAGCTTAAACTTGTATCACTTTGATTTCTATCGATTCAAGGACCCCTCTGAATGGATGAATTCAGGGTTCCGGGATTACTTCAATTCGGCGTCGGCGTGCATCGTCGAGTGGCCCGAGCGTGCCAAGGGCTTGCTCGCGTCGCCGGACATCGAGACCCAACTCGCGTTCGCGCCGGTCGGGCGCAGCGCGACGCTGCGCGCGCACACGCCGGCCGGCCGCGACTGGCTCGACGCTGCGCGGAGGCAGTGGCCGCCGGCGTCGTCGCCCTGATCCTGCTGCAGGTCGCCAGCCCGGTCCGCGCGGGCGAGGCGATCGTCGCCGCCCGACTCTGGCCGTCACCCGACTACACGCGCCTCACGCTCGAGACCCGGCGCGAGATCCGCTTCTCGCTGTTCAGCGTGACTGCGCCCGAGCGCCTCGTCCTCGATCTCGAGGATGTGGATTTCGGTCCAGTGCTCGAGGCGCTGCAGAGCCACATCCGACCCGACGACCCGTACATTGCGCGCCTGCGCGCCGCGCGCAACCGCCCGGGTGTCGTGCGCCTGGTGATCGAACTGAAGCGCGAGGTCCGCGCGCAGGCCTTCGCGCTGAAGCCGATCGCGCAATACGGACATCGTTTGGTGCTGGATCTGTACCCGCTGGTGCCGCCCGATCCGCTCGCCGCGCTGATCGCGCTCGACGGCAAGCTGCCCAAGCTCGGTGTCGAACCGAAGGGCTCGGCTGCGACAGACAGGAAAAAACCGGGCGCCCGGCCACCGGTCGCGCAGCTCACGACCATCGTCATCGATCCCGGTCATGGCGGCGAAGACCCGGGTGCGCTCGGACGGCGCGGGACCCAGGAAAAGGACGTCACCCTGCTGATCGCGCGCCGCCTCAAGGCGCTGATCGATGACGAGCCGAACATGCGCGCCCTGCTCACCCGCGACGGCGATTACTACCTGCCGCTGCAACTGCGGGTCGAAAAGGCACGTCGCGTGAAGGCCGACCTGCTGGTTTCGATCCACGCCGATGCCTTCATTCGCCCGAATGTGCAGGGCTCGTCCGTGTTTGCGCTCTCCGAACGGCGTGCGACTTCGGAGGCCGCGCGCTGGCTGGCGAAGAAAGAAAACGAAGCCGACCTCGTCGGCGGCGTGAATCTCGATCGCAAGGACCGCTACCTCGCGCAAACGCTCCTCGACCTGTCGCAGACGGCAACGATCGACCATAGCCTGCGGCTGGGGAACGCGGTGCTCGCCGAGCTCGGCACAATCAATGCGCTGCACAAGTCGCATGTCGAGCAGGCGAGTTTCGCCGTGCTGAAGGCGCCCGACATTCCCTCGATCCTCGTCGAGACCGCGTTCATCTCCAATCCGCGCGAGGAACGGCGGCTAAACGACCGCGCCTATCAGGATCGCATGGCGCGCGCCATCCTCGCGGGGATAAAGCGCTACATCGCAAAGCATCCGCAGCAGCCACGCCCGACGGTCGCGCTCAGTACGGGCCATGCGGCCGAGCGCAGCGACTGAGCACGCATCAGCGGCGTTCAGCGAGCGCGGAACGTCGGTGGCGCAGCCACTCGATGCCGATTGGCACGAGCGACGCGGCGATGACGAGCATGATGGCCGCGGTGAAGTTCTGCTTGACCACCGGTAGGTTGCCGAAGAAGTAGCCCAACAGCGTCAGCGAGACGACCCACAGCAGTGCGCCGGACACGCTGAAGGCGAGGAAGCGCGCATACGGCATGCGGCCAACGCCAGCTACGAACGGGGCGAAGGTGCGCACGAACGGCACGAAGCGCGCGATGACCACCGTTTTACCCCCGTGGCGCGCATAGAACGCCTGCGTGCGCTCGAGGTGGCGATGGTTCAGCCAACGCGCCTCGCCCGAGCGAAACACCCGCGGCCCCAGCCAGCGGCCGAACCAGTAGTTGGCGTTGTCTCCGAGCAGCGCCGCACACACCAGTACCGCCATCACGATCCGTAGGTCCATGCCACCCGCTGCAGCGAGCGCACCGACCACGAACAGCAGCGAATCCCCGGGCAGAAACGGCATCACGACGATCCCCGTTTCGCAGAACACGATGAGAAACAGCAGGCCGTATACCCAGACCCCGTGCTGCGCGACGAATGCGGCGAGATGGCGGTCGAGATGGACGGCAAAATCCCACAGCAGCGCGAGGAGTTCCATGGCCGGATTGTAGCGGGGCCGCCGCTATAATCGATGCACCGCGCATGGCAACGATCCGCGTTCTTCCCGAGCTTCTCATCAGCCAGATCGCTGCGGGCGAGGTGGTCGAGCGCCCGGCCTCGGTGCTGAAGGAATTGCTCGAAAACAGTGTCGATGCGGAGTCAACGACGATCCAGGTGACGCTCGAACAGGGCGGCTGCAAGCGGGTACAGGTCGAGGACGACGGCGCCGGTATCGCGCGTGATGAGCTGCCGCTCGCGCTTGCGCGCCACGCGACGAGCAAGATCCACACGCTCGAGGCGCTCGAGGCGGTCGCGACCCTCGGCTTTCGTGGCGAAGCGCTGGCTTCAATCGCTTCGGTATCGCAGCTAACGATCGCCTCGCGCAGGGACGACAGCCCGCACGCATACGCAATTCGCGCCGAAGGGCCTTTTGTCGGCGAGGTCGAGCCGACTGCGCGGGCACGCGGCACCACCGTAAGCGTGAGCGATCTCTACTTCAACACCCCGGCGCGGCGCAAGTTCCTGCGCACCGAGGCGACTGAATTCGGGCACTGCGATCAAACCTTCCGGCGCGTCGCGCTCGCGCACCCGGAACAGGCCTTCACGCTCAAGCACAACGGCCGCGTGAGCGTAAGCCTGCGCCGTGCCGCGTTGGGCGACCGCGCCGCCGCATTGCTTGGACGTGAATTTCTGGACGCGAGCCTGTTGGTCGAGGTGGCCGCTGGGCCGCTGCGCCTGTATGGCCTGGCAGGCTCGCCGCGCGTCGCACGTTCGCGCGCCGACATGCAGTACTTCTTCGTCAATGGCCGTTTCGTACGCGACCGCCTGCTTGCGCACGCCGCGCGCGAGGCCTATCGCGAGCTCTTGCACGGCGATCGCCAGCCGGCCTACGTGCTGTTCCTCGCGCTCGATCCGCGCGGCGTCGACGTCAACGTGCACCCCGCGAAGACCGAAGTGCGGTTCCGCGATTCACGCGCAGTGCACCAGTTCGTGCTGCATGCGCTGACGCGCGCGCTCTCACCGGGGGCCGCCGCGGCGCCGGTTGCCTACGCCGACCTCGCGCCCGCGGACACGCCGCGCAGCGCGCACGCGGTACCGCACCGTGGGGGTGGGCAGCAGGCCTTCGCCCTCGCGCAGCCGGCAGCCGACTACGCGGCCTTCGTCGCGAGCGCGGCGCGTCCGCAGGCAGCGGAATCCGCGGCCGCTGAAGCACCGGGCGAAGCGCCGGCGCTGGGCTATGCGCTTGCCCAGCTGCACGGCATCTACATCCTGGCGCAGAACGCAGCCGGACTCGTCCTCGTCGACATGCACGCGGCGCACGAGCGCATCGTCTTCGAGCGCCTGCGGACAAGCCTCGAGGCCGGCCGCATCGAGCGCCAGCAGCTCCTCGTGCCGGCCGTGTTCCGCGCCGAGGCGCTCGAGGTCGCTGCGGTCGCCGAGCACGTGGAGGCGCTCGAGCGTCTCGGACTCGACATCGGCGTCATCGGGCCGAATGAACTCACCGTGCGTGCGGCGCCCGCCGCACTGGCGGGCGGCGATCTGGCGGCGCTTGCGCGTTCAGTGCTTGCAGAGTTGGACGAATTCGGCGCTGCGCAGGTACTCGCCGCGCGGCGCGACGAACTGCTCGGCGGCATGGCCTGCCACGCCGCAGTGCGCGCGCACCGGACACTCACGCTGCCCGAAATGAACGCTCTGCTGCGCGAAATGGAGACCACCGAGCGCGCAGGCAGCTGCAACCACGGCCGCCCCACCTGGTACCAGCTCTCGCTCGCGGACCTCGACAAACTATTCCTGCGCGGACGGTGAAGCGCCCGGTCGCGGCCTGCATCCTCGGACCGACGGCAAGCGGCAAGTCGGCGCTCGCCATGGCCCTCGCTGCAGCGCTGGACGCCGAAATCGTCAGCGTCGATTCGGCGCAGATCTATCGCGGCATGGATGTCGGCACGGCAAAGCCATCGCGCGACGAGCGTGCGCGTGTGCCGCATCATCTGATCGACGTCGTCGAGCCAACCGCAGGCTACTCCGCAGCACGCTTCGCCGCGGACGCGCGTCGCCTCGCGGCAGCGATCCGCGCGCGCGGGCGCAGCGTGCTGCTCGTCGGCGGCACGATGCTGTACTTCAAGGCGCTGCGCGAAGGCCTCGACCCGCTGCCGACCGCCGACCCGGCGCTGCGCCAGCGCATCGACGCCGAGGCCGTGCAGGCCGGCTGGCCGGCGCTGCACCAGCGGCTCGCCGCACTCGACCCTGCGAGCGCGGCGCGCATCGCACCGAACGATGCGCAGCGCATTCAGCGCGCACTCGAAGTCTGCACGCTCGCGGGGCGGCCGATGTCGGCGCTGCTCGGACAGCGCGTCGCGGAACCGTTCGATGCCCTCTGGATCGCGCTCGTGCCGGCCGACCGCGCGGCGTTGCATGCGCGCATCGCGGCGCGCTTCGACGCGATGCTCCACGCCGGCCTGGTCGAGGAACTGCAGACGCTGCGTGCAGGCTATGCGCTGAATGCGAACCTCGCCTCGATGCGCTGCGTGGGGTATCGCCAGGCCTGGCAATTCTTGGACGGCGATTGCGACGCGCGGGGGTTACGCGAAAAGGGCATCGCCGCCACGCGCCAGCTCGCCAAGCGCCAACTCACCTGGCTACGCCGTCTCGCGGCGGACCTCGTGCTGGATCCCTTCGCGGACGATCCGCTCGAGCGCATTCTGCGCGCGATCGACGAACCGGCGCCCCACGCACCGTGAACATCGCGCGCACCCCGTAGAATTCGCGCAACGAAGGAGACCGCGCATGCAAATCGGAATCATCGGACTGGGCCGAATGGGGGCGAACATGGCGCGCCGTCTCGCGCGCGGCGGCGTCAAGGTCGTCGCCTTCGACCGCGGCGATGCCGCGCGCGTCGCGCTGGCCGAGGAGAACGGCGTCGCGACGGTGGCGGGACTCGCTGAACTCTGTGCCCGGCTAGACGAGGGTGAACGTGTGATCCTGATGATGATTCCGGCGGGCGAGGCGATTGACGCGACCCTCTCCGCGCTGGGTCCGCTCGTCTCCTCGGGCGACACACTGGTCGACGGTGGCAACAGCTTCTACCGCGACTCGATGCGCCGCGCGCTCGATCTGTCGCAGCGCGGGCTGCGCTTTGTGGATGCCGGTGTCTCGGGCGGCATCCACGGGCTGGCGCAAGGTTACTGCCTGATGCTCGGCGGCGCGCCGAGCGCGATCGAGCGGTTCACGCCGTTCGCGGAGATCCTCGCGCCCGGGCCGCAGACCGGCTGGATCCACTGCGGACCCAGCGGCGCGGGCCATTACGCCAAGATGATCCACAACGGCATCGAGTACGGAATGATGCAGGCCTATGCCGAGGGCTTCGCGCTGCTCAAGGCGAAAGGCGAGTTCGACATCGATCTCGCGCGCGTCGCCGAGACCTGGCGTCACGGCAGCGTGGTGCGCTCCTGGCTGCTCGATCTAAGCACCGAGGTTCTTGCCGAGGACGAGGACCTGGACAACATCGCGCCGATCGTCGCCGATTCCGGCGAGGGCCGGTGGACCGCGCTCGAGTCGATCGAGCTCGGCGTTCCCGCGCCGGTGATCACGCTGTCGCTGATGGCGCGCTTCTCGAGCCAGGGCAAGGCCGACTACGCGCGGCGCATGCTCGCCATGATGCGGGCGAAATTCGGTGGGCACGCGGTAACGCGGCGCAAGTAGCCCGCATGATCGTCGTCGTTATGGGCGTCTCCGGCTCGGGGAAGACGACGCTGGGGCAACTATTGGCGAAACGGCTCGGCTGCAGGTTTATCGACGCCGACGACCACCATCCGGCCGAAAATGTCGCCAAGATGGCCGCCGGCGTGCCGCTCGAGGACGCCGACCGCTGGCCCTGGCTTGAGCGACTCAATGCGCTGCTGCGCGAGCGCGACCGGAACGATCTAAGCGCGGTCATCGCC
>JAQBBQ010000105.1:0-7939 GCA_032125995.1 Betaproteobacteria bacterium | reverse complement strand
ACCGATCAGCTACCTCGGCCTGCCCGCACTCGCGGTTCCCGTGGGTTTCCTGCCGAACGGCCTGCCGACCGCAATGCAACTCATCGGCCGGCCGTTCGACGAAACGACGCTTTTTGCGCTCGGTCACGCCTATCAGGGCGCGACCGACTGGCACCAGCGCGAACCCGCGCGCTAGCGCGCCTCCCCGGCGCTAGCGGTCAGCTCGGCCAGGCGACGACCTTCTGGCGCTGCGCGCCGAGCCCCTGGATGCCGAGCGTCATCACATCGCCGGGACTGAGGTAAATCGGATTCGGCTTGATGCCGAGACCGACGCCCGGCGGCGTGCCCGTGGTGATGATGTCGCCCGGCAGCAATGTCATGTACGGGCTGACGTGCGAGACCAGCGCCGCGACGCCGAAGATCATGGTGCGCGTGTTGCCGGTCTGCATGCGCTTGCCGTTGACGTCGAGCCACATGTCGAGCACCTGGGGATCGCGGATCTCGTCGGTCGTCACCAGCCACGGCCCGATCGGCCCCGAGGTGTCGAAGCCCTTGCCTTTGTCCCACTGCGTGCCGGCGAACTGGAAGGCACGCTCAGAGACATCGTTCACCACGCAGTAACCCGCCACGTGCTTGAGCGCCTGGTCCGGCGCGACGTACTGTGCCTTGGTGCCGATGACGACGCCGAGTTCCACTTCCCAATCGAGCTTGGTCGAGTGCTTGGGCTGGATGACGTCGTCGTCGGGCCCATTGATGCAGGTCGTCGCCTTCATGAACACGATCGGCTCTGACGGGATGGACGCGCCGGTCTCCTTCGCATGGTCGCTGAAGTTGAGACCGATGGCGACGAACTTGCCGATGCCGACATAGGGCACGCCCAGGCGCGGCGATCCGTTAACAAGCGGCAACGACTCGGGCTTGATTTTGGCGAGCCGCTTCAAACCCTGCGGCGAGATCTCGTCCGGACCGATCTGCGGCACGACCTTCGACAGATCGCGCAGCTTCCCCTCGGCGTCAATCAGGCCCGGTTTTTCAAAGCCGCTTTTCCCGTAGCGACACAGTTTCATATCGTCATACCTCCGTCGATTGCGTACGCGTTGCCTGTAGCGAACAGCGATTCGTCGCTCGCCAGAAAAATCAGTATGCCGGTGATGTCGTCGACCGTGCCCAGCTTACCCATGGGCTGACGCGCGACGAATTCCTTGCGCGCCTGCACCGGGTCGGCGAAGGCGTTGATCCGGCCGTCGAGCGAGGGCGTATCCACCGTCCCCGGACAAATCGCATTGGCGCGGATGCCCTGGCCAACGGTGTCGGCCGCGATCGCCTTGGTCAGGCCGATCACCGCCGCCTTGGTGGCGCCGTAGACGAAGCGGTTCGGCAGCCCCTTGATCGACGAGGCGACCGAGGCCATGTTGATGATCGATCCCTTGCCGTTCTTCAGCATGCCGGGCATGAAGGCGCGCGTCACCAGGTACATCGAACGCACGTTAATGTTGAAGCTGAAATCCCAGTCCTTGGGCGTGCACTCGAGGATCGTGCCGTGATGGACGAAGCCTGCGCAGTTGAACAGCACGTCGATGTCACCGACCTCTGCCGCGACACGCGCAATCGCCTGCTCGTCGGTGACATCCAGCGCCCGCGTCTTGATGCCGTCGCGGCCGTCGATTTCGGCGAGCGTCTTGGCGTTCAGGTCGGTGGCCCAGACGCTCGCGCCCTCGCGCGCAAAGGCGAGTGCCGCGCCACGCCCGATGCCTTGGCCGGCCGCAGTCACGAAAGCAGATTTCCCGGCGAGTCGACCCGGCATCCACAGCCCTTTCGAGAAAGGCCGGAAGTATATCGATCGCGCTATTGCGTGTCGAAGCCCTGCATTGCCGCGACGCGCGCGCCTCCGTTAGACTTCCCACTCCGGTATTGGCGGATTCGTTAATACCCGGCCGCATGAGGAGAGCGCATTGAATCAGCTCGATTTCAAGGGACGTACCGCGATCGTCACTGGCGGCGCGCAGGGCATCGGTCTCGCGATCGCTGAGCGGCTCGCCGCCTCGGGTGCGAAGGTGCGCATCTGGGACCACGACGACAAGCTGCTGGCAAAGACCGTCGCCAAACTCGGTTCCATGGCAAGCGGTGATGCGGTTGACGTCACCGACGACGCCAAGGTCGTTCGCGGCGTGAAATCTGCCCTCGAAGGGCTCGGCCACATCGACGTTTTCGTCAACAACGCCGGTATTGCCGGACCGGCGATGCCGGTCGTTGACTACCCGGTCGCGGACTGGAAGCGCGTCATCGACGTCGACCTGAACGGACCGTTCCTGTGCTGCCGCGCGGTGGTGCCGCCGATGGTAAAAGCCGGCTATGGACGGATCGTCAATATCGCCTCGATCGCGGGTAAGGAGGGCAACCCCAACGCGGCAGCCTACGCCGCGGCCAAGGGAGGCTTGATCGCATTCACCAAGGCCCTCGGCAAGGAACTCGCCCAGACCGGGGTGCTGGTGAATTGCGTCACGCCCGCGGCGGCGCAGACCGCGATCCTCGATCAGGTCACGCCGGCGTTCGCGCAGTTCATGCTGTCGAAGATTCCGATGGGGCGCTTCGTCAAGGTAGAGGAGATCGCCGCCATGGCCTGCTGGCTCGCGTCCGAAGACTGCTCGTTCACCACCGCCGGCGTGTTCGACATCTCCGGCGGCCGCGCGACCTATTAGGAAACACCTTGCGCCCCGGCGCAGACCCTTCACAAAGGCAGCTTGACATCCCATGGCCAGAAAATCCAAGAAACCCAAGACGTCCAAGAACGCCCGCAGTCCGCAGCAGCGCTCGATCCAGTGGTTCGGCCGCCAGGACATCTACGGCTTCCTCTACCGCTCCTGGGTGAAGAACCGCGGCGTGCCGCACGATCAGTTCGATGGCCGCCCGGTGATCGGGATCTGCAACACCTACTCGGAACTGGTGCCGTGCAACTCGCACTTCCGTACCCTCGCCGAGCACGTCAAAGCGGGCGTGCTCGAGGCGGGCGGCTTTCCGGTCGAATTCCCCGTGATGTCGCTCGGCGAAACCCTGCTGCGGCCCACGGCGATGCTGTATCGCAACCTCGCGAGCATGGATGTCGAGGAATCGATTCGCGCCAATCCGCTCGATGGCGTGATTTTGCTCGTCGGCTGCGACAAGACCACGCCCGCGCTCCTCATGGGCGCATCGAGCGTCGACCTGCCGACCATCGCAGTGTCAGGTGGACCGATGCTCTCCGGGAAATATCGCGGCACCGACATCGGCTCCGGGACCAATACCTGGTCGATGTCGGAGGAGCTGCGTGCCGGCAAGATCTCGCTCGAAGAGTTCCACGAAGCGGAATCGTGCATGCACCGCTCGCACGGCCACTGCATGACCATGGGCACCGCATCGACCATGGCCTCGATGGTCGAATCGCTCGGCATCGGCATGCCGGGCAACGCGGCGATTCCCGCGGTCGACGCGCGCAGAAACGTACTTGCGCGCGAAGCCGGGCGGCGCATCGTCGGCATGGTGAAGGAGAATCTCACCCTCTCGAAGGTCATCACGCGGCAGAGCTTCATCAATGCGATTCGCACCAACGCGGCGATCGGCGGTTCGACCAACGCGGTGATCCACCTGACGGCAATTGCCCGGCGCCTGGGCGTCAAGCTGACGCTGGAGGACTTTGACCGTTACGGGCGCGGCGTGCACACGCTGGTCAATTTGATGCCGTCGGGCAAGTACCTGATGGAGGACTTCTACTACGCGGGCGGTTTGCCGGCGGTGCTGCGCGAGCTCGGCCGCGCGGGCAAGCTGTACAAGGATGCGGCCACGGTAAACGGCAAGACGATCTGGGAGAACAACCGCAACGCGCCCTGCTGGAACCGCGACGTGATCCATAGCTTCGACAAGCCGTTCAAGAAAAACACCGGCATCGCCGTGTTGCGCGGCAACCTCTGCCCCGACGGTGCGATCATCAAGCCGTCGGCCGCGACACCGAAGCTGATGAAACACCGTGGACGGGCCGTGGTGTTCAAGAACATCGAGGATTTCCACCGCCGCATCGACGATCCGAAGCTCAAGATCGACGCGCGCTCGGTGATGGTGCTGCAGAACTGCGGCCCCAAGGGCTACCCCGGAATGGCAGAGGTCGGCAACATGCCGCTGCCGCCGCGGCTGTTGAAGAAGGGTATTACCGACATGGTCCGCATATCCGACGCCCGCATGAGCGGCACGGCGTACGGCACCGTGGTTCTGCACGTCGCGCCCGAGGCCGCAGCGGGCGGAACGCTCGCTTTGGTCAAGGACGGAGATGAGATCGAGCTCGATGTCGCAAAGCGCAGGCTCGAGCTGCGGGTCGACGCGACCGAGCTCGCGCGCCGCCGCGCACGCTGGAAGGCGCCGATGGCACCGCTCGATCGCGGGTACTGGAAGCTGTATTTCGATCACGTCGGACAGGCGAACGAAGGTGCGGACCTGGATTTTCTGGTCGGCAAGAGCGGCTCATTTGTCCCGCGCGACAATCATTGAAACCCGGGACCATTACCCGAACGGAGGGCTGACATGCTGCAAGCCGCCGATCTGACCATCCGCCTGCACGCCAACGACGATGTGGTAATCGCCCGCGCCGAGATTCCCGTAGGCACGGTGCTGGTAAAGGAAGGCAACGTACGCGTCGCCTCGCGCATTCCCGCCGGACACAAGGTGGCGGTGCGCGCGGTGGACTCCGGCAAGCCGGTCAAGCGCTACGACCAGATCATCGGCTTCGCCACCAAGGCGATTGCGGCGGGTGATCATGTCCACGTGCACAACATCGCCATGGGCGAGTTCGAGAAGGACTACGCCTTCGGCAGTGACGTAAAGCCGATCGACTATGTGGCCGAGCCGGCGACCTTTCAGGGCATCGTGCGCCCCGATGGGCGCGTCGCCACGCGCAACTACGTCGGCATCCTGACGAGCGTGAACTGCTCGGCCACTGTCGCGCGCATGGTAGCGGACCATTTCCGCAATCGGTTACAGGACTTTCCAAATGTCGACGGCGTGGTGGCGCTCACGCACAAAACCGGCTGCGGCATGGCAAGCGAAGGCGAAGGCATGGAACTGCTCCGGCGCACCATGACCGGCTACGCGCAGCATCCGAACTTCCACGCCGTGCTCGGCATTGGCCTCGGTTGCGAAGCGAACCAGATCCGCGTCTGGATGGACTCGGCCAAGCTGAAGAACTCGAACACGCTGCAGACCTTCACCATCCAGGAAAAGGGCGGCACGACCAAGTCGGTGAAGGACGGCATCGCGCGGGTGCAGGAACTGCTGCCCGAAGCGAACAAGGCGAAGCGCGTACCCGTACCTGCAAGCCACCTGATCCTCGGCCTCGAGTGCGGCGGCTCCGACGGTTACTCGGGCATCAGTGCGAATCCGGCGCTCGGCGCGGCGGTCGACCTGCTGGTGCGAAATGGCGGCACCGCGATCCTGTCCGAGACGCCCGAAATCTACGGTGCCGAGCACCTGCTCACGCGGCGCGCGGTGTCGCGCGAAGTGGGCGAAAAACTGCTGGCGCGCATCCGCTGGTGGGAGGACTACACGAAGCGGAACGGCAACGAGATGAACAACAACCCGTCGCCCGGCAACAAGGCAGGCGGGCTCACCACCATCCTCGAGAAATCGCTTGGCGCTGCGGCCAAGGGCGGCACCCTCAACCTCGAAGACGTCTACGAATTCGCCGAGAAGGTGACGGCCAAGGGCTTCGTCTTCATGGACACGCCCGGCTACGACCCGGTGTCGGTCACCGGCCACGTCGCGGGCGGGGCCAACGTGGTGTGTTTCACCACCGGTCGCGGCTCGGTGTTCGGCTGCAAGCCGACGCCCTCGCTCAAACTCGCCACCAACTCGCGCATGTTCGGACACATGGAAGAGGACATGGATGTGAACTGCGGCACGATCGTCGACGGCACCGAGACCGTGGCCGCCGTGGGCGAGCGCATCTTCAGGCTGATCCTCGAGACTGCATCGGGCACGCGCAGCAAGTCGGAGCTGCTTGGCTTCGGCGAGGATGAATTCGCGCCCTGGGTGATCGGCGCAACGATGTAGCGGTCCGCGCGGGCGGCGCCGCCGACCGATGAACCTGCTGGCCGATCACCTTCCCGAACTCGCGATTGCGCTCGCGCTCGCCTGGGGCAGCGGACTGCGCACCTACGCGGTGTTGTTCGCCCTCGGCCTCGCGGGCGCCCAGGACTGGATAGAACTGCCCGCGCATCTTGCGCTGCTCGAACATCCGCTGGTGCTCGCAGCAAGCGGGCTCATGACCTGCGTCGAGTTCTTCGCCGACAAACTGCCCTGGCTCGATTCGGTCTGGGACGCGGTGCACACGTTTATTCGCATACCGGCGGGCGCTGCGCTTGCCGCGGCGGTGTTCGGAGATTCCGGCACCGCGGTGGCACTCGCCGCGGCCATCGTCGGCGGGACGGTCGCCGCGGGCGCGCATTTCACCAAGGCGGGAACGCGTGCCGCCGTCAATACCGTGCCCGAACCGTTCACCAATTGGGGGCTGTCACTCGCCGAGGATGCCGCCGTGCCGCTTGCCCTCTGGCTCGCGGTCGTCCATCCCATCCTGCTGCTCGTGTTGATCGCCGCGTTCTTCGTCGCTGCAGCCTTCGCCGCGCGCTGGCTGTGGGGCATGGTTCGCCGCTTGAGGGCGCGGCCCGGCACACCGTCTCAGACGAACGGGTTTTCGCGCTCGCCGCCCTCCGGGCCGTAGAACATCACCCAGGTCGCGAAGTCATCGCTGAAGTCCTCGAAGCGGTGCTCCACCCCCGCAGGGACGAACAGCATGTCGCCCGGACCGAAGACGACCTGCTCGGCACCACGTACGAAGGACCCCTGACCGCTGGCGACGATATAGACCTCATCGCGACCATGCGGCGTCTGCGGATCGTTCCCCTGCGGCGCGTAGTGGCGGACTTCGAGACTGCCGTGGCGCAGTACCTCGGCCGAACGCCTGCCCTCGGGTAGCGGCAGTTCGCCCGCTGCGCGGGCGCCGATGTGCCAGGGACCCTTCACTTTAGCCTCCCATATCCGGCGCTACGCTTCGTCGCCGATCGGCGCTATCTTTCCAACACGACGAAAAGGAGAACAGATCCACGGACAGAAAATTCTGTAACCCATCTCTCCCGACGTTTCTGTTACCTATCTCCCTGGCCGGTCAGGGCGCTTCGCGTGGTGCTCGGCATAGGCATCAAGTAGCCGGCGGATCATTCGCTGATATTGCGTATTGTGTTTCCGCGCCTCGTTCTTGAAGAAATCCACGCTGCGCTTGCTCAATGAGATGGTGACCTTTACGCCTTCATCGCGAAAAACAAGGTCTTCCAGGCGCGGGAGGAAGTCAGGAACGACCTCTAGGTCTCCGAGAGGTTCGTCTGTGTACCGGATTTTCTCGTTCATAGATTCGCTTTCCTTTGCGCCAATATCCAGCGCCATAGATGCGGATCACCTCATTGCGGTAGGTGAATCGCACGGTGAGAATCCCATCCCCGATCTGACCGAAACAGTAGTACCGCTTTTCGGACGAGCCGTGAGAGAGGTCTTCCGCAATGACGCGCCGCGTATCGGCAAAGGCGAACTGCGCCATCGCGAAGGCCACCCCGTGCTTCTCTTGGTTCTCCTGGTCCTTATCTGGGTCCCATTCGAACCGCGCCTTCGCCATTGGCTCAGGCTAACACGGCTATGGAGAAATAGCCATACGAAGGTATGGCCGGTGGATCTGCTGCCCGGTGACCTCTAACGTTCGCCGTGAACCGCGCGCGCCGTTTTTGCGCGCGTCGGTTTCCACGGCGCGGTTGGGTGGCAATTCGCCGCAGTCACAGGTCGTCCGGAGTCAGGCCTGTGCGCTTGGACATCCGCACGAGCATGCGCGGTCCTATCTCCTCGCGTTCATGGAACGCAAAGACCACATCAGGCCAGCCAGGTCTGGAAAGGGTCT
>JAQBBQ010000104.1:0-5759 GCA_032125995.1 Betaproteobacteria bacterium | reverse complement strand
CTTGAATGCCTGCCGCGAAGCCAACGCATCGGAGAAGCGCCGCCCCCAGATCAGGCCGCCGTCGATGACGATGTCCTCGCCGTTGACGAAGCTCGCCTCTTCGCTCCCCAGGTAGACCGCGGCGTTCGCGATATCGTCGGGCAGCCCCGCGCGCGGGATGGTCTGCAGCTTCGCGAACCCTGCCTTCTGGCTGAATTCGTGCACGGCGTCGCACGCTCGCTGCAATGCCGAAACTACTGCTCACGTCAGGCGCGTCGGTCCTGTCGCCTTGCGGCGGGGGCAGCCGCCTTCGCAGCACAAGGTGCCTTACTCAAGGAACTCCAGGATCGCCGCGCTGTACGCGCCGGGAATTTCGACGATCCCGGAATGTGCACAGTCGAGAACCTTGAGTGTCGCACCCGGGATCAGCCCGGCGAGCCGCTCCGAAAGGTACGGCGGCGTCAGGTTGTCGAGCGCCCCGACCAGCACGCGCGTCTGCGCGCGAATGCCTTTCGCCGCGTCCCCCGGGTCGTGCGCGAGCAGGGCGTCGGCCTGGCGCAGAAATCCGTGTTGCGTCTGCGCGTACGGATTGTTCGCCATCAACTGGACGACGGCTTCGTAGCGTTCCTCGTTCTCGTAGAAGGCCGGTGTGAATTGCCAGCGCGACACGAAGCGAATGACTTGTTCGAACGGCATGTTCGAGCGCCGGATATTCATCCAGTTGCGGATCGCGAGGCGAAAATAGGCGTCAGGTCGCGCCCAGGTCGAGAGCAGCAGGAGCTTGCGCACGCGCGCCGGATGCTCGAGCGCGAACGCCTGCGCGATCGCACCGCCCATGCTCCAACCCAGAACGTGCGCCGAGTCGATCTCGAGCCGTTCCATCAGCGCAGCCAGATCGGCCGCCATGCCCGGGATGCTGTACGGCTCGTCAGGCGCGTCGGTCCGGCCGGCGCCGCGGTTGTCGTAGCAGATGACGCGGTAGCGCTTCGAGAGCTCGGGTACTTGGAACCTCCACACCTGGAGGTCAGCGCTGAGGCCACAGATCAGGATCAGCGGCTCGCCGGCGCCCGATTCCTCGTAGTAGGTGACGAGTTCGCCGGTTTCAGCAGTTGGCATCGCGCACCCCTCCTCGAGCGTGCCGTCGCTTCTGCGCCGACCGCGCGAGCGCAGCGCGTCGACTCTCCTGCAAAACGGTTCGACTCACTGCGGCGGTTCGACCAGCTTCCAGTACGAGTCCTTGCGGATCACCTTCCCGTCGCGAAACTCATAGTGATCGCAACCCTGAACTCGCACGCGGACACCCTCCGGCGTCGTCCCCGTCAGCAACCACTCGGACACGCCCATGTTGCCGCTCACCCAGTGCCGACCATCGGCATAGTGGACATCCGGCAGACCCTTGAAGCGTCCTGCAAGCCCCTCGCGCGCCGCCGCCTTGCCGACATAACGTCGTCCCCACGGGTCCGGCCCGCGCGGCATGTCCAGCGAACAATCCTCGGCGAAGAACGCCATGATGGCGTCGAGGTCGTGCGCGTTGAACGCGTCGGTGATCGCCTTCAACGCCTCGACCGAGGCGGAATCTCGTTGCTGGGCCATGGCGACTCCTGCGTTACGCGTCGATAAACTTTGGTCGGAAGCGACCTTGGTTATCTTAGGCTGGGTATCGATTGGCGTCTTCCTGCAGCGCAACACCCAGCAGATCCGATTGACGCATCAACGTCGCAACCAGACACCCGGTTTTTATCCACCGGGGTCAGACCCATGTGGATAACTGCTGATGACTACGCCTGCCACACCGCATAGCCGTCTTCGCTCAGGCCGATCGCGAGTTCGACTTCCATCTCGCGCGCGGCGTCGTAGGGCATCGGGTTGGCGTAGGAATACAGCGCGGGCAGCAGGCGAACGCCGTAACGGTAAACGTAACGATTCGCCTTCTCGCCCTTCAGGTGCTTGGCGAGGCGCTTCTTGGGGGAAAGGCCGGTCATGCCGACGTAAACGCAGGGCTTCTTGCCTTCGTAGTTTGGGTTGGCCTTGCGAAAGCGCGCTTCCTTCTCCCACACGTCGGGCGAAAGCTCGACGACGTAGACGTTGTGGTGCGGGGCCTTGGCCATCACAGTGTGAAATGCCCGGCCATCGTAACGCCATGGCGCAGCGCAGCCGCTACACTCGCGCCCCATGACCCAACCACTCCTGTTCACGCCGCTACGCATTCGCGATCTCACCTTGAAGAACCGCGTGGTGGTCGCGCCGATGCACCAGTACTCTGGCATCAAGGGCTTTCCCACCGATTGGCACGTGATGAACGCCGGGCGCTACGCCGCGGGCGGTGCGGGCCTGTTTTTCGTCGAGTCGACCAAGATCGAGCGGCGCGGCTGCGGCACCGTGGGCGACCTCGGCCTGTGGGACGACGCCTTCGTGCCGCATCTGCAGCGCATCGTCGATTTCGTGCACAGCTGCGGCGCGGCAGTCGGCATCCAGCTCGGCCATTCGGGTCGCAAGGCGCGGATCGCACGCCCCTGGGAGGGCGGCAAGCCGCTCGCGCCGCGCCCGGAGATCGACGACTGGGACGCCTGGGAGCTGGTCGCGCCGAGCGCGCTTCCGGCGGATGCGAATTCGCCCTTGCCGCGCGCGCTAGAGAAAAAGGAAATCCGCCAGCTTGCCGAAGACTGGGGCAAAGCCACCGCGCGTGCGCATGCCGCGGGCTTCGACGTCGTCGAGCTGCACGGCGCGCACGGCTTCCTGATCCACGAGTTCCTCAACCCGACGGCCAATCAACGCACGGACGAATACGGCGGCAGCCTCGAGAACCGGATGCGCTTCGCGATTGAAGTCACCGAATCGGCGCGCGCGAACTGGCCGAAGGAAAAACCGCTCTTCATGCGCCTGTCGGTCGACGACGGCGCGGGCTGGGATCCGGAGAGCAGCGTCGCGCTCGCCCGGGTGCTGAAGACGAAGGGCGTCGACGTCATCGACTGCTCGGGCGGCGGCGTCCTGCCCGGCGCGGTGCCCGATGCGCCGCTCGGCTACGGCTACCAGGTGCCCTACGCCGACAAGCTCAGGCGCGAGGCGGACATCATGACCATGGCGGTCGGTCTCATCGTGCACGCCGAGCAGGCCGAGCAGATTCTCGAACGCGGGCAGGCCGACCTCGTCGCGCTTGCGCGCGAGATGCTCTACAACCCGAACTGGGCAATGGACGCAGCGCAAAAGCTCGGGCTCGATCCTAACTTCACCGCCGTGCCACCGCCGATGGCCTATTGGCTGGAACGCCGACGCGCGACGGCGAAAGGCGTGGTGCCTTCCACCTATGGAAGTACAGACACAAGGTAAGCAAGTGCTTGCAGACAGTTCTATAAGACTATTTAGGTGTTTATAAACACCATTTGTATTGACTTTTGGTTCTTATAAACACCATACTTTGCCTTATTAGGTGTCTATAAACACCATAACAAGGCAAATAATGTCTTCTTTCAACAGGTTGCTTTCAGACCAGCTCGATTCTCTTATTTCTGCGTTTCGCCCAGCCAGCGCGCAGCAGAAACCATCGCGTGGCTGGGTTCACGCTTTGCGCACCGCGCTCGGCATGACCGCCACGCAGCTCGGACGGCGCATCGGTGTGAGCCGCGAGACCATCAAGACACTCGAGCGCAACGAAGCGCGCGGCACGATCACGCTCGACAGCCTCGACCGCCTTGCGAAGGGCCTTGGTTGCCGCGTCGTCTACGCGATCGTCCCTGAAGAGGGTCGCAGCGTCGAGGCGCTACGCCGCGCGCGCGCGCTCGAGCTTGCGCGCCGGCAGTTCGCGCGCGTCTCGCACAGCATGGCGCTCGAAGCGCAGGGGCTCGATCCACGCAAGGCCGAGCACCAGATCGCGCGGATAGCGGACGACCTTCTCGCCGACTCCCCACGCAAGCTGTGGCAGTAGGCGACAGCCATGCGTCCGGCGCGACCCGGCTTGCGCCCGACGAGGCCGAGGGCCTGATCCCCTCGCACATCGCGACACGCGAGCAACTCGACGAATGGGAAGCCGTAAACATCCTTGCCGCCGAGCGCTGGCTCGCGGGCTGGCGTAAGCGGGACGTGCTCGACGACGCGTTCCTGCGCAGGCTGCACAAGCAGATGTTCGGCGACACCTGGCGCTGGGCAGGTCGCTACCGTGGCACGGAGAAGAACATCGGCGTCGCACCGGAGCAGATCGCGATCGCCGTGCGCGACCTCGTTGTGAACACCAAGGCGCAACTCGCTAACCCGGACGCGCCGCTCGACGCCATCGCTGCGCGCTTTCACCACCGGCTAGTGTCGATCCACCCCTTTCCGAACGGGAACGGCCGACACGCGCGCCTCGCAACCGACCTGCTTCTCGAGGCGAACGGTGCGGAGCCGTTTTCATGGGGTCGCGCTGACTTGATGCACGAAGGCGAGGCACGCGAGCGCTATATCGCCGCGCTGCGCGCGGCCGACGCCCGCGACGATGCGCCGCTGCTGGCCTTCGTGCGCAACTGAGCCGCGCAAGGACTTATCCACAGGGGTCTGACCCCATTCTTGCCGTTCTTGGTTGATGGCCGTCAAAGCACGCGGCCCGGTTTCTGCCTAGGCTTCCAACGTACCTACGACGCGGGAGGCAGCCATGCGGACCTGCACCACGGACCCGATTTCGGGCAAAGACGTCACCAATCTCTACAGCGCGCCCTTCGTGATCGAAGGCCGGGGCGACAGCGCGCTGAAGGTCTACTTCGAGACGGAAGCGAACAAGGCGGACTATCTCGGCGTCGAACTCGAGCATCCGGGCCAGGACCTGAGCGTGGACCTGGACAACCCGCAATAGATGGGCGGCGAACCGCGGCGCTTAGACTTATCCACAGGGGTCTGACCCCTTTTTCTCTTTGGGGTCAGACCCCTTTTTCAACTTTGGGGTCTGACCCCGTCTGACCCCAATTTATGAGCTCGCTGTTCTTCCGGTCGCTGACGAGCATGTGGCCGGGCGCGTGGGTGATGCACAGCGGCGGCTTCGCTTGCGCGACAGCCGATTGCGGGGTGACGCCGCAGGCCCAGAACACGGGCAGTTCGTCGTCGTGTACGCCGACGAAGTCGCCGACCCAGGGCCGGGTGATGTCGTCGATGCCGATCTGCTCGGGCTTGCCGATGTGCACCGGCGCACCGTGCACGCCCGGGTAGCGCGCGGTGATCTCGATCGCGCGGATCGCGTTCGCGGGCGTGAACGGACGCATCGAGACGACCATCGGCCCGCGGAACGGACCCGCGGCGGCGGTCTCGATGTTGGTCAAATACATGGCGACGTTCTTGCCTTCGGCGACGTGGCGCAGGGGCACGCCGGCTTCGATCAGCGCCTCTTCGAAGGAGAACGAACAGCCGAGGGCGAAGGCGACCATGTCGTCCGACCACAGGTGGGAGATGTCGGTCACTTCCTCGACCAACTCACCGTCGCGGTAGACGCGGTAGCGCGGCACGTCGCTGCGGATGTCGAGGTCGTCGGCCAGCGCCGGCAAGCGCGGGGCGCCCGGGTCGGAGGCCGCGAGCAGCGGACAGGGCTTGGGGTTGCGCTCGCAAAAGGTCCGGAACGCGCGCGCGAACTCGCCCTGCAGGATGCACACGTTCGCCTGCACGATGCCGGGGGCGAGCCCGCCGGTGTGGCCCGTGTGCGCGCCCGAACGAATGGCACGGCGCACCGCGCGCGGATCGCGCGTATCGAATGCGTCCGCGAGCGGTCGTGCGCTGCCCATGCCCTACGACTCCTTCGCGACCCGCCCGCCCGCGCTCAGGCG
>JAQBBQ010000103.1:0-2560 GCA_032125995.1 Betaproteobacteria bacterium | reverse complement strand
CTCGGTGCGCCCGGTGGGGGCGTTGCGGCGGCGGCGGCATCGCCGTCGCACGCGGGGGGTGGGGCGGGGGGTGCGGCCGTTTGGCGCGGCGCGGGTTTCGATCCCCGAGGGCGAGATCGAAATCGTCGCCATCCGCGCGGGCCCGGGCAGCGTCGCTGCGCCGTTCATCGGCTCATTCGTGTTCGAGATCCTGCGCACCTATGCTGCCGAATGGATGCCGCATGCTTGGCAGATGATCGTCGGCGGCACGCTGCTGGTGGTCATCTTCTTCCTGCCCGGCGGGATGTGGGCGCTGGCGCTGCGCCTCGTCGGACGCGGCAAGGGTCGCGACGCAGAAGGGATGGGACGCTGACATGCGCGGACCGCCGATCCTCGACGTGCGCAATCTGCACAAGAACTTCGGTGCGGTCACCGCGGCGTCGAACGTCAACGTCAGCTTCACCCCTGGCGAGACGGTCGGCATCATCGGCGCGAACGGCGCGGGCAAGACCACCTTCGTCAACATGGTCACGGGCTATTTGAAGCCCACGCGCGGCGCGATCCTGTACCGCTCGAAGGACATCACCAACTTGGCGCCGCGCCAGATCGCCCGCCTCGGGATCTGCCGCTCGTTCCAGGTCAGCCAGGTCTTCGTGTCGCTGTCGGTGCTCGAGAACCTGCTGACCGCGGTGGCGATCGCCAACTCGCCCGGCCTGGCAATGCTGCGGCCGCTGCGCCGGCCCGAGTTGCTCGCGCGCGCGGAGGAGATTCTCCAGCGCTACGGCATCGCCGCCCACCGCGACCAGCTCGCGAGCGACCTGTCGCAGGGCGCGCGCAAGCTGCTCGACATCGCGATGGCGGTGGTCAGCGGGCCGAAGGTGTTGTTGCTCGACGAGCCGACGAGCGGCATCAGCACCGACGAGAAGACCAAGCTCATGGACGTGGTGATGGACGCGCTCAAGCAGGACCAGGTGACGATCCTGTTCATCGAGCACGACATGGAGATCGTCGAGCGCTACGTCGACCGCGTGCTCGCCTTCTACCAGGGCGAGATCATCTGCGATGCGCCGCCGGCTGAAGCGCTGCGCGACCCGCGGGTGCAGGAGTACGTCATCGGCGTCGAGGTCCAGCCCGGGGCAGGCGGCCATGCTTGAGGTCAAGGACCTGGACGTCGATATCGGCGTCGTGCCGGTACTGCGCGGCGTCGCGCTCGGCGTCCCCACCGGCGCCATGTGCGGCCTCATCGGGCGCAACGGCGCCGGCAAGACGACGTTCATGCGCAGCGTCATGGGGGCGCTGCGGGCGCGCGCCGGCAGTATCCAGTTTGGCGATCGCGACGTCACCGCCGAGCCCGGGCATCGCCGTGCCCACCTCGGCATCGGCTACATGCCCGAAGACCGGCGTCTGGTGCCCGATCTCACCGCAGAGGACAACATCCTGGTGCCGGTGTGGGCAACGCGTAGCGCCGACTACCAGAAGCGGCTCGAGTGGATCTACGGGCTGATCCCCGAGGTCGCCGCGTTCCGCATGCGCAACGCGACCGAGCTCTCGGGTGGACAGCAGAAGATGGTGGCGCTCGCGCGTGCCCTGATCGTCGGCACCAAGCTGCTGCTGCTCGACGAGCCGACCGAAGGCATCGCGCCGGTGCTCGCGCGGCGTTTCGTCGAGATTCTGCGCAACCTCAAGGCCGAGGGCGAATCGGTGCTGGTCGCCGAATCGAACGACAAGCACATCGCCGGCCTGCTCGATCGCAGCTACGTGATCGAGCGCGGCAGCATCACCCGCGGCGCCTGAGCGCGATCGGGCCGATCGCAAAGGAGCCGTAGGGCATGGGCAGCGCCGAAGCACCCGCAAACGCGCGCTTCGATAGGCGCGATCCGCGTGCGGTGCGCCACGCCGTGCGCTCGGGCGCGCACGCCGCGCACACTGGTGGACTCGCCCCCGGCATCGTGCAGGCGAACATCTGCATCCTGCAGGGCGAATATGCGCGCGCGTTTCGCCTCTTTTGCGAGCGCAACCCGAAGCCCTGTCCGCTGCTTGCCGCATCAAGCCCGGGCGACCCGCGCCTGCCGGCCCTCGCCGACGACCTCGACATCCGCAGCGACGTGCCGCGCTATCGCGTCTACCGCGACGGTGAACTGGTCGAGGAAGTGACCGACATCGCCCACCTATGGGCCGACGACATGGTCGCCTTCGCCCTCGGCTGCTCGTTCTCCTTCGAAGAGGCGCTGATCGACGCCGGCGTCCCCGTGCGCCATGTAGCCGAAGGCAAGAACGTCGCCATGTACCTGACGAACATCGAGACCGCGCCGGCGGGACCGTTCCGCGGGCCGATGGTCGTCTCGATGCGTCCGTTCACGCCCGCGAACGCGATCCGCGCGATCGAGATCACCGCACGCTACCCGGGCGTGCACGGCGCGCCGGTGCACATCGGAAAACCGGAACGCATCGGCATCGACGACATCACCCGGCCCTGGGTCGGCGACTTCGTCGGCGTACACGCCGACGAACTGCCCGTGTTCTGGGCCTGCGGCGTCACCCCGCAATCGGCTGTCGCGCAAGCGAAGCCGCCGCTGTGCAT
>JAQBBQ010000102.1:0-11378 GCA_032125995.1 Betaproteobacteria bacterium | reverse complement strand
GGGCCGGACAGCGACCGAGCGATCGGTTCATGAGGACGGCGCCGGCGCGTAGTTCGTCAGACGATACATCGCCGACTCGCTGGCGGTCGTCCGTTCCACGAGGTGGCTGTGCTCGAGCCGGGCGAGTGCGGCGAGGAAGGTGGCCGGGCCGACCGGGCCGTCGAGCCCACGGACAGCGTCAAACAGTGCCGCTGGCCTCGCCGGGCCGCGCCGCAGCGCGACGAGGATCCACAGCGCCGGCTCGGCGAACCTCCCCATCATCGGATCAGCGCGCTCGACGTCTCCGTGCAGGCACAGATTCTCAACCTGCTCAAGCAGCTGCAGCGCGATCTCGGGCTGAGCTATCTCTTCATCACCCACAACCTGGCAGTCGTCGAGTACCTTGCGCACGAGGTCGCGGTCATGTATCTCGGGCGGATCGTCGAGCAGGGCGCGGTCGACGAGGTTCTGCGCAATCCGCAGCATCCCTATACGCAGGCGCTGCTCTCGGCGGTGCCGGAAGTCGACGGCGTACGCGAGGTCATTCGCCTTGGCGGCGAGCCGCCGTCGCCGTCGAATCCGCCGGCCGGCTGTCACTTCCATCCGCGCTGCGCGTATGCCCGCGATGTCTGTCGCGTGGATTATCCGCCCGCCTACCCGGCGAGCCCGACGCACACTGCGCGCTGCGTGCGGCTGGCGCCCTAGGGCTCGATCAGATTTCCTCGGCCACCATCTCGATCGCGCCGCAGGGACATTCGGTGGCGCAGATTCCGCAGCCCTTGCAATAGTCGAAGTTGAACTGAAAGCGCTTCCCCGGCCCAAGCTTGATCACCGCGTTGTCGGGGCACATGCCGTAGCAGTTGTCGCACTCGAAGCAGTTCCCGCAGGACAGGCAGCGGCGCGCTTCGAACTGTGCGCTCGATTCGTCGAGCCCGCCCTGGACTTCGTCGAAGGTCGACTGGCGTCGCGCGAGGTCGAGCACTGGTCGCACCGTCTTCGGGGCGTCCGAGTAGTACCAGGGGTTGAGGCGATCGAAGCGCGCGAGCGCATGCTGGGGCGGTGGCGCATAACGCCCGCCGCACAGCCAGGCGTCGATGTTGCGCGCCGCCTTCTTGCCGTGACCCACCGCCACCGTGACGGTGCGCTCGGCGGGCACCATGTCGCCGCCGGCGAAAATGCCCGGGTAGGCGGTCATCATGTCGGCGCCGACCTTAACCGTGCCGTCGTCCACTTCAAGCCCCGGCACGCGGTCGAGCAGCGACAGGTCGACCTCCTGGCCGAGCGCAAGCACGACCGCGTCGGCTTCGAGCGTTTCGATCTCGCCGGTGGGCTGGGGATTGCCTTTCGCGTCGAGCATCATTTTCTCGACGGTGATCGCGGTTTCGTCGGCCTGGCGGATGGTCGAGAGCCATTTCACCAGCACGCCTTCCTGCAACGCCTCCTCGAGTTCCGAATCGTGCGCGGGCATGCGTTCGCGCGTACGCCGGTAGACGATGATCGCGTCGGTCGCGCCGAGGCGCTTCGCGGTACGCGCGACATCGACTGCCGTATTGCCGCCACCGTAGACGACGACACGCCGGCCGAGGAGCGGTTTTTCTTCGCCCTCCATACTGCGCAGGAGCGCGACCGCATCGAGGATGCGTGCCGCCGATCCCGCGGGTATGTAGGCACGTTTCGCGAGATGGGCGCCGACGGCGAGGAAGGCGGCATCGAACCGACCCTGCTGCATCGCTTGCAGAATGTCGCTGACCTTGGTGTTCAATTCAAGCGTGATGCCGAGGTCGACGATGCGGCGTACTTCGGCCTCGAGCACCTCGCGCGGCAGGCGGTACTTCGGGATGCCGAAACGCATCATGCCGCCGGCCAGCGGGCCGGCTTCGCGGATCGTCACTGCGTGTCCCAGGCGCGCCAGATGGTAGGCCGCCGACAGACCCGACGGGCCCGCACCGACCACCAGCACACGCTTGCCGGATGCCGATGACGCCGGCGTGAACGACCAGCCCTGGCGCAGCGCCTCGTCACCGAGGAAGCGTTCGACCGAGTTGATGCCGACGGCGGCGTCGAGTTCTTCGCGGTTGCAGGCGGATTCGCAGGGGTGGTAGCACACCCGCCCCATCACGGCAGGCAGCGGATTGTCCTCGGTCAATATCCGCCAGGCGGCCTCGTAGTCGCCTGATTCGGCGCGAAACAGCCAGGCCTGGATGTTCTCGCCGGCCGGGCAAGCGTGATTACAGGGCGGCAGCCGGTCGACGTATTCGGGGCGCAGGGTGCGCCACGACCCGGTGTGATTCGCCAGGCTGGAGCCAGGGTCGAGCGTGATCGCAAAGGGCTTGCGCATCAGGCCGCCTCTTCTGCGCCGAGCAAGCCGTAGCGCCGGATGTTGCGGTCTGCCAGCGCCTGCAGCTGCGCGATGACCTCGGTGCGCGGGGGATCACCGAACAAGTGCGCGAAGCGCTTCTGCGGCCGCAGGTAGGTCTCGACCGGCTGGCGGTGACGGATCGGAGACACCGCCGTCACCTCGCCGTGCGCAGCCTCGAACACCGGAAACAGTCCGGTTTCCTTCGCCAGGCGCGCCATGCGGATGGTCTCGTGTGCAGCGTGACCCCAGCCAAGCGGACAGGGCACGAGGATGTGGATATAGCGTGCGCCACGCATTCCCATCGCGGTCTTCACCTTGGCTTCGAGGTCGTGCAGCTCGGCCACGGTGGCCGTCGCCACGTACGGAATCTCGTGCGCCATCGCGATCGCGGGCAGATTCTTGCCTTGGCCGAATACGTTTCCCGGCGCGTCGCCCACCGCCATGGTGGTCGCCGTGCGCGCTGCGCCCGGCGTGGCCGACGAGCGCTGCACCCCGGTGTTCATGTAGGCCTCGTTGTCGTAGCAGATGTAGAGCACGTCATCGTTGCGCTCGAACATGCCTGACAGGCAGCCGAAACCGATGTCGGTCGTGCCGCCGTCGCCGCCCTGGGCGACGACGCGCACCGCGTGACGCCCCTTCACCTTCAGCGCCGCGGCGATGCCGGTTGCCACCGCCGCCGTATTGCCGAACACCGAGTGGATCCAGGGGATCTGCCAGGATGTTTCCGGGTACGGCGTGGAAAACACCTCGAGGCAACCGGTTGCGTTCGCGGCGATCAGCTGACGCTCGCTTGCTTCCATCGCCGCATCGATCGCGAAGCGCGCGCCGAGCGCTTCCCCGCAGCCCTGGCAGGCGCGATGCCCCGAATTGAGCGAATTCGTGCGCCGTTGCGTCGACTGCACGCTGCGCTCATCCGGTGGCAGCAGACGATTGCCAACCGTGAAGGTGCCGGTCTGGTAGAACTTGACGGGCTGGTAGGACATCGCGGCCGCCTCAGCTCAGGCGTGCACCGACGACGCCGAGGTCACGCAGAATGTTCTCGGCGATCGGCCCCGAGCGCCGGACCTCACGCTCGCGCTCGAGCGCCCGCTCGACGAGCGCATGGTCCAGGTCGAGGAAGGTCAAGGCGCCGAGCGTTCCGTCGAGCGCCTGCTCGAACGCACTGCGTAGCGACGCGCGCGTGATCGTGCGCCCGCCGAGCCCGGCAATCACGGTACGCACCGCGTCCGACTTGCCGGCGTAGGACGTACGCACGTTGGTCGAGACGATGCCGCCGAGGCCGACGGCGAGGCTTTTCTCGAGTACGATGACCTGCTTCGCGTGTGCGAGCGCCGTGCGCACCGCATCCTGCGGCCAGGGACGGAAACAGGTGATGCCCAGGACGCCGATCCGGATGCCGCGTTCGCGCAGTTCGTCCACCGTGTCCTTGATCGTTCCGAGCACCGAGCCGAGGGCGACCACCATGATTTCGGCATCCTCGGCGCGGTAACTGTGGAGCAGTCCGCCCGAATCGCGCCCGAACGCGCGCCAGAATTCTTCGGCCCAGCCCGGAATCAGATCGAGCGCCCGCATCTGCTTGGCATGCGCCAGGTAGCGGACTTCCATGAAGGCCTCGGGGCCGACCATCGCGCCGATCGAAACGGGTTCTGCCGGATCGAGGATCTGGCGCGGTGCATACGGCGGGAGATAGGCGTCGACCTGGTCCTGCGTCGGCATGTCGACCCGCTCGACCGCATGGGTCAGGATGAAGCCGTCCATGCAGACCATCACCGGGACCGAAAGCTCCTCGCCGAGACGGAAGGCCTGGATATGCAAGTCGAGCGCCTCCTGGTTGTTTTCCGCGAACAACTGGATCCAGCCGCAATCGCGCTGGCTCATGGCATCGGTGTGGTCGTTCCAGATATTGATCGGCGCACCGATGGCGCGGTTCGCGACCGTCATGACGATCGGCAGTCCCAGGCCCGAGGCATTGAACACGGCCTCCGCCATGAACAGCAGCCCCTGGCTCGCGGTCGCCGTGTAGGCGCGTGCGCCGGTGGCGGACGCACCGATCGCCACCGACATCGCGGCGAACTCGGACTCGACGTTGATGAACTCGCAAGGCGCCAGCGTGCCACGCTTTACGAGTCCGCCCAGCGCCTCGACGATGTGGGTCTGCGGGGAGATCGGGTAGGCGCAGATGACTTCCGGACGGCACAGCGCGACCGCTTCCGCCACTGCGCGCGAGCCTTCAATCTGTCTCAGCATGCGATGCCTCGTCGATTTCCCGGCGCACGAAGTCATAGGCCTCGCGCGCTGCGGTGACATTGCCTTCGGCGACCGCGCCGGAGAATCTCTCGCGCAAGGCTTGCGCCACGGCGTCGATCGAGACCCGCCCGCTCACCGCGGCGAATCCGCCAAGCAGCGCGGCGTTCGGCACCGGACGGCCGACATGCCTGAGGGCGAGTTCGGTCGCCGGCACGGTGCACAGATGCGCGGCGTGAAATCCACGCACGAAGTCGCCCACCCCAAGCGCGTCGAAGGAGCGCGTGGTGTTGATCAGGATGTAGCCGTCGGGCACCAGACCAGAGAAGACGTCCACCTGGTGCAGCAGCGTCGGGTCCTGGATGATGAGCGCATCGGGGTTGAGCACCGGTTCGCGCAGGCGAATTTCACGCGCGTCGATCCGGCAGAAGGCGACCACGGGCGCGCCCATGCGCTCGGAGCCGAAACTGGGAAAGGCCTGCGCGTAGCGGCCTTCGAGGAAGGCGGCAACCGAGAGCGTCTCTGCCGCGGTCACCACCCCTTGGCCGCCGCGGCCGTGGATCCTGACTTGAAACACTAACCCTCCGTCTCGGCTGATGCGCCCATGCTAGGCAGGGCCCGGAGGCGGAGTTTGAGATGGATTAAATGTTCGCCGGACGCTACTCGGTGAGTCCGGGCGCGGCGGCGGTCTGTGCGTGGGTCGCGGGTGCAGTCTTGCTCAGCGGGACCGCCGTGCCCGCTGGCGTTGCTGGGCCGCGCGACGGCGCCGCATCGCCGGTCGGCTTGGCCTTGATCGGCGCGGCGTCTTCACCCGCGACGGCGGCGTCGGCCGGCGGGGCAGGTAGGTTCGCAATCGCCAACACCAGGTACCTGTTCAGGTCGGGCGGCACGGGCAGCAAGCCCTCTCTGATCACCTTGCGCAGCTTTTCGCGATCTTCCTCGGAAAGCGCGCGCGCTTGCGCGGCGAAACGATTCGAAAGCTCGCGCATTTCGTTCTCGTTTAGCTTGGAGAGCCGGTCCATCACGGTCCGCACGGCGAGCGCGTGCTCGGCAAAGTACGCGATCATCGTAGCGCGCACCGCAGCATTCTTTGGCTTGACCAGCTCGTTGTGAAAGGAGTCGAAGAGCAGTCCACGCCGGCGCTCGGAGAGGTAGATGAAGCTTTCGTCGATCAGGGCGCGCAGCTTGCTCGGCTCGACCATCGTCCCGGGATAGACCGCGGGTAGGGTTTCAATCGGCCGGGTGGGCGGGTTCTCGCTGTTGCTGTAGCCCTCGTACATGATCTCGCGGGCCAAGTAGAACAGGAGGCTCAGTACCGGATCGAAGGCGCGCGCGGGCATCGCCCACAACGCACTCACGGCAAGACAAGCGACTAGAACGCCTTGGCGTAGAACGCGGCCCATGAAGCCATTCTAGGGAAATACGCCCGGCACCGTAGATGTCTCGATGACTTCAACGGAATGAACCTTAGAAAGATCCTATAACACTATGGTTTTTATTGTATTTATAAAAGAAACATCGAATTTTATAGATAACTACTAGTACTTTTAGTCTGTTACGAGATAGATATATGAATTCAGATTAGATAACATCCATAACACATTGTTACAATTATAGTTACTTAGTTTTTATAAGCCTATTTTTGGCCTGTTTTCGACTCGATTTGGAGTAACCGTAGCCGCTCAGATTAATGCGCTGCCCCAGGCGGAGGTGCCGGCCCACGTCGTTCCAGCCGCGCAGGTCCTTGACGGTCAAGTCATAGCGCCGGGCGATGCGCCACAGGCTGTCGCCCTTGCGCACCACGTGGACCCGGCCGGCGTACGCGCTCGGCAGCCGCGGGGCAACCATGCTCGGCAGCTTCCTGGGGTCGAGCACGGCACCGTTGACGGGAACCACCAGCAGCGACGGCGCGCTGCGCGCTTGCCGATGCAGTCCGTTGACTTCCTTAAGGCGCGCGACCGGCACCTTGTATTTGCGTGCGACCGCGTCGAGCGACTCGCCGCGCTGCGGGTGGTAGACCTTCCAGTGCACTGCGGTCTCGCCGTCGTGCTTTGACAGATTGGCATGAAACACCTCGACGCGATCCGCCGGCAGGACGATGCGCCCGTTCACCGCCGCGGGGAGCAACGGTCGGTTGAATCCCGGATTGAGTGCAATGAAGTCCTTCGCCGGCATCTCGGCGAGCCTGGCCGCACGCTGTATGTCGATGTCGGCGGACCGTGCGACCGTGGCGAAGTAGGGACGGTTGGGGATCGGATCGAGGACGATGCCGAACGGCGCGGGATTCGAGATGATGTTCTTCAGCGCCTGCAGCTTCGGCACGTAGTGCCGGGTTTCCTCGGGCATCGTTAGGCTGAGATAGTCAGTCGGGAGATTCGCCGCCGCGTTTTTTCGGATCGCCCGTGCGACCGCAGTCTCGCCCCAGTTGTAGGAGGCCAGCGCGAGATGCCAGTCGCCATGCAGTTCGTAGATATCGCTCAGATAATCGAGCGCGGCATTCGTCGACGCGACGATGTCGCGCCGCCCGTCGTACCACCAGCTCTGTTCGAGGCTGTAACGCTTGCCGGTCGGCGGAATGAACTGCCACAGGCCCGAGGCATCCGCGCGCGAGTAGGCCATGGGATCGAACGCGCTCTCGACCATCGGCAGCAGCGCGATTTCGGTCGGCATCCCGCGTCGCTCGAGCGCGTCGACGATGTGATACAGATACTTGCTCGCGCGGTCCAGCATGCGCGTCAAAGCGTCTGGGCGCGCGGCGTACCACAGCGTTTTTTCGCGCACCAGAGTGCTGTCGAGGTCGGGCATGCCAAACCCGTGCTGGATGCGCTGCCAGAGGTCGTCTGGCGGCAGCGTGCGGTCGATGCGCGCCGCCTCGCTCAGGGTCTCACGCACCACCTCCCGATCGCCATCGAACGGCGGCAGCTTGGTTGCGTCGAGCGGCTGCAGCAACACCGCCTGCAGGGTGCTGTCGATGCTCGGGAAGCCGGGAGAGCCGGGGCGTGCCGCGCTGCGGTCGTTGTGGTTCGTGCCGTCGCCCGGCGATGCGCAGGCGGTGAGCAGCGCGAGCGCGCCGAGCGACAGTCCGCGGCGCACGAACGCGTAAAGACGAACCATCGGCCGGGAACGCGAGCGCTGCCACAGTGCGGGCCGCCTGCGTGATAATACGAACCTCACGCGTTGGCGTTGCTGGCGTTATTGACGGCGTTGACCGGTACGACCTCGAACATGGATCGACAGTCCTTCCTGCCAGGCACTGTGGCTAAGTATAACGGCGAGCGCTCGTCGCTTGCGGACTGGTTCGGCACGCCGCAAGGCCGTTACGTGTTGGCTTGGGAGCGCGCGCAGTTCGGACGCGCGACGGAGGACGTTTTCGGTTTTCGCGCTGCGCAGATCGGCTTGCCCGAATTCGACGTCTTGCATGAGAACCGAATCCCGTTTCGCTTTTCGGTTGCGCTCGAGTCCGGCGCGAGCGTCGCGGCCGATCCGATCCAGTTGCCCTTCGATGCGCAGAGCCTGGATCTGCTCGCGCTGCCGCATGCACTCGAGACGCATAACGAGCCGCATCGCATGTTGCGCGAAGTCGAGCGCGTCCTGCGGCCCGAAGGCCAGGTCGTAATCTCTGGATTCAACACCGTTTCGCTCTGGCGTCTGTGCCAGGCGGGCTGGCGCCTGCGCCAGGGTTTCGGCGGGCGACGCGCACCGGCGCCCTGGGACGCGAGCTTCATTGGACTGTTCAAACTGCGCGACTGGCTGCGGCTGCTCGGACTCGAACTGAACGGCGGGCGCTTCGGCTGTTATGCACCGCCGTTCGAAAATCAAACCTGGCTCGACCGCTGCCGCTTCCTCGAGCCGACCGGCGAACGCTGGTGGCCGGTCGCGGGCGCGGTGTACGTCGTGCGCGCCGTGAAACGCGTGCATGGGATGCGTCTGGTGACCCCCGATTGGCGCCGCGAGCGCGCCCGGCGGCGCGCGCTCGCCGCGGTCCCGCAGCGCAACGGTCAGGCAACGCGCGTGGCCTCGGATCACCGCAAGCAGTCCGATGCCCGACGATGAGGTCAAGATCTATGCCGACGGTGCATGCCGTGGCAATCCGGGGCCGGGGGGCTGGGGCGCGCTGCTGCGCATCGGCACGCGCGAACGCACGTTGCACGGCGGCGAACCGGCGACGACCAACAACCGCATGGAGTTGACGGCGGTCATTCGCGCGCTCGAGTCCTTGACGCGGCACTGCCGCGTGCAGCTGTACACCGATTCGCAGTACGTGCAAAAAGGCATCACCCAGTGGATTCACGACTGGAAGCGGCGCGGCTGGCGCACCGCGGGCAAGCAGCCCGTCAAGAACGTCGACCTTTGGCAGCAACTCGAGGCGCTGGCGAGCGCGCACGAGGTGTCCTGGCACTGGGTGAAGGGACATGCCGGCCATGACGGTAACGAGCGCGCGGACGCGCTCGCCAATCGCGGCATCGACGAGCTGAAGGCAGGCTGAGTGGCGCTGCGGCAGATCGTTCTCGACACTGAGACCACCGGACTCAATGCGAAGCTTGGCGACCGGGTGATCGAGATCGGCTGCATCGAGATCCGCAGCCGCCGCGTCACCGACCGCCGATTTCACGCCTACCTCAATCCCGAACGCGACATCGACGAAGGCGCGGCCAAGGTGCACGGGCTGACGCGCGAGTTTCTCGCCGACAAGCCGCGCTTCGCCGAGGTTGCGAAGGACTTTCTAGACTACGTGCGCGACGCCGAGCTGGTGATCCACAACGCCGAATTTGATGTCGCGTTTCTCGATCGGGAGCTGGCGCTTGCGGATCTCGGCCGGTTTTCCGACCATGTCGCCGGCATCGTCGATACGCTCGCGCTCGCCCGCGACCTGCACCCCGGCAGGCGCAACTCTCTCGATGCACTGTGCGAACGCTACGGCGTCGACAATGCGCACCGCAGCTTGCATGGGGCGCTGCTCGACGCCGAGCTGCTCGCCGAGGTTTACCTCGCCATGACGCGCGGCCAGGAAAGCCTGATGATGGAGCTCGAGGCGAGCGATGCGCGCGACGACGCAGCCATCAAGGTCGACGCCTCCGCACTTGGCGTGCTGCGCGCGAGCCCCGAGGAGGTGGCCGTGCACGAGCGCTATCTGGACGGGCTCGAGCAGAAGGCGGCGGACGGCGTGCTCTGGCGGCGGCTGAAGTGACGTTGCGCGGGCGGCGCGTGGCCTGCCTGCGCGCTCAGTCCGTAAACAGGAAGGTACGAAAGCGGTTCAGCGCGGCAGGCTCGAGCAGTGCGTCTACGCCCACCGGCGCCTGGCGCTCATTCAGGCAACGGCCGTAGACGCGCAGCGCATCCGCAAGCCGGTGCATCATCGGTTCGCGCTCGGCCGGCGCAAGGTAGGGCGCATGCGTCGAAAGCAGCAGCGTGGGCCGGCGCGCGGCGAGGTCCGCGGCCATGCTCGGCAGCAGGTCGAATTCGCCCCCTTCGATATCGATTTTGAGGAAATCAATGCGCGGCGGGCGGGCGAGCTCGAGCCAGCGCGCCCAGCTCAGGGTCATCACCTGCATCGCGCTTGGATCGTGGGCCCGGTGGGCCCGGTGGGCACCGTGAGCACCGTCGGACGCGGCGAGCAGGCTGGTCTGGCTGTCGCCGCGCGCGCCGCCGAAACTCGCAGCGGTGCGCATGCCGTTGGTCGCCGCCAGCGCGAGATTGAACGGGGTCACGTTGTCGATTCGATTGAGCTGCAAGTTGCGCAGCAACTCGCCATAGGCGGTGGTGTCGGGTTCGAAGCAGTACACGTGGCTGCAGTGGCGTGCAGCGAAGATCGCAGTGGGCCCGATCCAGGCACCGATGTCGCAGACGATCATCTGCGGCTCGAGACGTTGCGCCAGGCACTCGAGCGTCTCGGGTTCCCACAGCCCGCGCGCCGCTTTGCGCCAGAAGCGCCAGTGGTTGGGGTCCACCCGCAGCGCGGCGCCGCGCAAGCGGGTCGGGTAGTGGCCGAGCGCGCGAAACAACGCGCCGGGAAGCTTCTTGAACGGTCTCATCGTTGATCGCGCCGAGGCTATACTAATCACTGATTGCACGCGAGAAACAGTGCAGACGATGCAGCGCAACACCAATCCCTTCGAACTGGATCTCGACAAGAATCCCGCGAATTACGCACCCCTTACGCCGTTATCGTTCATCGAACGCGCGGCGGCCGTCTATCCCGATCAACTGGCGGTGGTGCACGGGACGCAGCGCTTTAGCTGGCGCGACTGCTACCTGCGCGCGCGGCGCCTCGGCTCGGCGCTCGCCAAGCGCGGCATTGGCGTTGGCGACACCGTCGCGGCGATGCTGCCAAACGTGCCGCCGATGGTCGAGGCGCATTTCGGCGTGCCGATGACGGGCGCCGTGCTGAACACGCTCAATACGCGGCTCGATGCCGACACCATTGCCTTCATGCTCGATCACGGTGGTGCGAAGGTCCTGCTCACCGATCGCGAGTTTGCGCCGACGATCGAGCCGGCGCTGGCAAAGCTCGGGCGCCCGATCGAGGTGATCGACATCGACGATCCGGTGTACGACGGCCCGGGCAAGCGCCTCGGCAAACAGACCTACGAGGGGCTGCTCGCCGACGGTGATCCCGACTGGGCCTGGACCTGGCCGGCCGACGAATGGCAGGCCATTTCACTCAACTACACCTCGGGCACGACCGGCAATCCCAAGGGCGTCGTCTACCATCATCGCGGCGCCTACCTGAATGGCGTCGGCAACATCCTGGTCTGGGGCATGCCGCAGCACGCGATCTACCTCTGGACGCTGCCGA
>JAQBBQ010000101.1:0-11803 GCA_032125995.1 Betaproteobacteria bacterium | reverse complement strand
GTGTCGAAGGTCAGGGCGCGGATGTTTTTCATGGTGTTTTCCTCGCGATTCAAAAAAGGGGTCAGACCCCCTTTTGGATGATCGGCGTCCTTCGTGAATCAAAAGGGGTCTGACCCCATTAAACCGCCTTTCACATCGGCCTTACGCGGCAGAGCAGCGATTTCAGGTTGGTCTGGTCGGATATCGGATCGCGCTGGGTCTTGTCGGTAAGGAAGTTGACTGAACGCCAGGGATGGTAGGGCTGGCGCTCGCCCCATCCAATCGGAATGAACACGGCGGATTCGCGTATCCCGGCCTGCACCCAGGCCATGGCGTCGATGGCGCCGTGCGCGGTGTCGACCCGCACCCGCGCGCCATCTTCGATACCGAGTTCCGCGGCCTTCTTGGGATGGATCTGGCAATACAGATCGGGCCACATCTCCTGCGCCTGCCAGAAGTAATGCGTCAGGCTGTGGAAATGCGCCGCGGGTGGGCGCCCGGTAATGAGTTCGGTGTCGAAGCCCTGTGCGCGCAGCATCGCACCCGGACCCTCGGCTGATGCGTCGCGGATGCGCCCGCGCGAGGTGGACGTGTCCGGTCGGCAGAACGGCGAAATGACGCCTTCCTCCGAATCGGCATCGACCAGCTCCATGTAGGGCAGGTCGACGAGCTGCTCGCGCTCGGAATAGAACTCGGGCAGCGCGGAGAGGCCGAGGGTGGCGAATTTTTCTTCCAGCGCCTCGGTCCAGAATTCGAGCTTGCCGCTCGGTGTCGGAAAGCGTCGCCCTGGCGGCGCGCCCGCCGCGGTCGTGCCCTCGAGGTAGAGCGTCTCGATTTCCGGCGCGTCTTCGCTCGCGACCGGCTGGCGTACCCAGCGCCAGGGCACCGAATGCAGGCGCTTCTGCGTCACGCCGCGCAGCTGGTCGTTGTCGATGCAGACTTCGTCCCAGAACACGCGCGGGTCCTTGTATTCCTCCTTCAGCACGTCGACGAAGCCGAGGCGTTTGCCGAGCTCGATCCAGATCCAGGCGTCTGCCTTCGCCTCGCCCGGCGGCTCGATCATCTTGTCGATCCAGACGATGCGCCGGTCGTCATTGGCGCGCCCGATCTCGCCCTTCTCGATGCCGGTCGCCGCGGGCAGGACGTAATCGGCATAGGCCGAGGTTTCGTTCTCGAAAAGCTCGATGTGAACCAGCAGGTCGAGCGCCGCGAAGGCCTCGCGCGCCGCATCCTGGCCCGGCCATTGCGCCATCGGATTGTTGCAGGCGATGAGCGCGCGAATCGGGTAGGGCTTGCCATGGCGCATCGCCTCGGTCCACCCCGTCGGGCTGCGGCGCACGCGCGGACGCGTCGGTTTCACGCGTCGCTCGGGCGCTACGTTCGGAGCGATCGGCGTCGCGGCGCTCATGTTGAAGTACGCACCGCCGCGCCGGCCCCAGTTGCCGGTGATGGCCGCAAGGAACATCAACACGCGGTTGGTCTGCGTACCGTTGGAATGCTGGTTGATGCCGCGGCTCGCGAACAGGACGCAGCCGTCGGCCGCCGCGATATCCGCGGCGAGCCGCCGGATCGCGCCAGCGTCGATGCCGGTGATCGGCTCGGCCCACTCGGGCGTGTACCCGCGCTCGAGAATGAAACGCCGCCATGCGTCGAAGCCGAGTAACCAATCGGCGCAGAAGCCGGCGTCATGCAGGCTTTCGGTGAGGATGTGATGGCAGAGCGCGAGCCCGAGCGCCATGTCGGTGCCGGGCCGGATCGCAAGCCAGGCGTCCGCTTTCGACGCGGTGGCGGTGAGGCGGGGATCGACGACGATCATCTTCGCGCCGTGCTGGAGCCGCCAGCCGTTGATGAGGCCGAAGTACACCGGGCGCGTCTCGGCCTGGTTATCACCGATATAGACATACAACTGTGCTGTGCCGAGGTCGGTCTCGGTATAGCTGTTGCCGCTGCCGATCCGGCCCTGGGTCAGTTCGAAGGCGACGTTCTTCGCACTCGCGCAGAACGGATCCGTGGTCTCGTGATTCGGCGTGCCCCAGAGCTGCGCAAACAGCCGCGTCGTGCCGAGGGCGTCGAGCATGCCGGTGCGCGTACCGATGAAGAGCGCCAGGGCCTCGGGCCCGTGCGTCGCGCGCACCCCCTTCAGGCGCTCGGCGATCTCGTCCAGCGCCTGGTCCCAGCCGATGCGCTCGAAGCGGCCCTCGCCGCGCGCGCCGACCCGCTTCTGTGGATGGCGCAAGCGGTGCGGGCTGTCGTAGAGCTGCAGTGTGAGCTGCGACTTCGGGCAGACGCGTCCCTGCAGAATCGGATCGTCGTCGTTGCCCGTGATGCGCACCAGCCGCTCGCCGCGGAAGTGGAAGGTGGTGCTGCAGCAGTTGAAGCAAATGTTGCAGCCGCCCGGAATGCTGCGGTCCGACGCCGTATCGGCGCGCGACTCGCCGTAGGGAAAGGCGGGAGTGCTGCGCTGCACGACGGCCTGCGCGACCGGCGCGTCCATGAAAACCGGGCGCACGGCGGCGGTGGCCGTCGTCGCTGTTGTCTCCGTTGTCTCCGTCGCGCCGCGCTGGGTAGATTGCCCGCGCGCCATTCGTTCCAGCACGATCGTCGCAGGGCCGAGGAGAAAATCGTCGGCATCGCGCACCAACCGTCCCTCGCCCTGTGCCTCTGCGATCAACTCGTCGCGCCGCCCGAAGCGGATCGCGCGCGTCGGACAGACGCTCGCGCAGGCCGTTGTCTCACCGCGCGCGCGCCGGTCCTCGCAGAGGTCGCATTTGACGGCGTGATGGCCGCGGGCATCGAAGCCCATCGCACTATAGGGACAGGCGATCACGCATTCGCCGCAGCCGGTACAGCGTGATTCGACCACGCGCACGACGCCGGTCTCGGCATCCTTCTCGATCGCCTTGGGATTCACCGGGCAGGCGCGCAGGCAGGCGGGCCGCTCGCAGTGCTGGCAGGCGAGCGTGAGGAACGACAGCCCCGCAGGCTCGCGTTCGCCCAGCCACAGCACCTTGTTGCGGTACTCGCCCGGGCCGAGGCGGTGCTCTTGCTTGCATGCAACCTCGCAGCTCTTGCAACCCGTGCAGCGCTCGGTGTCGATCATCAGCGCGAGGCGTGTCGCTGCCGGTGTTGTTACGGAAGTGCGCATCGCCTCATCCGGTCACCATGCCGTCAGGTGCCACCAGTTGATCGGCCCGTAGTCGGCGACGTAGCCCGCGAAGAACGTCACCGTGACGATGTGAATCGCGACGCCTGCGACGAAGGCCCAGGCGAGCGCCATATGCAGCGGGCGCCACCAGGCCTGTGCGCCCGAGACTGCGCGGCGCGTGCCGAGCAGGCGGGCCTCTTCACGCTCGAGCGCGCGATAGGCTAGGGCGCCGCGGGGACTGCGCAGCAGCTGCGGCAAGTTCACTGAGAAGGTGCCCTCGTTCGCGCCCGGCTCGAGCGCCGGCAGCAACGCGCGCTTGCGCTCGATGATTTGAAGCAGACGCGAACGTGTGATCGCGTCGGGTCGACTGAAGGCGGGGACCTTCGAGCCGAAGGTCCCCGCCATGCGCAGTGCGGCGCCCACGCGGGCCCAAACGCCGAGCACGGCGAGCGCGACAAGTGTCGCGAGCAGGAGCGTGGGTGCGCGGCTGAGATGCCCTGCGGAATGGACCGCAATCAGCACCGCACCGACGCAGGCGCAGACGACATGTGCATTGAACCAGGCGATGGGGTGCGCGCTGCGGCCGCCGCGCTTCGCGAACGCGAATGCCGCCGGCACGAGTAACAGCAGCGCGCCGACGACACCGGTCAGGTAGAGCGGCGGGCTGCCCGGCCTGCGCCAGGCGGGCAGGAGGTCGCCGCGCAGCGCGAACCAGGCGATGATCGCCAGCACGGTCACGGCGACGAGTGCGATCAACGTGCGATTGCCGAGGTCGGAGCGGCGCATTCCCTGTGTGCAGGATGTCGGGATTGATCGATTCTCGCACCGAACCTGCCGCGCATTGCGCCGGGTTGACGGCCCGCCGTCGGGCGTCGGCGGACTGGTACACTTGCTCATACCGCTGTCTCGCAGGATCGAGCATGCACTTTTTCGTCATTGACGACGATCCAGACATCCTGTCTTTGGTAGAGCGGATCCTGATCGATGCGGGCCACACAGTGGCCCTGTGCCGTTCGAGCCGCGATGCGCTGAAGCAGATTCCGGGCGGCCGCCCGGACTGCGTCATTACCGATCTGATGATGCCGGAGATGGACGGATTCGAGTTCACGCGCGAACTGCGCGCCCGCCCCGACCTCGCCGACATGAAAATCATCGTGCTGTCGGTGAAGTCCTACGACTTCGATCGCAGACGCGCCAAGGAGCTGGGTGCCGACGGCTACATTCTCAAACCGATCGATCGCGATGCCCTGCTCGGGGCGATCATGGATATCGTCACCAGCCACGTTGTGGTGACCTACTGGGGGGTGCACGGCACGCTCCCGGTGCCCGGCCCCGCGACCCTGCGGTACGGCGGCAACACGCCCTGCGTCACGATCGAGGTCGGCGGCGAGCCGCTGTTCGTGTTCGACTGCGGTTCGGGCGTGAAAGCGCTCTCGGATCATGTGATGAAGACGCCTGCCGAGCGCTTCTCGGCGCGCATCTTCATCTCGCACCCGCACTGGGACCATATCAATACGGTGCCGTTCTTCGCGCCGCTCTATGTGCGCGGCAACCAGATCGAGATCTACGGCCCGTTTCAGGGCGACTTGACGATCGAGCGTGTCGTCACCGCGCAGATGGAAAGCGTCTATTTCCCGGTGACCGTGCGCGAGTTCGGCGCGCGCCTCTCGTTTCGCGATTTGCGCGAGGAGAGCCTCGAATTCGGCGCGGTGCGCATCGACACGATGCTGCTCAAACACCCAGGCAACTGCCTCGGCTACCGGTTGACCGCGCATGGGCGGCGGGTGTGCTACATCACCGACAACGAGCTCTACCTGCCCGACGATGCGCGACACGACGCGCGCTACGTCGAGCGGCTTGCGGAATTCGTCCACGGTGCGGACGTGCTGATCACGGACACGACCTATCGCGATCACGAGTACCCCTCGAAGGTCGACTGGGGCCATTCCTGCGTGAGCCAGGTCGCCGACCTCGCCGCGCGTGCGCAGGTGAAGCGCCTGCATCTGTTCCATCACGACCCCGATCAGAGCGACGACGACATCGACCTCAAACTGGGGGAGACACGTGACGCGCTGGCGCGGCTTGGCGCGGGGGCGTCTGTCGAATGCGAGGCGCCCGCCGAGGGCTCGACGCTGGCCGTGTAGCAGGTGGCACGTAGCACGTGGCGCGTAGCGTGTAGCGTGTAGCACGCCGCGCGCGACTTACATGGTTCCGATCGCTAGCCCGGCGGCGAAGGTCGCGCCGAGGATCTCGCACTGCTCGAGAATCGCCGGCGTGAGGTCCTTGACGCACAGAATCGCCTCCTGCGCCTTGCGCAGGCGAAGTCCGGTGACGATGCGCTCGACCGAGGCTCGCGCGCCGGTGCCGTCCTGACCCGCGCCGACGAACAGCGCATAGGACCGTCCTTCGACCTTGCCCTCGCAGGGATAAAACACGCGCTCGAGGAAGTCCTTCATCATGCCCGACATGTAGCCAAAGTTTTCCGGCGTACCGAGAATCAGCGCATCCGCGCCGAGCAGATCTTCGGCGCCGGCGTCAGCGCAGCGCTTGACGACGATGCGCACGGCGTCTTCCGCCTCGGCTTCTCGAATCGCCGCACGCGCGCCGCGCTCGACGGCATCGGCCATCTGCGCGGTCTTGACCCCGTGCGTGTGATAGACGATCAGCAGCGTTTTCATGCTGGCGTCAGTCGCGCCGGATCCTGGCGATAGAAGCGCCGCATCTGATCATAGACATCCGGATAACGGCGGCGCGTTTCCTGCGGCCATTCGAAAAACGCCTCGCTGAGGACCGCGAAGAACTCTGCCGGGTGCTCGGCCGCGTAGGGGTCGAGCCAGGTGTCGCGGCCGCGCTCCAAGGCATCACGGAACCCGTCGTAGGCAATCTGGAACGCAGCATGCCAGGCGTGCAGATCCATGTCGGCGTGCAGCGGTGGGAGGCCGTCGGCCGCGCCGTTTCGCATGTCGAGTTTGTGCGCAAACTCGTGGATCACGACGTTCATGTCCGCGCCGCGTTCGGCGGTGTCCCAGGACAGGACGACCGGGCCGCCAGGCATCGCTTCGCCCGCCAGCGCGTCGTCCCATTCGTGCACCACGCCGGCGGCGTCGATTTCCTTGCGCCGGACGCGAAAATCGCCCGGATAGACAACGACGCCGACCCAGCCGTCGTACCACTCGAGCCCGAGATTGAGAATCAGCATGCAGGCCTGCGCGGCGATCGACACCCGCATGTGATCGGTGAGCGCAAGGCCGCGCGCACCGGAAAACGCCTTCTCGACCAGGAACAGCAGCGTCAGTTCGCGCAGGCGCTTCGTCTCGTCGCGGTCGAGCTCGCCGATGAAGGGGAGTCCGAGCACGATCCGGCGCCACAACGCCTCGTCGATCCGGTGCCGTTTGAGCACCCGTCGACGCTTCCATTCGTTCCACCATCGCACGCGGTCGCTAGAATAACTGGATGGTCTCAGTCGTCCAGCTTCATTCGCAAAACGGCGGTGCCGCGCTCGAGCCGCTCGCCGAAGGGCTCGGCGCCGAGGAACGGGCGCTCATCGCCCGCGCGCTCGATTTCGCCGAACCGCTGTATGCGGGGCAAACCCTCTCGACCGGCGAACCGGCGTGGCCGCACGCGCTCGGGATCGGCGCCAACCTGGCGGCGGTCGGCTTGGATGGGGTCGGGCGCGCGGCCGGCGTGCTGTTCGCGGTACCCAAGCATGCGCGCGATGCCGACGCGCTGCGCACGGCCTTCGGCGACGAGATTGCCGCGCTGGCCGCTGGCGTCGAGCGGCTCTACCAACTGCGGGTCCTGACCCGGCCCGCCGAGCCGGGACCCGGCAAACGCGGCGGCCGTGGCCAGCGCAGCCAGCAAAATGAACTAAGCGAACAAAGCGAGACCCTGCGCAAGATGGTGCTCGGGATGGTCGAGGACATCCGGGTGGTGCTGATCCGGCTCGCGAGCCGCACGCAGACGCTGCGCTGGTTTTCGAAGCACCCCTCGGACGAGCGGGCGGCGTACGCGCGCGAGACACTCGACCTATACGCGCCCCTCGCCAACCGGCTCGGCGTGTGGCAGTTGAAATGGGAGCTCGAGGACCTCTCGTTCCGTTTTCTCGAACCCGAGCTCTACAAGCGAATCGCACAGATGCTCGACGAAAAGCGCATCGAGCGTGAGCAGTACATCCAGGACGGAATGACGCAATTGCGCACCGCCCTTGATGCCGCGGAGGTGCGCGGAGAAATCGCCGGGCGTCCGAAACACATCTATTCGATCTGGAACAAGATGCGCACGAAGGCCCTCGATTTCGAGGAAGTCTACGACGTGCGCGCGCTGCGCGTGATCGTGCCTGACGTTCAGGGCTGCTACGCGGCGCTCGGCGTGGTGCATAACCTGTGGGAACCGATTCCGAAGGAATTCGACGACTACGTGTCGCGGCCGAAGGGCAATCAGTACCAATCGCTGCATACGGCGGTGATCGGGCCGGGCGGCCGCACGCTCGAGGTGCAGATCCGCACCGAGGACATGCATCGGCACGCCGAATTCGGCGTGGCGGCGCACTGGCGCTACAAGGAAACGCCAGGTGCAGTACGCGCCAGCGGTGCGTTCGACGACAAGATCGCACTGCTTCGGCAGCTGCTGGCCTGGCGCGACGAGGTCGCGGACGGTGCGCAGTGGGCAGCGAGGACGCGCGAAGCACGGCTCGACGACACGGTGTACGTGCTGACTCCGCAGGGCAAGGTCGTCGATCTGCCGGTCGGATCGACGCCGGTCGACTTCGCCTATGCGCTGCATACCGATCTCGGCCACCGTTGCCGCGGCGCGAAGGTCGACGGCCAGCTCGTGTCGCTCGACACGGCGCTGAAGAGCGGCCAGCGCGTGGACATCGTGGCGGCGAAAACCGGCGGCCCGTCGCGCGATTGGGCGAGCGCGGAGCACGGGTTTGCACGCAGCCCGCGCGCGCGGCAAAAGATCCGCCAGTGGTTCAACGCGCAGGCGATGGCGCAGACCATCGCGAACGGCCGCTCGACGCTGGAGCGTGAGCTGAAGCGCGAAGGCGCTACGCAGGTCAGTCTCGACGCCGTCGCGACGAAACTCGGATTCGACAAGCCGGACGAGCTGTTCGCTGCGGTCGGGCGCGACGAGGTGAATCTGCGCCAACTGCAGGTCGCACTGCGCGAGCTGAAGGGCGTTGCACCCCAGCGCGAGGCGCCGGCGCTGCCCGCCTCGGTCGCGCCGAAGCGCGCCAAACGGCAGGCCGCGCGCAGCGGCGCGGACCGTGGCGTGCTCGTGGTCGGCATGGACCGCCTGCTCACGCAGCTTGCGCGCTGCTGCAAGCCGGTGCCGCCCGACCCGATCCGCGGTTTCGTCACGCGGGGCAAGGGCGTCACGGTGCACCGCGAGGACTGCGACAGTGCGAAGCGCCTCGCCGAGCGCCAGCCCGAGCGCATGATCGACGCGCAGTGGAGCGGCAGCAGCGGAAGTTACACCGTCGAGGTTCGCGTGACGGCGACTGACCGCCCCGGCTTGCTGCGCGATATCGGCGATGCCCTGGCGCGCGAGCATATCAACGTGACCGCCGTGCGTACGCAAAGCCGCGACGACCTCGCATTCATGAACTTCACCTTCGACGTCAGCGATCTCGACCAGTTGAAGCGTGCCTTCGGCGTTATCCGGGACGTCGCCGGGGTCATTCGCGTCGCGCGCGGCTAGCCGATCGCAACCGGGGCGGCAAGCACTTTCGCTCGCTGGGGGATTGTGTTACTTGTGCTCCCCCTGCGAACCTGCCAGGTTCCAGGCCCATAAGGAGGACCAGACATGAAGCTCTATTACCATCCGGTGTCGACGACGAGCCGCATCGTCATGATGTTTGCGGCCGAAGAAGGCGTCGACCTGGATTACGAGGTGGTCGATCTGCTTACCGGGGCGCATCTCCAGCCCGCATACACCGCAATCAACCCGAACAATCTTGTCCCCGTGCTCGAAGACGGCGACTTCAGGCTGACCGAGAGTTCGTCGATCGTCAAATACCTCGCCGACAAGGCTGGCTCACCCGCCTATCCGAAGGACCTGAAGGCGCGCGCGCGGGTCAACGAGATGATGGATTGGTTCAATTCCAATTGTTACAAGGATATCGCCTACGGGCTGACCTATCCGCAGCTCTTCCCGAATCACAAACGCTCGAGCGACGCGGTTCAAGCGGGTACATTGGAGTGGGGCAAGGCGCGCACGCAGGCCTGGCTGAAAATCCTCGACGAGAAGCTGATCGGGCCGAAGAATAAATTTCTCTGCGGCGACCGGGTGACGATCGCCGACTACCTCGGCGCCGAAATGATCGCCCTCGGCGAGGCGATCCGTTGCAACTACTCGGCCTATCCCAACATTTCGCGCTGGCTGGGTAACATGAAGGCCTTGAAGAGCTGGCCCAAGGTGCACGAGGTCATTGACGGCTTCGCCGCGTCGGTCAAGCAACAGCCCTTCGTCGCGGTTTGAGGGGTTCAAACGCTTCGGGAGACATCGCATGATCCGCAAACTGCATCACAATGCCTATCGCTGCCGCGATTCGGAGGCGACGCGCAAGTTCTACGAGGATTTCCTCGGCATGCGCCTGGCGGAGACACTCGAGATCAAGGAAACCAAGAGCGGGCGCAAGACCGAGACGCTGCATACCTTCTACGAGCTCGACGACGGATCCTATTTGGCGTTTTTCGAGGCGCCCGACATGCCGTTCGAGTTCAAGAATCAGCACGATTACGATCTGCATATCGCAGTCGAAGTCGACATGCAGAGCTTGCATTCGATGTTCGAGAAAGGCAAAACGGCGGGCATCGAAACGCGCGGCATCTCGGATCACGGCTTCATCGACTCGATCTATTTCCGCGACCCGAACGGCTACGTCATCGAGCTGACGGCGAAAAAGCCGGGCCACGAGCAGGCGATGGACCCGGCAAAGAACGGCGCGCGCACAAGGCTCGAGCGCTGGCAGGCCGCCAAGTCGACGACGGCGCAAGCCCGCTAAGATCGCGCCGCATTGTTCGCTGGCGCGGATACTCGTCACTAAACGGAGATCGGGTTTGGAGGATCTGCTGGCCCATCCAGCGGTGCAAGCCGCCGTTGCCCCACTCGCGGTCGGGCTGGTGGTCGCCGCGCTGCTACTGCCGCTGCGGCTTTCAGGGCTCGCCGCGGCGGCGGGCTTTTTGACCGCCGTCTACCTGGTCGGCAACTTCTCGTTCTCGACGCTGACCGCGACGCGCAAGCTCGTCGTGCTTGCCACGGCCGCGCCATTCCTCGGCGTGATTGCCGATTTCGCGTTCAAACCGACGCGCGTCGCGGGCCCGGTGCTGGGGGTGCTGTTCGGTGCCGCCGCGCTGTGGGTGTTTTGGTCCGTGCTTGCCCAGCAGCCGTTTGCCCATGGCCTGCGCATCGGTGCGGGCGTGGTGGCACTCGTCGGTTGGACGGTTGCCGCGGCGATGCCGCTGCAAAGCGATGCGGTACGCGCGGGGGCCGCCGGGGTGGGACTCGGCGTGGGCGTGGGCGTCGGCGCGGTGCTTGCGGCGTCCGCGCTCATCGGGCAGTACGGGATTGCGCTGGGTGCCGCCTCGGGCGGTTTTCTCCTGCTCGTGATGATGCTCGGGCGGCGCGTCCGGGCGGGCGCGAGCCTGGCACTGACCGTGTCGGCGGGCGCCGCGCTGCTCGCTTGCGCGGCCGTGCTGCTTGCCCAGTTGCCGTGGACCGCGGCCGCCGTGCTCGGGCTGGTGCCGCTTGCCGTGCGCCTGCCGCTGCCGGATCGCAGCCATCCTGGAATACAAGTCGTGATCGCGGTGTTCTATGCTCTGGTGCCCGCGGCAGGCTGCCTGGCGCTCGTCTGGATGGCGAGTGGCGCCGCGAGTTGACCGCCGCATTAAAATTCAATTTTCCAGCCCGACCCACAAAGGAGTTGCAATGAGAAAGCATGCCCTGCTTGGCGCTCTCGCTCTGGCCGTACCATTCGCGGCCACGGCGGCGCCTGAGACCTACGTTATTGATCCGATTCACTCCTTCCCGTATTTCGCCGTCGACCACTTCGGCGTATCGACCATACGCGGACGTTTCGACAAGATGAGCGGAACGTTCACGATCGACACCGCTGCCAAGAGTGGCGGGGTCGAGCTCGTCATCGAATCCGCGTCGATTAGTACCGGAGACCACGACAAGGGCGCGCGCAAACGCTCGCGCGACGAGCACCTGCGAACCGCCGACTTTCTAAACGTCGCGGAATTTCCCACGATGTCGTACAAGTCGACGGCGGTTAAGTTCAATGGCGACGCGCCCGCCGCGGTTGAAGGGCAGCTCACGCTGCTTGGCGTCAGCAAGCCGGTCACGCTGAAGATCGAGCGCTGGGCGTGCAAGGCGCATCCATTCAGCAAGAAGCCGATGTGCGGCGGCGATGCCTCAGGATCGTTCAAGCGCACCGACTATGGCATGAAGTACGGCGTGCCCGGGGTCGGCGACTTGATGACGCTCTCGATCGGATTCGAGGGGTACAAGCAGTAGCGCGAACTTCAGGTCAGCTCGGACATGGCGCCCGGCGGTACTGGCTAGTCGAGCAGCACGAGCAGCCAGACAAGCACCACGTTCGCGAGCGCGAGCATCACGGCCGCACTGCCGAGATCCTTGGCGCGCTTCGCGAGCGGGTGCGCTTCGAGTGAGACC
>JAQBBQ010000100.1:0-4050 GCA_032125995.1 Betaproteobacteria bacterium | reverse complement strand
GTGCTGGCCGATCAACACTTCGGTCTGCGCACCGAACAGCTCGATCGCCTGCCCGAGGTAATGCGCCCACAGGCGCGGGTCGCGCACCACCGCGCCGCGCAGCGGACAAAAATTATGCAGATGGCGCGTCGCGTTTTCCGCCATGTTCAGTACACCGGACGCCGGCAGGAACATGTGCATCTCGGCCGGCGCCTCGGTACCAGGGGCAAGCTGGAACACGATCTCGACGCCATCGATGATGTGCGTTTCAACCGGCGCGGCAATGCTGAGCGTCGGCGCGATTAGGCTCACCGTGCCGCGCGCCACCGATTTGCCGAGCCCCGCGTCGACCTGCCCGCGCGGCCCTGGCGGCAGGAGGGTGCCGAACTGGAACTGGGCACGGCGCGCCATCGGATTGCCCGACAGCACGTTTTCGCCCGCGACGGCTTCCAGAAAACCGTCGGGCGCAATGACCTGCACGTGCCCGGCGCGCACGTCCGCGTCGTCGATGACGCCTTTCACCCCGCCGTAGTGGTCAACGTGGCTATGGCTATAGATCAGCGCGACCACCGGACGTCGTGGCCGGTGAGCGTAGTAGAGCTCGAGCGCGGCCTTCGCGGTGTCGGTGGCGGTCAGCGGGTCGATCACGATGATCCCGCGTACGCCTTCGATCACCGTCATGTTGGCGAGGTCGAGCCCGCGCACCTGGTAGACGCCCGGCACGACTTCGAACAGCCCATGATTCAGGTTCAACCGCGCCATGCGCCACAGGCTCGGATTCACCGTCGGTGGCGCGTCTGCGCCGTCGATGAAATGGTAGGCAGGAAGATTCCAGACCGCCGTACCGCGCGAGTTACGGATCACGCCATCGACGTGGCTACCGACGAAGCCGCGGTGCGCGTCCTCGAAATCGATCTTGTCCTCGAATGGAAGCAGCGCGGCGAGCGCCGCATTCGAACGCCGCGTCGCCGGTTCGGCATCCTTCGGCGTCATGTTCTGAGCTGTGGCGTCCTGCGATTTCCGCTCGGCCATGCCTTCGGGGTCCTGAAAAGGGTTAGTTGCCGCCGACGACGCCGGCCGCGCGCAACCGCTCGATGTCCTCGGCGTCGAATCCCGCTTCGCGCAGAATCTCGCTACTGTGCTCGCCAAGCGTCGGCGCACGCCCGGCGGGGCGCGGCTCGACGCCCTCGATGCGAAACGGCGCCGCGAGCGTGAGCGGCATCTCGGGATTGTCGGACTCGATGATGGCCTGCGCGGCGCGCGCCTGCGGATCGTCGGCGAGGTCCTCGACGCGGGTAATCGGGCTGAAGATCATGCGCTCGGCCATCAGGCGCTCACGCCAGTGCGCCCAATCTTCTTGCGCAAATACGTCGTCGAACACGCGCGTGAGTTCCGCCGCGTTGGCGCGCCGTACCGCGGTGGTTGCGAAGCGCGCGTCCAACTCCAGCTCGGGCCGATCGACCGCGCGACACAGCCCCGGCCAGAAACGCTCCTCCATCGGCAGCGCGATCGAGAACCAGCGCCCGTCCTTGGCGCGGTAGCAGTTGCCGAGCGCGCTACGTGGCCGCTCCCGCGGCGGGCGCAGCGGCAACGTCGAGCCGAGCAGTGCCGCCTGCACGGCGACGCCGTTCGACCACAGTCCAGCCGCGAGCAGCGAGGTCGACACCATCGCCCCCCGGCCCGTGCGCTCGCGCCGCAGCAGCGCGACGAGGACCGCCGACACGATCGACATCGCGGTGGCGCGGTCGCCCGCCGCGGGCATCGAGAAATGCGGCGGCTGGTCTTCGTAGCGATTGATGTCGAGGAAGCCACTGCGCGCGAAATACGCGGTCGAATCGAACCCCGGCTGGTCGCGCTCGGGTCCAGCCTCGCCGAAGCCGGTGAGCGAGGCATAGATCAGCCGCGGATGCGCCTCTCGCAGATCGTCGTAGCGCAGGCGCATGCGCTCGCGCAGACGCAGCGGAAAGTTCGTCACCAGCACGTCGGCGCGCCGGATCAGCGCCTCGAGCGCATCGCGCCCCTCCGATCGCACGATGTCGAGCGCGATCGAGCGCTTGTTGCGCCCATCCATCTCCCAGGGGTAGTTGACCGCGCTTTTCGGGTAGGCGTGCGAAGCCTGGATGACGCGGTTCGGATCGCCCGTGCCGGGTTGCTCGATCTTGATGACCTCGGCGCCGTAGTCGCCGAGCACCGTCGTGGCCACCGGCGCCGCGATGTAGGTGCCGACGTCGAGCACGCGGAGTCCGGCAAGAGGAAGTTCAGATTCGTCGTTCCGAGTTTGCATAAGCAGTCTTCGGTAGGGTGATGGCGCGCCGCGATTTTGGCAGGAAAAGGTGTCAGGAACCTTTTCGGGCAGGAAAAGGTGTCAGGAACCTTTTCCGATCAGGCAGCGGTGTCAGTGAGCTTTTCGCAGTGTGGAAAAGGTTCCTGACACCTTTTCGCCTTTCCAGTACATTCGCTGCGCCATGCCACAGACCCTCGCCCAGAAGATCGTCGCACGCGCCGCGGGCCGTGCCACCGTCACCCCTGGCGAGATCGTGACCTGCCGCGTCGACCTCGCGATGTTTCACGACTCGAGCGGACCCAGGCGCCTTGCGCCGATGCTGGAGCGGCTCGGCGCCAAGGTCTGGGACCCGGCGCGCATCGTGCTCGTGACCGATCACTACGTTCCGGCCGAGGACGACGAGAGTCGCGACATCATTCGCATCACGCGCGACTGGGCAAACAGCGCCGGCATCCGCAATTTCTACGACGGCATCGGCATCTGCCACGTGGTGCTCGCGGAGAAAGGGCATCTGCAACCCGGCCTGTTCGCAGTCGGCGGCGACAGCCATTCGCCCACCGGGGGTGCGTTCGGCGCCTACATGTTCGGCGTCGGCGCGACCGAGATGCTCGGTGTCGTGGTGACCGGCGAGATCTGGTTGCGCGTGCCGGACACGATCCTCATCGAATGGGATGGCCGCTTCGGCGACGGGGTAAGCGCAAAAGACGTGATGCTGTTCCTCTGCACCCGCTTCGGTCTGGACGGCGGCCGCTACCAGGCGGTCGAGTACGCGGGCAGCGCGATCCGCGCCCTGCCGATGCAGGAACGCATGACGCTCGCCAACATGACCGCCGAACTGGGCGGCCAAACCGGTCTCATCGCGCCCGACGACACGACACGGGCCTTTCTCGAGCAAGCGGGGGTACGCGAGGTCGACTGCAGCCCCTGGCACGGCGATGCCGGCGCGCCGCTGCTCGAGCACCATGTCTTCGATGCCGCGACCCTCGCGCCGCAGGTCGCGGCGCCGCACAGCCCGGCGAACGCGCGCCCGGTGGCGGATTTTCACGACGTCGCGATCGACATCGCTTACATCGGCGCCTGCACCGGGGCCAAGCTGGAAGACTTGCGTATGGCGGCGCGCGTGCTCGATGGACGCAAAGCCGCACCCGGCGTCGAATTGCTGGTTGCACCCGCGTCGCGCCAAGACCAGGAGCAGGCGCGCGCCGAAGGCGTGCTCGGCGTGCTCGAGGCGGCGGGCGCACAGTTCCTTGCCAATGCCTGCGGCGTCTGCGCGGGGTACGGCCGGCGCTTCGACGCCGACCAGACAGTTATCTCGAGCACGGCACGCAATTTCAAGGGACGCATGGGGGCGCCGAGTACCGAGGTTTTCCTGGGTTCGCCGTATACGGTGGCGGCGAGCGCGGTCGCGGGACACATCGCCGATCCGCGGGCGCTGTTGCAATGAGCGGCCGTGCCTGGATCTTCGGCGACGACGTCGACACCGATGCGATCGCACCGGGCGCCTGGATGAAGGGCAGCATCGATGCGCTCGCCGCGCACTGCCTCGAGATTCACGCGCCGGAGTTCGCCCGCACCGTAAATCCCGGAGACATTCTCGTCGCCGGGCGCAACTTCGGCGCCGGGTCCTCGCGCGAGCAGGCGCCGCAGGCGCTCAAACATCTCGGCATCGCAGCGGTGATCGCCGAATCGTTCGCGGGGCTGTTCTACCGCAATGCGATCAATCTCGGCCTGCCCGTGCTCGTCTGTGCGCAGGCCAAGCGCATCGCCGCCGGCGCACGCGTCCGGGT
>JAQBBQ010000099.1:0-6254 GCA_032125995.1 Betaproteobacteria bacterium | reverse complement strand
CGACCTGTCGATGGGCAATCCGGACGGTCCCACGCCGCCCCACATCGTCGACAAACTGGTGGAAGCGACGCAGCGCGGCGACACGCACGGCTATTCGGTCTCCAAGGGAATCCCGCGTCTGCGCCGGGCGATTTGCGACTGGTATCGGCGGCGCTACGCCGTCGAACTCGATCCCGAATCGGAGGCCGTCGTCACGATCGGCTCGAAGGAGGGCCTCGCGCATCTGATGCTGGCGACGCTCGAACGCGGCGATACGGTGCTGGTGCCCAATCCGTCGTACCCGATCCACATCTACGGCGCGATCATCGCCGGCGCCGACATCCGTTCGGTGCGCATGACCGAAGGCGTCGACTTCTTCGACGAACTCGAGCGCGCAATTCGCGAACTGATCCCAAAGCCGAAAATGCTGATCCTGGGTTTCCCGTCCAACCCGACAGCGCGCTGCGTCGAGCTTGAATTCTTCGAACGCGTCATTGCGATCGCGCGCGAACACGACATCCTCGTGGTGCACGATCTGGCCTATGCGGACATCACCTTCGACGGCTGGAAGGCGCCCTCGATCATGCAGGTGCCGGGTGCGCGCGAGGTGGCGGTGGAGTTCTTCACCATGTCGAAGAGCTACAACATGGCGGGCTGGCGAATCGGGTTCATGGTCGGCAACGCGGACCTCGTGCACGCGCTGTCGCGCATCAAGAGCTATTTCGACTACGGATCCTTCACGCCGATCCAGGTCGCCTCGATCATTGCGCTCGACGGGCCGCAGGACTGCGTCGAGGAGATCCGCCGGACCTACGAGAAACGCCGCGACATCATGGCGCGCGGCCTGCAGGAGGCGGGATGGAACGTCGAGGTGCCGAAGGCGTCGATGTACATCTGGGCGAAGATTCCCGAGGCCTATGCGCAGCTGCGCTCGCTCGATTTCTTCACCAAGCTGCTCGATGATGCCAAGGTGGCCGTGGCGCCGGGCATCGGCTTCGGCGACTACGGCGACGACCATGTGCGCATCGCATTGATCGAGAACGATCACCGTCTGCGCCAAGCGGTACGCGGCGTGCGCGACATGTTCCGCAAGGACGGATTACTGAGGGGAGCGGCTTAATCGTGAATTGGACGTCGGCATGAGGCCGATCAACGTCGGGTTGCTCGGCATCGGCACCGTGGGCGGCGGTACCTGGGACGTGCTCGCGCGCAACGCAGGCGAAATCAGGCGCCGCGCCGGCCGGGGGATTCGCATTACGCGGGTCGCCGACAAGGCGGTGCGCCGCGCGCGCGCCGTGGTGCGGGGCGAGGCCGAGGTGGTGGCGGACGCGTTCCGCGTCACGCGTGCGCCGGACATCGATATCGTGGTCGAGTTGATCGGTGGCACGCGCATCGCACGCGACCTGGTGCTCGACGCGATCGCGCACGGCAAGCACGTCGTCACCGCGAACAAGGCGCTGCTCGCGAAGCACGGCAACCGCATTTTTGCCGCCGCCCAGAAGGCCGGTGTGATGGTCGCCTTCGAGGCCGCGGTCGGCGGCGGCATCCCGATCATCAAGGCGGTGCGCGAAGGCCTGGCCGCCAATCGCATCGAGTGGATCGCCGGGATCATCAACGGTACCTCGAACTTCATCCTCTCCGAGATGCGCGCCAAAGGCCTTGCCTTCGGCGCCGCGCTTGCCGAGGCGCAGGCGCTCGGCTATGCCGAGGCCGACCCGAGCTTCGATGTCGACGGGGTCGACGCCGCGCACAAACTGACCATCCTGTCGGCGCTCGCCTTCGGCGTTCCGATGCAGTTTTCGCGCGTCTACACCGAGGGCATCTCGCGGCTCACGCGCGAAGACATCACCTATGCCGAAGAACTCGGCTATCGCATCAAGCTACTCGGCATCACGCGTCGCGTGCGGCGCGGTATCGAACTGCGCGTGCATCCGACGCTGATCCCGGAAAAGCGCCTCATCGCCAACGTCGAGGGCGTGATGAACGCGATCCTGGTGAAGGGCGACGCGGTCGGCCCGACGCTGTACTACGGCGCGGGCGCAGGTAGCCTGCCCACCGCGAGCGCGGTGGTGGCCGACCTGGTCGACGTGACGCGCCTGATTACCGCGGACCCAGAGCACCGCGTGCCGCACCTCGCCTTCCAGCCCGACCGGCTGTCGACGACCCCGATCCTGCCGATCGGTGAGGTCGACACGTCGTACTACCTGCGCATACGGGTGCTCGACCGGCCGGGGGTGCTTGCCGACGTCACGCGCATCCTTGCGACCAGCCACATCTCGATCGAGGCCATGGTGCAGAAAGAGCCAAGTGAGGGTGAGGAGCGCGTCGATATCGTAATGCTGACGCACCTGGCGCGGGAAAAGAACGTCGACACTGCAATTGCGCGAATCGAGAAACTACGTACTGTGGTCGGCAAGGTCACCCGCATCCGCCTGGAAGAATTGCTGTGATGCCCGCGGCATCACAGCAACCGCAGATCGAAGCAGGGGGGCCGGGGATGCCATCCCGGCGCCCCTGCACGCTCCGCACCCCCCGATTCGCGCTCGCAAACCTCGCCTGATGCGCTACGTCAGCACCCGGGGCGGCGCACCCGCGCAGCGCTTTTGCGACGTCCTGCTCGAGGGGCTCGCGGCAGACGGTGGGCTGAGCGTTCCCGAGACCATCCCGCGGCTTGCGCCAGCCGAGCTTGCGGCCCTGCGCGCGATGGACTACCGCGCGCTTGCCTGTGCGGTGCTCGAGCGTTTCATCGACGACATTCCGGCGCCCGTGCTGAAGGATCTGGTCGCGCGCAGCTACACGCGCGAGGCCTTCGGCAGCGACGCGATCGTCCCGCTCAAGACCCTCGAGCCGGGGCTGCACCTGCTCGGGCTGTCGAACGGCCCGACGCTCGCCTTCAAGGACCTGGCGATGCAGCTGCTGGGGAATCTCTTCGAGCATGTGCTCGCCGCGCGCGGCGCGACAGTCAACATCCTCGGTGCGACCTCGGGCGACACGGGATCGGCCGCGGAGCACGCACTCGCGGGCAAACGCGGCGTCCAGGTCTTCATGCTCTCGCCGCGCGGCCGCATGAGTGCGTTCCAGGCGGCGCAGATGTATGCGCTGCAGGACGCGAACATTCACAACCTGGCCGTGACCGGCGTCTTCGACGAGTGCCAGGACGTGGTGAAGCGGGTCAACGCCGACGCCGCGTTCAAGGCGCGCTACCGGATCGGCGCGGTCAATTCGATCAACTGGGCGCGCGTGGTGGCGCAGGTCGTGTACTACTTCTGGGGCTACTTTCGGGCCACCCACGCCGACGGCGAGCCGCTCGACGTCGCGGTGCCATGCGGAAACTTCGGCAACATCTACGCCGGCCATGTCGCGCGCAGGATGGGCCTGCCGTTGCGCCGTCTGATCCTGGCGACGAACGAAAACGACGTGCTCGACGAATTCTTCCGCAGCGGCCGTTACCGCGTGCGTGCGGCCGCCGAGGTGCAGGCCACGTCGAGCCCATCGATGGATATTTCCAAGGCGTCGAACTTCGAGCGCTACATCTATGATCTGCTGGAGCGCGACGGCGGGGGCGTGCGCGCGCTCTGGCAATCGCTCGATGCGCAGGGCGTGATCGACCTGTCAGGCTCGCCATTCTTCCGCAACGTGCCCGAGACGGGGTTCGTTTCCGGGCGCAGTACGCATGCCGACCGGATCGCGACGATCCGCGAAATCCACGCGCGCTTCGGGGTGACATTGGATCCGCACACGGCGGACGGCCTCAAGGTGGGGCTTGCGTTGCGCGAGCTGGGGGTACCGCTGCTCTGCCTCGAGACCGCGCTGCCGGCCAAGTTCGCCGCGACGATTCGCGAAGCCCTTGGCCAAGCCCCTGCGCGCCCGGCGCAGTTTCAAGGCCTCGAGGATCGTCCCCAGCGCTTCGAGGTGATCGCGCCAGACCCCGAAATGGTGAAGCGCTTCATCGCCTCGAACGCGGCCTGAGGCCGGGCCGGCGCCAGCTCATTCCTCTTTCGCGCAGGGCCAGGACGCCGGCGCCTTGAGGCCGGCGGGCAGTTTCGTTTTCGCGTCGCCGCAGGCGTCATCGAGCTGGCGCTGCACCAGCCCGGTTGTTTTCGACAAGTCGACACCCTCGATGCGGGTGAAGAAGAAGTGCGCGCCCTTGAAATTCGCGCCGCTGAGGTTCGCCCCGCTCAAATCGGCGCGCGCGAGCTCGGCACGTTCGAGCCGCGCGTTCTCGAGCTTCGCGCCTTGCAGATTGGCGCGCGCAAGCTCGGCCTTGGAGAGGTTGGCGCCGCTCAGGTCGCTGTTGGAAAGATTCGCGCGCTGCATCTCGGTCTTCGTCAGATCGGCGCCGACCAGCTTCGTGGACCCGAGGTTCGCCCGGTAAGCATTGACCTTGACCAACTTCGCGCGGCTCAGATCGGCACCGACGAGGCGCGCGTTGTCGAACGAAGCACGTTCGAGGTCGGCGGCAACCAGCTTCGCGCCCGAGAGGTCGCTGCGCCCGAAATCGGTCCCCGTGAGGCGGCCGTTCGAAAGGTTCGCGTCGCGCAGAATGAGGCGACCCTTCTGGCATTTCGACCAGTCGACGCCGGCTTGCGGCGAGTCGGCGCAGGCGGCTTGTGCGACGGGGACGGCGAACGCCATGATCAACAGCGCTACGCATACGCCCCCCGTGCCGCGGAACGCATCTCGCCGAGCCTTTTGCATCATCAGGACTTTTCCCCCTCGATCCGTCTCTGCGCGACGTGCCCGAGGCGAGTGTAGCGCAGGCCGGCGCTAAATGCCGTAGGCGGTGCGTAGCAGCGTAATCGGGTGCGCCCGACGCGCCTTGTGCGCCGCGCCGGCGCCGATGGTCTCACCCTCGCGCATGCCCTGCAGGATGTGGCGGCTCGCAATCGGACAGTCCGAGCTGACCCAGTCGGGTTCCGTCTGCGCCATCTGGCGGAACACCGGCCGGCCGATCTTCATCGAGTTCGCGTAATACTCGGTCTTCACACCCCAGGTGCCGTCGTGCCCCGCGCAGCGCTCGACGGTGTTCACCTCGGTTCCCGGGATGGACTCGAGCATCTCGCGTGTTTTCTGGCCGATGTTCTGGACGCGCGAGTGGCAGGGAATGTGATACGAAACCTTGCCCAGACGACGCTTGAAATCGTTGTTGAGCAGGCCGTCCTTGCGACGCAGCACGAGGTATTCGAACGGATCGAACATCGCGTCCTGGACCGCCTTCACGTCCGCGTCCTCGGGGAACATGAGCGGCAGCTCCTGCTTGTACATCAGCGTGCAGGAGGGCACCGGGGTGAGGATCGCGTAGCCCTCGCGCGCGAGCTTCGCGAGCGGCGGAATGTTGATGTCCTTGTGCTTCGCCACGGTCTCCAGATCACCGAGCTCGAGCTTTGGCATGCCGCAGCAGGCTTCCTTTTCGACGATGACGTAGGGGATCGCGTTGTGCTCGAGGATCGCCAGGAGATCGTGGCCGATACCCGGTTCGTTGTAGTTCACGTAGCAGGTCGAGAAGATCGCAACCTTGCCTGGCGTGTTGTTGCCGTCATTCACTTTGTGCGGGCGCGAGGACGCCGTGTTCGAACGGAATCTGCGGCGCGCGTAATCCGGCAGCTCGCGCGCCTTCGCCACCCCGAGCACGCCTTGCATCACGCCGCGCGCGAGCGGCATTTTGTTTACCACGTTCACCATCTGGACGACGACCGGGATGGTCGCGAGTTTGCCCACGGCATCGGTCGCGCTGAGCAGCCGATCGCGCATGCGCGCGCCGACCTTTTTGAACTTCACGGCCTTGGCGCGCAGCATCAGGTGCGGGAAATCGACGTTCCACTCGTGCGGTGGCACGTAGGGACACTTGGTCATGTAGCACATGTCGCACAGGTAGCACTGGTCGACGACCTTCCAGAAGTCCTTCTTGTCGACGCCGTCGACCTCCAGGGTCGAACCCTCGTCGACGAGGTCGAACAGCGTCGGGAACGCCGTGCACAGGTTGACGCAGCGCCGGCAGCCGTGACAGATGTTGTAGACGCGCTCGAGCTCCTTGTCGAGCTTCGCTGCGTCGTAGAAATCTGGGTTGCGCCAGTCGAGCGGGTGCCGGGTTGGCGCCTCCAGGCTGCCTTCGCGCACGGTCATCGCGGGGTCAATCGGCGAGCGCGTCGAGCGCCTTCTGGAAGCGGTTGGCGTGGCTGCGCTCGGCCTTGGCGAGGGTCTCGAACCAGTCGGCAATCTCGTCGAACTTCTCCTCGCGCGCCGCCTTCGCCATGCCCGGGTACATGTCGGTGTAC
>JAQBBQ010000098.1:0-6379 GCA_032125995.1 Betaproteobacteria bacterium | reverse complement strand
GCCGCGGCGCTCGAGGCGCACGCGCGCGGCGCATTCGTCGTCGTGGAAGACGTCGAGTTGCTGGTGCAACTGCCGCTCGATTTCGTCGTCGAGGCCACCGGTAATCCCGAGGCCGCGGCACGCAGCGCACTCGCCGCACTCGCCGAAGGCAAGCACGTCGCCATGGTGACGAAGGAGGCCGACTGCGTCGCCGGGCCCATCCTGCAGGCAAAGGCGAACGCCGCCGGCCTTGTCTACACCGCGGTCGACGGCGACCAACCGAGCCTGATGGTCGCGCTCGTCAGCTGGGCGCGCATGCTCGGGCTCGAGATTGTTTGCGCCGGGAAATCCGGCGAGTACGACTTCGTGCTCGATGCGGCCGCAGGCACGGTCACGACCACCGCCACCGGGGCGGCGCTGCCGATGCCCGAATTCGCGTCGCTTTGGTCGGCACCGGCCGCGACGCTCGTCGCCTGCGCCGCCGAGCGCGCGCGGTTGTTGCCGCAGTTCGCGACTGCCACGGTGCCCGACTACTGCGAGCTCACCATCGTCGCAAATGCAACCGGCCTCGCGCCCGACACGCCGACCCTGCATGCGCCGATCGCGCGCACGCTGGAACTACCGAATCTGTTTCGCCCGCGCGCGGCGGGCGGTCTGCTCGCCGGCGACGGACGCGTCGACCTGTTCGTCTGCCTGCGCCGCCCGGACGAGCTGTCCTTCGCGGGGGGCGTCTTCGTTGTCGTGCGCTGCGACGACGCGGCGACCTGGCAGCTGCTGCGCGGCAAGGGCATTCCGGTGAGCGAGGATGGCGGCACCGCGTTACTGCACAACCCGGTTCACCTGCTCGGCATCGAGGCGCCGATGTCGCTCCTCAACGCAGGCCTGCTGCGCGCGCCCGCGGCCGCGCTCCTGCCGCGTTGCGACCTCGTTGCGCGCGCAAGCCGCGCGCTCGCCGCCGGCACGTCGCTCACGATCGGCGCGCGCCACGCGATCGACGGCATCGCGCCGATGATCGTCGAGGCCGCAGCCGTCGCCGACGACAGTCCGCTGCCCTATTACATGGCCGCGGGCTGCCGGCTGCGCGCCGACGTTCCCGCGCAGGCGGCGATCACGCGCGCGATGGTCGAGCCGCCCGCCGACTCGGTGCTCTGGCGGCTGCGAGCCGAGCAGGACGCACACTTTTTCGGCACCGCATGACGAGCGACGCGCTGCCGATCGTCGATGCGCACCATCACCTCTGGGACCTAGACCACGGGCCGCTGGTTTACCCCTGGCTGCAGGACGCCGAGCCGCACAGCTTCTTCCTCGGCGACTACGCGGCACTGAGGCGCAGCAGCCTGCCGGACGGCTACCGGCGTAACGCCGCACATCATCGCGTCCTCAAGACGGTGCACGTCGAGGCCGAATGTTCGCGCGACCAGCAAGTCGAGGAGACGCGCTGGCTCACCGAGACCAACGCCCGAACCGGCATGCCGAACGCGATCGTCGCGCATGCCTGGTTCCACACCGCCGAGGCGGAGGAGATCCTCGCGCGCCATGCCGACTATCCACTCGTGCGCGGCATCCGCTCGAAACCCGTGACCGGCGCCTCGCCCGCCGAGGCGCGGCCCGGCGCGCCCGGCACGATGCAGGATCCCAAGTGGCTCGCCGGCTACCGGCTGCTCGCCAAGTTCGGTTTTTCCTGGGATCTGCGCGTGCCGACCTGGCATCTTGAAGAGGCCGCCGCGGTCCTGCGCGCCAACCCCGACATTCCCGTGGTGCTAAACCACGCCGGCTTTCCCTGGGACCGCAGCACCACGGGGCTCGAACTGTGGCGGCGGGGCATGCGCGCGCTGGCCGACAACGCGCACTGTCTGTGCAAGCTTTCCTGCCTGTGCCTGCGCGAGGGGGCGTGGGATTACGAGGACAACCGGCGCATCGTGCTCGAGACGATCGAGCTGTTCGGCGTCGAGCGCTGCATGTTCGCCTCGAATTTCCCGGTCGATGGGTTGCGCGTGTCCTTCGCGCAACTATTCGACGACTTCAAGCGCATGACTGAGGCGTTTTCCGCCACCGAGCGCACGCAGCTTTTCCACGACAACGCGGCGCGTTTTTATCGCTTGTGACGCGCGCGACGGCAGGGTCGATGACTGGAACTTGATATGCCGGGGTTTGGTCTAAAAAACGCGAACGTCGTTTAGCACTGTGAGTGCGTACGCCAGGCGATGCGTGGCGAAATGGGGATGGCTTCGGTAAAATGAACAACCGTGAGGAGCGACGCATGATGAACGCAACGAAATTCATCTCGATCGCGGCTGCGCTATGCGTCGGTCTGGGCGGTGTCGCGTTCGCGCAGGGGCTGAAGAAGTACATCACGCCGGACGGCAAGACGGTGTACTCGGATACCCCGGTTCCAGGTGCAAAGGAAGTCGGCGAGATCAAGGCGCCGCCCGAGCCGAATGCGGCCTCGCGCTCGCGGGCCGAGGACGCCGCGCGGCGTGACGCGACGGACGTCAAGAAAATCGACAAACGGCTAGACGACCGCCGCAGCAACGCGGCGCGCATCGAGGCCGCCGAAGCGGAGCTCGAAAAAGCGCAACGCATACTCAAGGAAGGTGCCGAGCCGGAGCCAGGCGAGCGCACCGGCACCGCGGGCGGCAGTTCGCGCCTGAATGACGCCTATCAGAAGCGCCAGAGGGCCAACGAGCGCGCGGTCGAGCAGGCCAAGGCAGCGGTCAAAGAAGCGCGCGCAGGGAAGTAAGGAATCCCAAAAGGGGTCAGACCCCTTTTTCGCCTTTTCCGCTTTTTCGTTTCTACCCTAGCGTCGGCATATGAAACCCCGGCGCGGGCGTGTCCTGGTGCGGCCAGCGCGTGGTGACGACTTTGGTGCGGGTGTAGAACTTGACCCCTTCCATGCCGTGCACGTGAAGATCGCCGAACAGCGAGCCTTTCCAGCCACCGAATGAAAAGAAGGCCATCGGCACCGGAATCGGCACGTTGACGCCGACCATGCCGATCGTGACTTCGTTCGCGAAGCGCCGCGCCGCGCCGCCCGACTCGGTGAAAATCGCCGCACCGTTGGCGTAGGGGTTGGCGTTCACCATCGCGATCGCTTCCTCGAGCGTGTTCGCCCGCAGCACGACGAGCACCGGACCGAAGATCTCGTTCTTGTAGATCTCCATTGCCGGCGTCACATGGTCGAACAGCGTGGTGCCGAGATAAAAACCTTCCTCGTAGCCCTTAATCGTGAGCCCGCGTCCGTCGACGACGGTGGTTGCGCCTTCCTTCACGCCCTGGTCGACGTAGCGCTTCACCTTGTCACGGTGCTCACGCGTAACGAGCGCACCCATGTCCATGCCGTCGCGATCGCCCGGTCCGATCTTTACCGCCCGCGCCTTGGCGGCGAGGATCTTGACCAGCGCATCACCCGCCTCGCCCACTGCGACGACGGCAGAGACCGCCATGCAGCGCTCGCCCGCCGAGCCGTAGGCCGCGCCGATGAGTGCGTCGGCGGTAAATTCCAGATCCGCATCGGGCAGCACCACGGCATGGTTCTTCGCGCCGCCGAGCGCCTGCACGCGCTTGCCGTACTTGGCCGAGGTCTCGTAGATGGTCTTCGCGATCGGTGTCGAGCCGACGAAACTGACTGCGTGGATGCCCGGGTGCGTGAGGATCGCGTCGACCGCCGCCTTGTCGCCGTGGACGACGTTCAGCACGCCGTCGGGCAACCCCGCCTCCTTGAGCAGTTCGGCCATGCGGACCGACGCCGACGGATCTTTCTCCGAGGGCTTGAGGATGAAGGTATTGCCGCAGGCGAGCGCCACCGGGAACATCCACAGTGGAACCATCACCGGGAAATTGAACGGCGTGATGCCGGCGCACACGCCCACGGCATGGCGTAGCGTGTGACTGTCGACCTGCGTGCCGACGTTTTCCGCATGCTCGCCCTTCAGCAGATGCGGAATGCCGCAGGCGAACTCGATCACCTCCATGCCGCGCTGGATCGAGCCCGCGGCGTCGGGAATCGTCTTGCCGTGCTCCTCAGAAACGAGCTTGGCAAGGTCCATCTGATGGTCCTGCATCAGCTGCAGGAAGCGCTGCAGGATCCGGCTGCGACGCAGCGACGGCATGTCGCGCCAGGCCGGCAGCGCTTTCGTCGCCGCCCGCACCGCGGCGTCGACTGCCGTGGCATCGGCGAGGGGCACGCGGCGGATAACCTGACCCGTCGCGGGGTTGTACACCTCCCCCATGCGCCCGGTGTGGGGTACGGCTTTGCCGTCAATCCACAACGGGATCACGTCGAGCTTGAGTTCCGCGGGCTTGTTCATGCTCGTCTCCTGCGCAGGCGTTGACGCACTCAGCGGTGATGTTACGCGGTTCGTGATCGAATGCACGTCGCGTTCAAAACACGCCAAGCCGAGCACCGCGCGGTGCAGTTCGAGCGGTGGCGTCGAGCATCGCACCGGGTGCGGCTGATCGCGCAGGAAGCGCCGCGCCCTATACTGGCGCGGCATGCCCGAGCCGCTCGTTCCCGCCGCGCTCGCGTTCACCGCCGACGGTACGCCCTGGTCGGCCGCCTACGGTGACGTCTATCACAGCGCCGCCGGCGGCCCCGCCCAGGCACGGCACGTGTTCCTCGCCGGCACCGGGCTGCCCGAGCGCTGGCGCGGGCGTGCGCGCCTGGTCGTGCTCGAGACCGGCTTTGGTCTCGGGCTGAACTTTCTCGCGACCTGGCAGGCCTGGCGCGCCGACCCACATCGCTGCGCGCGCTTGCACTACGTCTCGATCGAGAAGCACCCCTTCGCACGCACGGATCTCGAGGACCTGCACCGACGACACGATGAATTCGCGCCGCTTGCCGCCGCGTTGCATGCGCAGTGGCCGTTGCTCGTGCCCGGCATGCATCGCCTGGTGTTCGACGACGCACGCGTGGTGCTCACACTCGCCTTCGCCGAGGCGACGCAGGCGCTCGCGCAGCTGCGCCTCGCCGCCGACGCGATCTTTCTCGACGGCTTCGCGCCGGCGAAGAACGCGGCGATGTGGGCACCCGGCCTGCTCAAGGAACTCGCGCGCCTCGCCGCGCCCGGGGCGCAGGCGGCGACCTGGAGCGCCGCAGGCGAGGTGCGCGACGCGCTCGCGGCGGCCGGATTCGAGGTTGAAAAGCGCCCGGGCTTCGGACCCAAGCGTGAGATGACAGTCGCGCGTTTGGCAAACACCGTACCGTCCGCACCATCGGCACCGCCGTCGACGCGCCGCGCGCTGGTGATCGGGGCGGGGATCGCGGGCGCCGCGGTTGCCGAGCGGCTCTGCGCGCGCGGTTGGCGGGTGATCCTCGTCGAGCGCGGCGCCGAGGTTGCCGGGGCGACCTCGGGCAATCATGCGGGCAGCTTCCATCCGGTCGTCACCTCGGACGACAGCGTGCTTGCGCGCCTGACGCGCGCGGGAACGTTGTACGCGCTGCGGCACTGGAGCACGCTCGAAGCCGCCGGCCACGCCCTGCGCTGGGATTGTTGCGGCGTTCTGCAACTGGCGCGCGACGCGCGCGACGATGCCGCGCAGCGCAGGGCGCTCGAGACCTTGCGTTATCCGGCCGCGTACGCCTGCCACGTGACGCGCGAGGAGGCGTCCGCGCATGCCGGTATCGCGCTCGCTGCGGGCGGTTTGTGGTTCGCGCAGAGCGGCTGGGTGCAACCACGCACGCTCGTCGCCGCGCTGCTCGCGCGTTGCGGTCCAGCGCTCGACCTGCGCCTCGGCACCGACGTCGCCGCACTCGAGCACGACGGCGCGCAGTGGCTGGCACGCGATCCGGCGGGTGCGCTGATCGACGCCGTACCCGTCGTCGTTCTCGCCAACGGCGCCGACGCGACCGCGCTCGCGCGCGTGCCGCAGCTTGCGCTACGCCGGGTGCGAGGCCAGCTGAGCCACCTGCCCGCCGAACGGCTCGAGGCGCCGCACGCGGTCGTGTTGCGCGGCGGGGCGCTGCTGCCGCCGGTGGACGGTCTGTGCGTCGTCGGCGCGAGCTACGATTTCGATGACGCGGATCCGCAGCCGCGCATCGACGCCCACGTCGGCAATCTCGAGCGCCTCGCGGGCATCGCACCGGGCGCCGCCGAGGGCATCGACCCCGCGGCGCTCGAGGGACGCGTCGGCTTCCGCGCAGTCACGCCCGATCGCCTGCCGATCGTCGGCGCGCTTGCGCGCGTCCAGCAGCCGTCGACGGGACGCAGGGCACCGCGCCTCGCCACACTTGCACGTCAGCCTGGGCTGTACGGCGCGTTCGGCTACGGCTCGCGCGGGCTGGTGTGGGCCTCGCTCGCAGCCGAACTGCTCGCGAGCCAGATCGAGGGCGAGCCGCTACCGCTAGAGGGCGCGCTCGTCGACGCGCTCGATCCCGGGCGTTTCCTCGTCCGCGCGGCCGCCC
>JAQBBQ010000097.1:0-10396 GCA_032125995.1 Betaproteobacteria bacterium | reverse complement strand
AGGTCAGCGCCAGAACATCGCGCCAGTGACTCTCGGGGTGAAACAGCGCGCCGAGGCGATCCGCATTTGCGTCGGCCACCACCGCGTTGAAGCCGCCCAGCCAGGGCTCGATGGCGTGGCCAATATCGTCATCCGGATGCGCGCGCATCACCTGCTATCGTAGCTGCCCTTGTAAAGCTTGCGTTGGATGGCTCACTAACGTCAAATTGTCGTTTTTCGTCGTCGCAAAACGGCCGCCGCCAACAAAGAGCCGGCCATCAGCGACCTTACGGTAATTGAATCAATGCGAGTGACCCGTTGTGCAAAGGGTTCGCGATTGGCTGATTGAAGACGCTCGCGAGATGGATGGAAGCCGTTCAGTTTCACTCCGAATCCATGCTAAGTCTTGAAAACAAGACCGGACACCGGCTTGTCGATCGTGTTAAGCGCATTCTGGAGAGGGAAAAATGAAAATTGCGGTCATGGGGAGCGGCGGTGTCGGCGGCTATTTCGGCGCCCGGCTGGCGGCAGCCGGAAACGACGTCACCTTCATTGCGCGGGGCGCGCACCTGGCGGCCATCAAGAATCAGGGATTGCAGGTACGCAGTCCTCGCGGCGATATCCACATCCATCCTGCCAAGGCTGCCGATGACCCGGGCGCCGTCGGACCGGTGGACATCGTGCTATTCGCCACCAAGCTCTACGACACAGAACGCGCAGGCGAACTGTGCAAATCGTTCCTCGGCGCCGATACGGCGGTCATTTCACTTCTAAACGGTGTCGACAGCGAAGAACAATTGAGCCGCATACTCGGTCCTCGGAACGTGGTCGGCGGCGTCGCGCGGATCAGCGCCGAACTTGCCGGCCCCGGCGTCATCCAGCATCACTCCAACTTTGCCAGCATCGAGTTCGGTGAATTGGATGGGCGCCGGAGCGATCGGTTGCAGAAGTTTCTTTCTGCCGCCCAGGAAGCAGGCATCGATGCGCAACTCAGCGACGACATTAACGCCGCCATCTGGCAGAAGTTCATCCTGCTCGCCAGCTTCTCGGCGATCACCGCGCTAACGCGTCTTCCGGCCGGACCCATTCGAGACAATCCGGAAACCTGGAAATTGGTCGAGGCGGCGGCACGCGAAGCGGGCGCCGTTGCGCAGGCGCAAGGCGTGAAGCTGGCCGCAAGCGCCGTCGACGACATCGTGCGAACAATTCATAAATTGCCAGACGCGATGAAAGCATCGATGCTCGTGGATCTCGAGCGCGGTAACCGATTGGAGCTCGAGTGGCTATCCGGAACCGTTTGCCGACTCGGACGCCAATCGGGAATAGAGACCCCGGTGCATTGCGTTGTACTGGCGGCGTTGCTTCCCTACGCTAGCGGCCGACCGAAATCGGCGTAACGCATTCGTCCAGCGCATCCTCGAGCGCTTTGGCTGCCGGGCGCCCGAGCCTCAGAGCACCTCGAACACGTCGTAGACGGCGGCGCCCGGCTCGCGACGACCGACGCCAACGCCAACGATGCGGTTCATCCAGTCGTATTTCCTCGAGGCGGTCTCGAACACGAGGCCGGTGCGCAGGTAGTACGCATCGGGCGGCACCTGCTCACCCTTGGCGATGCGTTGCATGACTTCCGGCGTCCCATGCCTGACGCCGCGATAGAGGATCAGCAGCGTCTCGCCGTCGTCCAGCGTCAAGATGAGGCGCACGTCGGGCCGAAGTGCGCCGTCCGTGCCGCCAAGCAGCAGGTCCATGCCGCCAGTGACGATCTCGGCCTGGATCTTTGGTCCCCTGAAGTGGCCCTTGTCGAGCCGGTCGAGCCGGCGCTGGCCAAGCGGCGAGCCGCCCAGCATGTAGCTGCCGGTGACCTCGATCCTGAGTTCGCCGATGTAGGTCGATTTGAGTTCCGGCATACGCCCTCCATGCGCTTGACTGCGATTCTCGGCGGCCATCATGGCCGAGGACGGCGCGGTAGGCCAGTACTGGAAAATCTGACGTAGCGTTGCTTACGGTATGGCTCTCGGGCCGTTTGCTGCCGCGAATTGATATGCTCGGCCGCTCATACCCCTGTTAGCGACGGGATTGTGATGACCTTATGGCTGTAAGCGTCCGCCCCGCGGCGCGGCGCAGGATCGTCGTCATCGGGCATGGCGCGGCGGGTCTCTGCGCCGCGTTGTCCGCGCTCGAGGTGGCACGCGAGCGAAACATCGACGCGCAAATTACGGTCGTCGAACGCGCGCCGGCGGCGTCCTGCGGCGGCAATAGCCGCTGGAGTCCTTCCAACATCCGCATGCGCGCGCCCGATGCGATGGACTCTGGATTCGTCGAAGACATCGTCGCGCAATCCGGCGGCAGGGCCGATCGCGCGTATTTCGAGCGCCTCGCCGCAGACGCACCGGCGACGGCGCAATGGTTGCAAGGCATGGGCATCGCGTTCCACACCCCACCCTATTACCTCGCCAAGGGACCCGCACGCATCCAGCCGGTCGGTGCCATCGGCGTGCTGTTCGATGCGCTGTGGCGTTCGGCGAAGGCCGCGGGTGTCGAGTTCCTCTACGGATGCGCGCTACGTCGGCTGATGATCGATGCGGGACGGGTCGTTGGCGTAGAGCTCGACACCGTGCCAACCGTGCTGCACGCCGACGCGGTGGTGCTCGCCTGCGGCGGCTTCGAAGGCAACGGCGAGATGCTTAGTCATTACTTCGGTTCCGGCGCGGAATCCCTGCGACCGATCTCGCCCGGCACCGCGTTCAACGACGGCGCGGGCATCCGGGCGGCGCTGGACGCGGGCGCGCGCCGCTCGGGCGACTGGAACGGCATGCACGCCGAACCGGTGGATGCGCGCAGCAAAGCGTCGGCGCCGGTCGTGCTTGTTTATCCCTACGGCATCGTCGTCGACCGCGACGGCCGCCGCTTCTTCGACGAAGGCGCCGGCCTGGTCCACGAAACCTGGGAGGCGTTCGCCCGTGCGCTTCACTTTTCGCAGCCCGGCCGCATCGCCTACGCGATCCTCGACGCCGCGCTGCTCGATATACCCGAATACGGACGCGCCATTCGTTCCGACGTGGCGCCGATTCGCGCCGACTCGATTGCCGCGCTCGCGGCCCGGCTTGGGATTCCCGCCGACGCCCTTGGCGAGACCGTCAATGCCTACAACGCCGCGTGCACCGGCGACGCGTCCCGCTTCGATGAGACGCGAAAGGACGGACTGGCGAGTGCGCCCGGATTGTCACCGCTCAAGTCCAACTGGGCGCGCCCGCTTTCCCGCGCGCCGTTTCTCGCCTGGCCGTTGGTCGGCGCGATCGCCTATACCTTTGGCGGCATCGAGACCGACGCCGAGGCGCGGGTGTTAGGAAACGATGGACCGATCCGCGGGCTCTATGCGGCGGGGGAAATCACCGGGCATTTTCACGGCACCGCACCGAACGCGGTCGCGATGCTCAGGGCGCTCGTGTACGGGCGGATCGCGGGTAGAAACGCGATAACCCTGAACGAAGGGAAATCAATCTCCTCATGATGCAACGTGACCGCTATTTGGTCGCATTGCAGCATGAGGAGACGAAATCGGACTCCGATTAACGGATAACGCTAATCGAAGGCACTGTTTCTCGGCCGTTTGCATCGGTTCGCGCTCGGACCGCAAGGCGTGCCACACGCGAACCCACGCAAACGACCGAGATCGGATTTCCGATGTCGAACGCTATCGCTGAACGAAGGAACATCAATCTCCTCATGATGCATTGCGACCGCTGTTTGGTCGCACTGCAGCATGAGGAGACAAAATCGGACTCCGATTAACGGACAACGCTAATCGAAGGCACTGTTTCTCGACCGTTTGCAAGGGATTCGCCAATCGAACAACCGACGACAGCAACAGCGAACCCTTGCAAACGACCGAGATCGGATTTCCGACATCGGGCGACAACGCTATTCCGGAAATCGTAAGCGGGTCGCTTCAATCGAGCGTCGCGAGCGCAGTGCGGCTGTAGGGCCTAGCCTCGGCCAATCGCCCAGCGCGTACTTTCTTCGGCCATTCGGGCTCGACGATCAACATGCGCCCGAGCGCGACGAGATCGAATTCACCCGCGCCGAGCCGTTCCACCAGATCATCGATCGGCGCCGGTGCCGCCGGATCGTCGTTGCGGTAGGTCGCGATGAACTCCTCCGCCAGACCGATACTGCCGACGGTGATCGTCGGCAGGCCGGAGATCTTTTTTGTCCAGCCGGCGAGATTGAGCGTGGAGCCTTCGAACTCGGGCTCCCAGAAGCGCCGCGTCGAGCAGTGAAAGATGTCCACGCCGGCGTCGGTGAGCGGCGCAAGGAAGGTCTCGAGCGCCGCTGGATCGAGCGCAAGCTTGGCCGGGTACTCCTGCTGCTTCCATTGCGAGAAACGCAGAATGATCGGGAACGTCGGACCCACCGCGCGGCGAATCGCGCGAATTACCTCGGCGGCAAAGGTGGTGCGCGCGGCGATGCTGCCGCCCCAGCGGTCCGTGCGCTGGTTGGTACGCTCCCAGAAGAACTGGTCGATGAGATAGCCGTGGGGCGCCGTGCACCTCGATGCCGTCGAAGCCGAGCGCCTTGGCGTAACCGGCGGACTTCGCGTAACCCGCGATCAGCTCGGCGATCTCGCCTTCCGTCAGCGGCTGCCCCACCTGTTTGCCGGAATGATGCAAGCCCGACGGCATCGACGAAGGGGCGTCCGGGAAATGACCCTGCCCCGGCTTGCGCAACCCACCGACATGCCAGAGCTGCGGCGCGATCTTGCCGCCCGCGGCATGCACTTCGCGCAGCACCTCGGCCCAGCCCTTGAGCGCGTCGCCGTGGAACAGCGGCACGTTCGCATCGCTCGCCGCCGCCGGATGCTCGGGCGCGGTACCTTCGGTGATGATCAGACCGACGCCACCTTCGGCACGCCGTCGGTAATAGGCCGCGACGTCCTTACCCGGGATACCGCGTGGCGAGAACGAGCGCGTCATCGGCGCCATGACGATGCGATTCGCGAGCTTGAGATTGCGCGAATCGAAGAGCTGGAATAGTGGATCGGTGGAGATCATTGGTGCATCTCAGGGCGTAAGGCGCTCGAGGCCTTATACAACCATAACGCAAGAACGAAGGCAGCCTTAGCGCGACCGTTCGCCCCGTTTCACCATGCTGCAGAGGAGTGATTTCGCGACGGATCTTCGCGATCACAGCGGCGAATCCTAGCCGCTGCTGCCTCACCACCGCTCAAGCCGGCCGGATCCAGATCCTGTTGTCGTGAAACGCCGCGCCACCCACCGGCGCGATTGGGTCGGCGCCGGTCAGCACGTTGATGCCGACGCCTTCTTCGAACGCGGCGTTCGGCCAGATGCCTTCGACGATGACCACGCCTTCACGCACGCCGTCAAAAAGCTTCGCATGCACGATCGTCGTGCCGCGATCGTTACCCAGCCGTACCCGCGTGCCGTCGGCGACGCCGAGGCGTGAAGCATCGGCAGGATGCACAAGCGCAGTCGGGCGCTTCTCGCGCAACGTCGACGTCCGCGTCTCGGTGAAGGTGGAATTGAGGAAGTTGCGCGCCGGCGAAGTCGCGAGCCGGAACGGCATCGCTTCGTTCGCTTCTTCAATTACTTCGTAGTGATCCGGCAGCACCGGAATGTTTGCCGGCGCGCCCTCCGGGCCGTAGCCATGCGGCTTCACCCCCGCCCAGTCGGGCTTGAAGCGAAACTTGCCGTCCGGCCAGGCAAAGCCCTTCAGGTAATGCGCGTCTTCGAACTCGGGCTGGACGTCGAACCAGCGCTCGCGCTCGAGATCACCGATTCCGCGCCAGCCGGACTGCAGCAGCGTCCAGTCGATCAGCTCGCGCGGACTCATCTCGAAGCCCGGATGTTGCGCGCCGAGTCGCTTCGCAAGCGCGCAGATGACCTCGTGGTTGCTGCGGCAGCCCGCGGGCGGCTCGACCACTTTGGGGCCGAGCATGATGTGCTGGTGCCCGCCACCCTGGTAGAGGTCGTCATGTTCGAGGAACATGGTCGCCGGCAGCACGATATCGGCCATGCGCGCGGTTTCGGTGAGGAATTGCTCGTGCACACAAACGAACAGATCCTCGCGGGCGAAGCCGCGCCGCACCAGGTTGTGATCCGGCGCCACCATCATCGGGTTGGTGTTCTGGGTGAACAGCGCATCGACCGGCGGTCCGCCTTTCAGCGCGTCCCGATCACCCGTCAGTACCGCACCGATGCGCGACTGGTCGAGCACGCGTACCGAGCGATCGAGCACATCGAGCCCCTCGATCATCGACTTGTTCCAGTGATAGATCCCGCCGTTATTGTGAAACCCGCCGCCGCCTTCATGCTGCCACGCACCGGTGACGGCCGGGATGCACAGCGCCGCGTGCATGTTGACCGTGCCATTGCGCGAGCGCGAAAAGCCATAGCCGAGTCGGAAGTAGGTACGCGGCGTGGTGCCGACGAGCCGCGCGAAGGCCTCGATCTCGGCGACCGGAACGCCCGTGATGCGCTCGGCCCACTCGGGCGTGCGCGTGAGCAGGTGTTCTTCCAGTTCCTTCGGCGCATCCGTGTAACGTTCCAGGTAGGCCCGGTTGGCCAGGCCGTCGCGGAACAGCACATGCATCACCGCACAGGCAAAGGCGCCGTCGGTGCCCGGGCGCAATATGATCGCGAGGTCCGCCTGCTCGGTCGTCGCGTTACGGTAGACGTCGACGTGGACGATCTTCGCGCCGCGCTCCTTGCGCGCACGCACCGCATGCGTCATGACGTTGACCTGCGTATGCACCGGGTTCGTGCCCCAGATCACCACGCAATCAGCCTTCGCCATCTCGCGCGGATCGGAGCCCGCGAGGCGTCCAGTGCCGGCGATGAAGCCGGTCCACGCCGAGGTCACGCAGATCGTGCTGTGCTGGCCGGAGTACTTCTTCGCGTGGCGCAAGCGATGAATGCCGTCGCGCATCACCAAACCCATCGTGCCCGCGTAGAAGTACGGCCAGACCGACTCCGCGCCCCGGCGCTGCTCAACGCGCAGCAACGCCTCCGCCGTCTCGTCGAGCGCCGCGTCCCAGGAGATCGGCTCGAATTCGCCCGACCCCTTCGGCCCGCGCCGCCGCAACGGTTGCAGCAGGCGATCAGGATGGTGCGCGCGCTCGGCGTAGCGCGCGACTTTCGCGCAGATCACGCCCGCGGTGTAGCTGTTCTCCTCCGCTCCGCGCACGCGGCCGATCGTATGCGCATCGATCCGCTCGACTTCGAGCGCGCAGGTCGACGGACAGTCGTGCGGGCAGACCGAATAGCGCAGTTCGACGGGCGCGGCGGGGGCGTTCATTCAGGGCGCAATCCTACTCCGCCAAGACCCCGGGGAGCGTAGGGGTGGCTAGCCCGGCGCCGGCAGCCACTCGAACGTGACCTGTACGTAGTCGTCGCCGTACCGCATCACCTGCAAGCCTCGCAGGTAGCGTGTGGGGTCTTGCGTCGTCTCGTAGATCCGGCCCTCTTTCCAGCTCTCCACCGGCAACAGCAGGTTCGGGGGAGGGGCGTCTTCCGAGCCATCCGCGAGAATGACGGCGCGCACGGAAGCAAAAGTGAATTGCCGGGCGGCAGCGTCGGTGAAAACGCTGTCTTCGTCCTTCTTGCGCACCTCGCGCAGCGACAGCGGTTGGGGTTTTCGGCTCAGGACAGCGATATCGGCGTGCAGGCTGCCGCCCGGCTCGCACCGGATACGACGGATCATCCCCACCAAGTACTCGCTCCCGCCGTTCGCCGATACCCCAACCACCTCGCCGCACTTTGCGCGGCCGCCGTAGGCTTGCGCCAGCTCTGCGCCGAGCTCGTTGCCGCCGGCCTCGCGCAGTGTCCAGGTTTCCGGAACCTGGGGCGGGCCGTCGTGCTCCTCATCAGCGAGCGTGAGCTCGCCCGCGCTGTGCTGGGTCTCGGAGAGCTGCTTCCAGACCTGTGCGTATCGATGCACGATCTGCAGGCTGCCGGTGGCGGGCGCGCGCGCCGGCGGCGTGTAGGGGCTGCTGGCGCCCCAGAACGCCAGCAGGTGCTGAACGGCGCCGATCTGCGCGCGCGGCGAGATGTCCTTGCCGAAGATCTTGATGTCTTCCATCTTGGCCGCGGACAACTGCTTATAAATTCGCTCCAGGGCGTCGTATCCCATTCCCGGTCCGAAATAGCGCGCCGCGGGCTCCGACTCTCCCTGCGTCGCGGGCGCTCGCCGCGGCGGAGAATCCCCTTCCGGATCAAAGCAGAACGGGTTGTCGGCAACGCCGCGCGGACGCAGGGTGAAACTGTCTCCGATCTGCTCGAGCACGCGGTCGGCAACCTCGATGTGCTCAGGTGCCATCATGTCCGGCGCGCTCAACTGGAACGTGAGTAGCCGCAGCAGCTCCTGCTCCACGGTCGTCACCTTTTTCGGATCGGCATCCGCCTTGACGGGATTTGCCGCACTACCGATCTCCTCCGCGCGTGCATGCAGCGCGTACGCCAGGCGCCACACACTGCCAGGAACGCTCGCGTAGTGAACGAAGCAGATCTTCGCAAGCGTGCGGCAACTGTGAAGCGCCCGCGCCGTGCTCGTCTCGGCGGAGCCCAACAGCGTGGCGTCCTCGTATGCGGCGCCCAACAGGGCCTTGGCACACAGGCCGAGCGCGTGCGTCAGGCGGGCCTGATACTGAATCAGCGATTTCCAGGTCGACTCGCGTGCCGCCTGCTTACCGTCCGTGCTCGCCCGGTATTTCGCGAGCAACGCGGCGACATGCGCGGCGCCAGCGTCCTGCACCCGTGCCAGAATCTCGCCTCTCGCCTTCGGATCGGCGCTTGCCGAACCGCCGGCCGGATCGAACCAGCCGCTCAATTCGTTCAGCGCGACGACCGGATCGGCGTCCCGAAGATCGGGCAGCAAACCCTCTGCCGACGCCTGATCTGCTTTCGCCTGATCTGCTTTCGGGTCCCTTGCACCTTCAGTGTGCTTCTTGACCCAACTCAAAACGTCCAGCATAGGCACCCTCCGTCAGAAGTCACCCGCACCGCGTTCGTGCCAAGTCGTCTGGGAATGCACCAAATCGCAGCTACAGTCTACGCCTGCGGCAGGCTTGCGAGCAGACCGCCAACCCGAGGCGGGCACTCGTTCGGTTCGCGGCTGTGCAATACGCCACGATTCGGTGCGGACTGTGCAGGAACCGCGCCAATGCTGCCGGATCGCTCGTACCGTAGAGGTTCTTCGCCGCGTACTATGCGGGCCGGCCGGCCGGCGAAGCCTCGCAAACGACGGAGATCTGATTTCCGATATCGAACCATATCGTTCAACGAAGGGTAGACGATCTCCTCATGATGCATTGCGACCGCCTTTTGGTCGCCGTGCAGCATGAGGAGACATAATCTGACTCCAACCACCCGACCACGCCCAATCCCGCCATGACCACCCTCAAACCCGCCGACCTCGACACCCTCTCCCAGTGGGACACACCAACGATCTGCAACGGGCTCGAACTGATCGACGCCAAGTACCGCACGAGCAGCTTCACGCGCGAGAACATGGTGTGCTTCGACCCCACACTCAAACCCATCGTCGGCTACGCGCGCACCGCACTGATCCGCGCCGTGACGCCGCCTCCTGGCGACCCTGTGGCGGTGCGTGAAATGCGCGCGCGCTACTACGCGCATGTCGCAGAACAACCCATGCCATCGATCGCGGTTCTGCAGGATCTCGATCCGAATCCGGGTTTCGGCGCGTTCTGGGGCGAGGTGAACACGGCGATCCACAAGGGCCTCGGCTGCCTCGGAACGGTCACCAACGGTTCGTTTCGCGACCTCGATGCCTGCGCGCCCGGCTTTCAGCTGCTCGGCGGCAAGGTGGCACCGAGTCACGCCTGGGTGCATCTCGCCGACATCGCCTGCGAGGTCAACGTCTTCGGCATGGCGGTACGACCGAACGACATCGTGCACGCCGACCGGCACGGTGCGGTCGTGGTACCGGCCGACTGTGTCAAGAAACTCCCCGCCGCGATCGATCTGCTGACGCGGCGCGAAGCGGTGATCCTGGGCGTTGCGCGCGCGCCTGGCTTCAACATCGAGGTTCTCAAAAAGGCAATGGCCGACTCGGCCGAGATTCACTAACCACGCCATGCCGACGAAAAAGAAAATCCTGGTCGTGCAGGGCCTGCACCCCGAAGGCACGAAGCTTCTCAAGGCGCGCGACGACATCGAGCCGGTCGTGCTGATGACGGATGACGAGGCGAAGATCATTGCCGCGGCTTGCGACGTGCAGGCCATCACGGTGCGCACGGCGCGCATTACGCGTGCGATCGTCGATGCGGCACCCGATCTGAAGGTGGTCTCACGCCACGGCGTCGGCTACGACGCGATCGACGTCGGCGCCCTCACCGCGCGCCGCATCCCGCTCACCATCGCGATTCACTCCAACATGG
>JAQBBQ010000096.1:0-7181 GCA_032125995.1 Betaproteobacteria bacterium | reverse complement strand
GTCGTAGAGCAGCGCGTCCTCGCCTGCGCTGCCCGCCGCGGCCATCCAGTTGGCCGAGAGCTTGAGTCGGTCGATCGAGCCGATGCGCGCGGCGGCAAGATTCGTGATCGCTTCGGCAACCGCCATGCGCCCCGAGGCCGGTGCGTCGATCAGCGCAAGCGGCGCACGCTCGCCGATTGCGAAGGCTTCGCCCGCGAATCCCTCGAAATCCATCAAGGTGACCGCACAGTCCGCCACCGGCACCTGCCACGGTCCCACGAACGGATCGCGGGCACACAGACCGCCGACCATGCGATCGCCGATCGACACGAGAAAGGTCTTGTCGGCGACGCTCGGATGGCGCAAAACCCGGTACGCAGCCTCCTTAAGCGCGATGCCGGCGGTCACGAACGGCGCGTGCGCGACCGCAACGCGGCGCACGTCACGCAGCATCCTGGGCGGCTTGCCGAGCAGCGTCTCGAGCGCCATGTCGACCGGCCGATCATCGAACAGGGAGTCGGCGACGACGAGGTGGCCGTCGGCGGTCGCCGTTCCGAGCATCGCGAACGGACAGCGTTCGCGCGCACAGATCGCGCGCAGGGTCTCGAGCGCTTCGGGCGCGATTGCGACGACGTAGCGCTCCTGCGCCTCGTTGCACCAGATTTCGCGCGGCGACATGCCCGACGCTTCCGACGGTATGGCGCGCAGGTCGAAGCGCGCACCGCGCCCGGCCGCGTAGACGATCTCGGGCAGCGCGTTCGACAACCCGCCCGCGCCCACGTCGTGAATCGAAAGAATCGGATTCGCGTCGCCCAGCTGCCAGCAGCGATCAATCACCTCCTGCGCGCGGCGCTGCATCTCGGCGTTGCCGCGCTGCACCGAATCGAAGTCGAGGTCGGCCGCATTGGCACCCGCGCCCATCGAAGACGCCGCGCCACCGCCCATCCCGATCAGCATCGCGGGGCCGCCGAGCTGGGCGAGCAGAGCGCCCTCGGGCAGATTCGATTTCGCCGTATGCGCCGCACTGATGTTGCCGATCCCGCCCGCCAACATGATCGGCTTGTGGTAGCCGCGGGTGACGCCGCCGAGGTTAAATTCGAAAGTGCGGAAGTAACCGGCGAGGTTCGGTCGGCCGAACTCGTTGTTGAACGACGCGGCGCCGATCGGTCCTTCAAGCATGATTTCGAGCGCCGAGGCGATGCGCTCGGGCTTGCCCGGCCCGTCGGTCTCCCAGACTTGCTCAGCGCCGGGAATGCGCAGGTTCGACACCGAATAACCGACCAGACCTGCCTTCGGTTTCGCGCCGCGTCCGGTCGCGCCTTCGTCCCGAATCTCCCCACCCGCACCGGTCGCCGCGCCTGGAAACGGGGAAATCGCGGTCGGATGGTTGTGGGTCTCGCACTTCATGACCGTATGGGTCATTCCGGGTTGCGCACGGTAGACCCCGTTGGCATCCGGATGGAAGCGCTGGATGACACGCCCTTCCATGACCGCGGCATTGTCTGCATAGGCGACGATCGTTCCGCCAGGTGCCGCGGCGTGCGTATGTCGAATCATCGTAAACAGCGACCGGTCCTCGCGCTTGCCGTCGATGATCCAGTCGGCGTTGAAGATCTTGTGCCGGCAGTGCTCGGAGTTCGCCTGCGCGAACATCGTCAGTTCGGTATCCGTCGGATCTCGGCCCAGCGCCCGATAGGCCTCGAGCAGGTAATCGATCTCGTCCGCCGACAGCGCAAGACCGAGTGCGCCGTTCGCATCCTCCAACGCCGCGCGCCCCTGCGCCCGGACGCCGACCCGCGCCAGCGCGCGCGGCGCAACATGCTGGAAGAGCTGCACCGCGTCTTCGGGTCCAGCGAGGACCGTCTCGGTCATGCGGTCGTGGAGGCGGGCGGCAATCGCGTCGCGTGGCACTGCCGGGGCGCCCCCGGCATTGTCTGCGTTGTCTGCGTACTCAACGGTATATGCGCAGCCGCGCTCGATGCGCGAGACCCCGCTGAGCCCGCAGTTGCGCGCGATGTCGGTCGCCTTCGATGACCAGGGCGAGATCGTCCCGATGCGCGGCACGACGAGGAACTGTTGGCGGCTGCGCGCGCTGGGTTCGATCTGCGCGCGCGGCGCACCGTCGTCGAGCAGGCGCTCGAGCCGTTTACGCGCCGTGGTGTCGGGCGCCTGATCCATCTCGACGAAATGCCAGAACTCCGCCGCGACGCGTTCGACGCCGGGGGCGATCCGCTTCAGTGACGCGATGAGCTTGGCAAGGCGAAACGCCGACAGCGCGCAGGCGCCGCGGAGCTGGAGGACGTGAGACATCGAAGCGCAGGCCCGGTAAAGCCGAATTTTACTCGCCGCCCCGCAGTGCCCGGTGCCGCGCACGGGGCACCGGCGAGATTACTTTGCCACGAGACGCGGCTCCTTAAGCGTGCCGACCACGTTCAGTGTGGCGGAAAAATCACGCGGCCCCGATTCGACGTCGGCCACGATGCGGCCGCCGAGCCCGCCGTCGGGGGTGATCTCGAGCGTCCCGGCCGCGTTCAGCTTGCCGGCGCCGATACGGATCTTGTGCAGCGACACCGCGCCGCCCTGGTAGAGCCCTTCGGCCGTGAGCTCGGCGAACACCGTGCGTCCGCTCGACTGTTTGCCCTTGGTCTGGATCCCACGCGAAAGATCAAAGCTGCCGAGAACGCCCTTGCTGATCGTAAAGGCACCCTCAAGCCGTACAGCCTGCTTGAACGCCGTCGGGTTCGCCCCGGACATGCTGAACGTCCCCTCGCCGTCGGCTTTGCCCGCCGACAGCAGTGCCGGCGCAAAGATGGCAGCGTTGACGCCTTTCGAGCGCAGTTTTCCGCTCACCGACCACGCCGCACCCCAACGCATGTCGGCAGTGCCCGAGACCACGCCGTCGAACACCCGGCCGTCCCATTCGCTGAGCGTGAGGCCGTCGCGCGTCGCGCTGCCCGTCATCCCCACATCGGTCAGCGTCACGCCGGGTAGGAACGGCAGCGCCATGACATTCATTTTCGCCTTGATCCCGATCGCCCCGCCCTTTGGCGTCAACGTCGCCTCCAGGCCGTCGTTGCCGCGCAGCACGACGGAGACGACGCGGCCCTCGGGCGACATTCTTAGCGTCGCGTCCAACGCGGGCAGGGTCAGCGGCCCTTTGAATGTCGCTTGTTTGAGGACGATCGTATCGGCCTGCAGCGCGCCGCCTTTAAGCGCACCGAGCAGGCCCTGGCCGAGCATCGATTGCGGAATGACCGCGCCCTCGAGCTCGATCGTACTGAACGCCTTCTGCGATGAGAGCAGGCCACCGATACCCGGAAAAGCGCGCGCGCGCGCGATCTTCATCGCCTTGTCGCCGCTGCCGATCGTGATCCGATCCAGCTTCACCTCGATGCCGGAAATGAGCGACATGCGCGCGGACGACACCTTCACCGGTACGCCGAGCGAAGCACTCGCGGCGCTTTCGTAGTCCGCAGTCGACAGCGGCATGACGTGCAGCACCCCCACCCCGGCGAGCAGCAAGACGACCACGGCGATCGCAAGCGGCTTTCCAAGCTTGCGCCGCCGGGCCCGTTTGGGCGCGGGTGGCGCCTGCTCCGGAGTGTCTTCTTCGTCCTCGCGCGCACGTTTAGTCGCCGCCTTGCGCGCGGCCTTGGTCAGCGCACGTTCGTCATGGAGGACCTCATCCATGTTGAGGTCTTCGTCTGAGATCCCGATGTCGTCTTCGTCTTCGGTCTTGCGACCGGCCCACGCAGACGCTTCCTGCGCCTTGCGCTTACGTTCCTCGGCCTCGCTCGCTTCACGCGCTGCCTGCTCTTCTTGCTCGCGCCGGGCGCGTTCCTCGGCTTCGCGCCGGTCCCGTTCCTCGGCCTCGCGCCGCAGACGCTCTTCCTCTATGGCGCGCGCCCGCGCCGCCCGTTCCTGACGCCCACGTTCTTCCGCTTCGCGTGCCTTGCGCCCTGCGTCTTCCTTCGCCTTGCGCTCGGCTTCTTCCCGCGCCTTTGTCTCTTCCTCGTCGCGCTTGGAAAAGCTGTCGAGATCCGCGAGCAGGTCATCCGATAACGCGTCCGCCGCCGGCGCAGCCTTGGCGTCCTCTTCGTCCTTGCGCTTGCGGGCCGCTTCTTCCGCCTTGCGCTTGGCGTCCGCTTCATCCTTGCGCTTGCGGGCCGCTTCGTCCTCCTTGCCCTTGGCGTCCGCTTCCTCGCGCTTGGCTTTTTCCTCGTCCTTACGCTTGGCTTCTTCTTCGTCCTTGCGCTTGCGCGCCTCCTCTTCCTTGCGATGGCGCTCCTCTTCCTCGCGCCCCTTGCGCTCGGCGTCCTCGCGCCCCTTGCGCTCGGCATCGAGCTGCTGGCGCAACGCCTCCGCTTCCCGATGCGCCTTTTCTTCAGTCTCGCGTCGCGCTCGCGCCTCGGCCGCGAGCTTTTCATTCAATTCCGCTTCGATGCGGGTGCGCTTTTCGGCTTCCTTGTTTGCGCGCTCCTCCGCCTCGACCTTGCCCTTCGCTTCGGTCTCGGCCCTCGCACGCGCTTGCGATGCGGCCTTGACGGCGGCGTCGCGCACCGCATTCGACTTCGCTTCGGTCTCGGCGTGGGCTTTTGCCTCGGCCTCGGCCTTGGCCTTCACGTCCGCCTCGGCCTTCGCACGCGCCTCGGCCGCTGCCTTCGCCTTCGCCTCGGCTTCGGCCTTCGCCTTCGCCGCCGCTTCGGATTTGGCTTTCGCTTCCGCCTCAGCCTTCACTCTGGCAGCCGCCTCGGCCTTCGCCTTGGCTTCCGCTTGCTCGCGCGCCTTGTAGTCGAGCGCCTCCTCCTCCGCCTTGCGTTGCGCCCCGGCAAGCACCTGGGCAGCGGGATCGGTTTTCGACTTGTCGGCCTCGGCCTTCGGAATCGAGGGCACGAAGCTGGTGAAATCCAGCTCCTCGCCCTCCTCCTCTTGCTGCACCTTGGGCGGCGGCGCGGCGGCGCGACCGATCGTGCGTGCCGCGGGCGACTTCGATGCAGCAACGGGCATTCCGGGGGACACCTCGCGAACGAAGCCGTCCTTATCCATCTTTTCGATCAGCTGGATGAACTTCGCCTCGCTGAACTTATCGAATTTTCGATTAATTTCGGCGACCGTCGACTTCCCATCCACGGCCGACAACACCGCGCGATCGCCGCGCGAGAGGGTGCTGGTGCGGCCCGCCGCCTCTTGGACGCCTTTGCCGGTCTTTGAATAGATTGCAGTCGGATTCATGCGTCGTCGTGTGGTCTTAACGCCCGCGACCGCGGGCGGACTGCTTGTTGTTGAATCAATCGATGCCGGACGATGAGACTATTATAAGCAGATGGGATACGCCTATCGCGTGACACCGTGCACACGCCGGGACGCGGGGTCGTAGGCGGGGGCCCGATCGAGGGGTCCGCATGGCGGAATTCGCCCCACCGCGGCCATCGCTAGCGCGCGCCTGGAGGTGGACGCGGTACCATCGCGCCGCCACGATGCACGCCGCCCCGTTCCGGCTGACCTTGCTGCTCGGCGTGCTGATCGCACTGACGCCCCTGGGCACCGACCTGTACCTTCCAGCGCTCCCGGTCATTGCGCACGCGCTGCGCGCGACGGTCGATGCGACCCAGTTCACGGTCACCACGTTCTTTCTCGGCCTCGCGCTCGGCCAACTCGCCTGGGGTTCGCTCTCGGACCGCTACGGACGCAAGCCGGTTCTGATCGCGGGCATCTCGATCGCGCTGCTGGCCTCGCTCGCGGGCATGGCTGCAAGCACGGTCGACGCGCTGGCCTGGGTTCGGCTGGCACAGGGCTTGGGCCTCTCGAGCGGACCGGTGGTGGCACGCAGCGTCGTGCGCGATCTGTTTGCCCACGAGCACGCCGCGCGACTACTCGCGCGCATGACGATCGTGTTTAGCGTCGTGCCGGTAGCCGCGCCGCTCGCCGGCGCGGCACTGCTGGGTCTCGGCTGGCCTGCGGTCTTTGCCGCACTGGCGGTCGCATCCGCACTGCTCATTGCGGCGGTGGCTGGCCTGATGCCCGAGACCGCGCGCACGACCAGGGGCGCGGTTCATCCCTTGGGCGTGGGTCGAACCTTCGGCACGATCCTGCGCGAACCGTACTTCGTCGCCCATTTCCTCCTGCTGCTGTGCACGTTCAGCGGAATCTTCGCGTTCGTCTCAAACTCGGCCTTCGTGCTGGTGCGGGGCCTTGGGGTCGCGCCCACCACCTTCGCTGCGCTCTTCGCCTGCGTCATGCTCGGTCAGATCGTGGGCGCCTGGCTGAGCAGTCGTCTGGTGATGCGCATCGGCATCGGCGCGATGCTGCGGGTCGGTACGCGGATCGCGTGCCTCGCGGGCTTCGCGGCAGTCGGTTTTGCACTCGCGGGCCTCTCGCATTGGGCGGCCATCGTGGTGCCGATGGCCGCCTATATGTTCGCCAGTAGCTTCATCATTCCCTCGGCGACCGCGGCGGCGCTGGCGCCGTTTCCGCGCACCGCAGGCGCCGCCTCGTCGCTGATCGGGGCGACGCAGTTCGCCCTCGGCGCCGCGGTCAGCACGGTGCTGGGCGCCAGCTTCGACGGCTCTGCGCTGCCGATGGCAGTGGTCATCGCACTCGGCGGAACGGCCGCCCTGCTGTGTGAACGCACGCTCGTGCGCACCGTGGCGGCGCGCCAGCGCGACGTCGGCACGGTTCGCTAGAATCCCCGCCGCAATGGACTCCATCGATGCCGTCGTCATCGGGGCGGGCGTCATCGGCCTCGCGGTCGCGCGCGCGCTGGCGCTCGCGGGGCACGACGTCGTCGTGCTCGAGGCCGAAGACGCGATTGGAACCCACACCAGCTCGCGCAACAGCGAGGTGATACACGCGGGGATCTACTATCCGCAAGACTCGCTCAAGGCGCGGTCCTGCGTCGAGGGCCGGCATCGACTGTATGAGTACTGCGCCGCGCATGGCGTGCCGTACCGCCGCAGCGGAAAACTGATCGTCGCCGCCGATGCCGCGCAACTCGATGCGCTCGAGTCGATCCGCAATCGGGCGCAGGCAAACGGCGTGACCGACCTTGCCAGGCTCACGCGCGAACAGATGCAGGCGCTCGAGCCTGGGCTCGCCGGCGTGGCCGCGGTGCTTTCGCCGTCGACAGGGATCATCGACAGCCATGCGCTGATGCTCGCGTACCAGGGGGATGCCGAAGCGCACGGCGCAATGCTCGCGCTCAA
>JAQBBQ010000095.1:0-30125 GCA_032125995.1 Betaproteobacteria bacterium | reverse complement strand
CCCCCGTGCGCGCCTGCCGGTGCCGCGCCCAAACCGCCACCCGCCAAGCGAGTACCAGCCCCAGCACGAAGGCGCCCATCATCCAGGTATGCGCAGCCTCGGCGATCAGCGTCGGCACCGCAATCCCGCGATTGCTTAGGAAAACCCCTGGCAGTGGGGCGAGCGCCGCGCGCGGACCGGGGAGATTCTCGGAGATGATCGCGTACCAGAAAAACAGCTGCACCAGCAGCGGCACGTTGCGCAGCACCTCGACGTAGAGCGCGGCGAGCCGGCTGACCAGCCAGTTCGACGACAGGCGCGCGAGGCCGATGACGGTGCCGACGACGGTCGCCAGCGCGACACCGACCAGCGCAACGCGGAAGGTGTTCGCCAGCCCGACGCCGAGCGCGCGCAGATAGTTGTCCGCCGCGCTGTACACGATGAACGTCGTCTCGCCGATCGCAAAGCCCGCTTCGCGCGCGAGAAAGCCGAAGCCGCTCGCGATCTTGCGCGATTCGAGGTTGGCGACGGTGTTGGAGACAAGGTACGCCGCCGCGGCGGCGACCGCGCCGAGAGCGACGATCTGAAAGACGAGCGCGCGAAAGCGCGCATCACGAAGCGAATAGCGCACTGCGGGACCGGTGTGGCGGAAGGCCGGTCAGCCCTCCGCCACGCGATTGCCGGAGTTCAGCCGCCCGGCAATCAGCGCATGGGCGGTGCGTACATCAGGCCGCCCTTGGTCCACAGCGCATTGATACCGCGATCGAAACCCAGCGGCTTGAGGTTGCGTTCGAAGCTCTCGCCATAGTTGCCGACCTGCTTGACGATGTTGTACGACCACTTGGCATCGAGCCCGAGCATTTTGCCGAGATCCCCGCTGGCGCCGACGAAGCGCTGGACCGAGGGATTCTTGCTGCCCGCCATCTGGTCGATGTTGGCAGACGAAAGCCCCTGCTCCTCGGCCTCGATCATCGCAAACAGCGACCACTTGACGATGTCGAACCACTGGTCATCGCCATGGCGCACCACCGGCCCGAGCGGCTCCTTCGAAATCACCTCTGGCAGGATGATGTGGTCGGTCGGCGTTGTCGCGCGCGACTTGCGCACCGATACGAGGCCCGATACGTCCGTCGTGTACACGTCGCAGCGGCCCGAGAAGTAGGCATTGGTGACCTCTTCGAGCTTCTCGATCACCACCGGCTTGAACGTCATGCTGTTGGCACGGAAGTAATCGGCGAGATTCAACTCGGTCGTGGTCCCCGGCTGCACGCAGATCGTGGCGCCACCGAGCTGCTTGGCACTTTTCACGTTCAGCTTCTTCGGCACCATGAAGCCCTGGCCGTCGTAGTAGCTGACGCCGGCGAAATTGAGGCCGAGGCTGGTGTCGCGCGAGAGCGTCCAGGTGGTGTTGCGCACCAGCATGTCGATCTCGCCCGATTGCAGTGCAGTGAAGCGCTGCTGCGCGGTAAGCGGCGTGTAGCGGACCTTTTTCGCGTCGCCGAACACGGCGGCCGCGACTGCACGGCAGGTGTCGACGTCCAATCCGGTCCACTCGCCCTTCGAGTCGGGCGCTGAGAATCCGGCCAGGCCAGTGTTGACGCCACACTGCACATATCCCTTGGATTTCACTGCGTCCAGGGTCGATTGCGCCTGCGCGGGCAGAGCCGCGAAACTGAGCGCAAGCGCGCCCGTAAGAGCCACAAATGATTTCATCACACTCCTCCTCAGGATTGATCGGGTCTGACGACCGCGGTGCATTCTAACGCCCTCGGCAATGGAACACAGCGCCCCTCGCCGCGCCCCGCCATCCTTCACCACCCCAGCGAGCGCGCGGTCGCCACCCCGAGCGCGGTCGCGACGAGCGCGCCGAACAGGTGCGCGACCGAATGGACCGCTGCGCTCGCCACTCTGCCCGATTCGATAAGGGCGAGCGATTCCGCCGAGAACGTGGAGAAAGTCGTGAGCGCGCCGAGGAATCCCGTGATGCACGCCAGGCGCCATTCGGGCGGCAGCGACGAGGCCTGTCCGCCGAAAAAGGTCACCGCGAGCCCGACCAGATAGCCCCCAACGACGTTCGCTGTGAGCGTGCCGAGCGGCAGATTCGGCGCGAGCGGATTGAGCCAGGTCGTGAAACCCCAGCGCAGCCAGGCGCCGAATACCGCGCCGACGCCGACGGCGAGAAAAGCGCTAGCGTGCATGGGTCGTCATTCTAGCGGGGGTACGCGGTGACGCGCGCCGCGCGGTTCAGGTTCAGGCGGCGCGGTTCTTCGTCGGTTTCGGCGCCCAACGCGCCGCAGCAGCGGCGTCGCTCGCGCGCGCGTCTACCCAGCGTGCGCCCTCGCCGGTCGCTTCCTTCTTCCAGAACGGTGCCCGGGACTTGAGGAAATCCATGATGAATTCGCAGGCCGCGAAGGCGTCACCGCGGTGGCTGCTCGCGACGACGACGAGCACGATCTGGTCGGTCGGCTGCAGTTCGCCGATGCGATGGATCACGCTGCAGTCGATGATCTTCCAGCGCCCCTTCGCCTCGTCGACAATCTGCGCGATCGCCTTCTCGGTCATGCCGGGGTAATGCTCGAGCGTCATCGCGGATACCGATGCACCGTCGTTGCGGTCGCGCACCAGCCCGACGAAGCTTGCCACCGCGCCGACCGCCGGGTTGTCGCGCGAGAGCGCACGCGCCTCGGCGCCCGCGTCGAAGTCCTCGCGCTGGATCACGATCTTCACGTCAGCCCCCGGTCACTGGCGGGAAGAACGCTACCTCGTCGCCGCCGCGCAGCGCGGCGCCGGGCGCAGCCATGTCCTGGTTGACCGCGGCACGCAGCCGCCGCTCATCGGCGAGCGCCGGCCCCCAGTCGCCGCCGCGCGCCATCAGGTGCGCGCGCAGCCCGGCAACCGTGGTCACCTCGGCCGGAAGCTCGATGTCCTCGCCTGCGCTGCCGACCTGCTCGCGCAGCGACGCGAAGAAAAGCACCCTGACTTTCATCCGTAGAGCTCCGAAAACGGCAGATAGCGCACGCTGTCGCCCTTGCGAATCGCGTGGTTCGGCGGGTTGTCGACCAGGCCGTCGGCCCATGCGGTCGATGTCATGACTGCCGAATCCTGCGTCGCGTACAAATCGAGCCCGCCCGATGGATTCCATTTTACGCGCAGGAATTCGCGCCGCGGGTCGGCGTCCACCCAGTCGAAGTCAGCGCGTGCTGCGATGCCATGCGGCGTGACGTCGTGAACGCCCTGCGTGCGCAGCAGGAAGGGACGCACGAAGATGAGGAAGGTAATGAAGCTCGACACCGGATTGCCCGGCAGGCCAATGAACGCTGCTGCGCCCACACGCCCGAAGGCCAGCGGCCGGCCGGGCTTCATCGCAATCCGCCACATGAGCAGAGACCCCTCGGCCTCGACCGCGGGTTTCACGTAATCGGCGTCGCCGACCGACACGCCGCCCGAGGTCACGATGACGTCGCACTCGGCCGCGGCACGGCGCAGCACCGCGCGCGTGGCGTCCAAGTTGTCGGGAACGATGCCGTAGTCCCGTGTCTCGCAGTCGAAGACCTTCGCCAGGCCGTTCAGCGTGAAGCGATTCGAATTGTAGATTCGTCCCGGCGCCAGCGGATCGCCCGGCATGACGAGCTCGTCGCCGGTGAAGAACAGGCCGAGCCGCACGCGCCGCACCACCGGCAGGGTCGCGATGCCGACCGAGGCCGCAAGGCCGCTGTCCTGGGGACGCAGCCGCGCGCCCGCCGCAAGAATCGTCGTGCCCGCGCGGATGTCGCTGCCCGCGCGCCGCACCCAGTCACCGGGCTGCGGCACTTTCCTGATCACGACATGCCCGTCTTCGGCCGCGCAGAATTCTTGCATCACGATCGCGTCCGCGCCCGGCGGCATCGGCGCCCCGGTAAAGATGCGTGCCGCGCTGCCTGGCGCAAGCGGCGCGCCGACCACGCCGGCCGCGATGCGCTGCGCAACCGGCAGGCGCACGTCCGCTGCCGGCACGTCAGCGACGCGCAGGGCATAGCCATCCATCGCGCTGTTGTCCATCGGCGGCACGTCCATCGTCGAGGACTGTGCAGCCGCGAGCACGCGGCCAGTCGCCTCGAGTGTCGATACCGATTCGACGTCGCGTATCGGATGCGCGCCTTCGAGCAGGACCGCGAGCGCCTCGTCGACCGAGAGCAAGCCCTTGTTCATGCGAGGGCCAGCTGCTTGAGCATGAATTCGGCGATCCCGGCGTCGTCATTCAGATCGAGCAGCGGCACAGTGGTCTCGACCTGGGTGTCGCTCGCCACGGCGACGACGTGCGGATCTTGCGGATGCAGGAGCGCCTCGCCCGTCTGCGTGCGCCATACCTCGAGCTTGGGAATGGGCGCGTGCTTGAACCCTTCAACGATCAAGAGCTCGCAGGGGGAAAGATGGGTGATCTGCTCCTCGAACGAGGGTTCCTGCGCGCCGCGCAGTTCGTGCATCAGCACCCAGCGCCGCGACGAGGTCACCAGCACCTCGGTCGCCCCGGCGTGGCGATGGCGGTACGAGTCCTTGCCCGCCTGATCCACATCGAAGGTATGGTGTGCGTGCTTGATGAGCGACACGCGCAGGCCGCGCTTCACGAAGCGCGGAATGAGCTTTTCGATAAGCGTGGTCTTGCCGCTGCCGGACCAGCCGGCAATGCCAAATACTTTCATACCAGCACCATCTTGCTTCCTGCCAGCGCGAGCACCACCGCAAGCACGCGTCGCACGATCGGATTGGCGAAACGCCGGCTGCCGTACTCGGCGCCCAGCCAGCCGCCCACCAGTACCACCACGGCGAGCACCCAGGTCGAGGGCGGCAGCATCGCGGTCCCGGCGACGAAACCGGCCGCCAGCCCGGACACTGAATTTACCAGTATGAAGGGCGCGGCCACCGCGGAGGTCTGCTTGGTCCCTGCCCAACCCAGCAACAGCACGAGCGGGCTGAGAAAGATACCGCCGCCCACGCCGGTGAGGCCTGCGAGCAACCCCATCGCCGCGCCGATCGCCATCGCAATGGGGATCGCCGGCTCGCGCGCCGCACGCATCTCGTCCCCGGCACGGCCGCTGCACCAGAGCGGCCAGGCCGCGTAGACGAGGACCAGCCCGACCACGACCTTGTAGAACTGTCCCGGCAGGGTGATCGCGCCCCCCAGATAGGCGAAGGGAATCGAGACGGTAGCGAACGGCCAGAACAGGCGCCAGCGGAAATGCCCCGCACGCCAGAATTTGAAGCTCGCAATCGACGAGACCACCACGTTCAGCGTCAGCGCGATGGGCCGCATCTCGGCCGGCGCGAGGCCCGCCAGCGCCATGGCGGCGATGTAGGCCGAGGCGCCGCCGTGGCCGACCGAGGCATAGACGAACGAGGCCAGCAGCATCGCGCAGGCCAGTACAAGAAGGATCGCGTCATCCACGGCGTCCGTTGTATATCACAGAACATAACGAGACGCGGCTAGCGCAGCTGGCGCATGAAGCGCTTGAGATCGGTGGCGATCGACGCCGACGCCTTGTGTTCCATGGCCCTGAAGCGCGCCACGAGGCGCTTGCCGTAGGGCGTCACCCGCGCGCCGCCGCCGCGCTGGCCCCCGATCGCGGTGACGACGACCGGCGCCTTGTAGGCCGCGTTTAGCGCATCGACCAGCTGCCAGGCACGCCGATACGACATCCCCATCGCGCGTGCGGCCGCCGAGATCGAGCCGGTCTGCGCGATGCGCTCGACGAGGTCGGCCTTGCCGGGTCCCATGGCGGGCGGGCCGGCGCCGACGATTCTCAAGGTGAGACCGCGAGTGCGGCCCATGTCATCGTTTCGCGTTGGGAAAGAAAAGCTGCTGACCCCCGATCTTATAGCCGGCGATCGCGGCCTGCCCTTCGGGCGAGACGAGCCAGTCGATGAACGCCTGACCCATCACCATTTTCACGTGCGGGTGCCTGGCCGGGTTGACGAGCATGATGCCGTACTGGTTGAAGAGCCGCGGGTCGCCCTCGACGACGATGGTCAACTCGCCGCGATTCTTGAACGATAGCCAGGTGCCGCGGTCGGTGAGCGCGTACGCGTTCATGCCCGAGGCCGCGTTCAGCGTCGCGCCCATCCCCGAGCCCGTGTCCCGGTACCAAGCCCCCTTCGGATCGATGCCGCCCGCGGTCCACAGGCGCCGTTCGGCCGCGTGCGTACCGCTGTTGTCGCCGCGCGAGGCGAAGGGCGATTGTGCGGCACGTATCTTCTTCAGCGCCGCCACCACGTCCTTCATGCCCGCGACGCCGGCGGGGTCCGACGTCGGCCCGACGATGACGAAGTCGTTGACCATGACGTCGTGCCGGTTCACGAACCAGCCTTCCCGCACCATCCTGAGCTCCGCACTCCGGTTGTGCACGAAGACGACGTCGCAGTCGCCGCGCCTGCCCATGTCCAGCGCCTGGCCCGTACCCTGGGCGACGACGCGCACCGCGACACCCGTTTTCGCCTGGAACATCGGCAGGACGCGCCTGAACAAGCCCGAGTTCTCGGTCGAGGTCGTCGACGACACGACGATGAACTTCTCCTGCGCCCACAGGACAGGCGCCACCGAAAGCAGAGCGATGAAAAGAATCTTCCTCAGGTCCATGGCAGTTCGCCTTTGACGAACGCCCCGGCTTCTGTGGTGGACGGGACAGGGAAGAACTTCTCGATCGCTGCACGCTCGGCGACGCGCCCCTGGTGCAGGTAGATCACCTCGTCGCCCAGGCGCCGCGCCTGGCCGAGGCTGTGCGTGGACATCACGATCTTGGTGCCCGACGCATCGAAGGCACGTATCACCGCTTCGATCTCGCGCGTCGCGCCGGGATCGAGGTTCGCGGTGGGTTCGTCGAGGAACAGCACCTCGGGGTTCAGGGCCCAGGCGCGCGCGAGCGCGAGGCGTTGTTGCTCGCCGCCCGAGAGGACGCGCGCTGGGCGCGCGGCAAGCTGCGTGAGCCCCACTTCTGCAAGGGCCTCGCGCGCGAGCCGCGTACGATCCGTCGTGTCGACGCCGGCGACCTTGAGCGCATAGACGACGTTGGCCAGCGCAGTGCGCCTCAGCATCACGGGCCGCTGAAACACCATCGCCTGGCGGCGGCGAACGTTCTCCCCGCTCCAGACGACCCGACCGGCGCTCGGCGCAAGCAGCCCATGCATGAGTCGCATGAGCACGCTCTTTCCCGCGCCGTTCGCACCGAGGATGATCGTGCTCGTTCCCGCCTCGAGCGTCAGGTTCGTGCGCTCGATGATCGTCCGCCCCCCCGCGGCGAAGGACAGATTCTCCAACTGCAGCGGCAGGATTCCGTTCATCCGTAGCGCCGCTCGGCGGCCTGCTTGACCAGGTGCGCCGCAGCATTCAGGGCGATCACGACGGCGATCAGCACGAACCCGAGACCGAGTGCGAGCGGCAGGTCGCCCTTGGAGGTTTCCAGCGCGATGGTGGTCGTCATCACGCGCGTCACGCCGTCAATGTTGCCGCCGACGATCATCACTGCGCCGACCTCGGCGCTCGCGCGCCCGAGCCCTGCAAGGACCGCGGTGAGCAGCGAAAAACGAATGTCCCAGAGTACCGTAAGCGCACCGCGCAGGCCGTCGACGCCGAGCGATCGAAGCTGTTCCTCGTACTCGCGCCAGGCATCTTCGACCGCCTGCCTCGCCAGTGCGGCAATGATCGGCAGCACGAGGACCGTTTGCGCGAAGACCATCGCCTGCGGCGTGAACAGGAGCCCCAGTTCGCCGAGCGGCCCGGCGCGCGACAGCAGCAGATAGATGAACAGGCCGACCACCACGGGCGGCAGTCCCATCAGCGCATTCAGGAGGACGATGACGCCCTGCCTTCCGCGAAAGCGTCCTACCGCGATCGCCGCACCGAGCGGCAGGCCGAGGAGCGTGGCCAGGACGACCGCCGAAAGGCTCACCGCGAGGCTCAGGCCGACGATCTCCCACAGCCGCAGATCGAGCGTCACCACCTGCAGCAGACCCGAGGCGAATGCGTCTATCATCTTAGATAGGCATTTAAAAGCATACGTTTCCCATAGGCGTGACTTTACAGGCAGGGACCTTCTACATTAAATAGGCACGGGATCGCATACTGTGTTCACGATCGAGTTCGACCCGGGATGGCTCGGCGGGCGCGACTTTCCGCGCGCGCGCGGCCGTGCCCTGCTGCGCCTGCTCGCAGAGCTCGCGCAGTCGGATTCGCTGCGCGAGGCGGCGAAGCGAGCCGGGCTTTCCTACCGTTATGCCTGGGGCGCGCTGGGCGATGGCGCTCGCCTGTTCGGCGCGCCCCTGGTGGACATGCAGCGCGGCAGGCGGGCGCGACTCAGTCCGCTCGGTGAGCGCGTGCTGGCCGCCGACGAGCGCGTGCGCAGCGGCCTGGGCGAGCATTTTGAGCGTCTGCGAAACGAGATCCCTTCGCTGCTTTCCGATGCGCTGCCGGGCGCGCGTCAACAGCTGACGCTGCACGCGAGCCACGACCTGGCGCTGGCGGAACTCGGCACCCTGTGTCGGCGCCAACTCGATCTGGAGCTGGTGTTCCGCGGCGCCGACGAGTGCCTCGCCGCGCTCTCGCGCGGCGAGTGCGATGTCGCGGGCTTTCACGTCGCAGACGCGCTTCCCCGTGCGGCGGCGGCCGCGGCCGCCCTCGGTAGATGGCTCGATCCACGCAAGCACCAACTGCTGCATTTCGTGACGCGCGAACAGGGCCTGATCGTGCGTCCGGGCGCCCGCATTCGCGGCGTCAACGATCTGGCGCGCCCGGGTCTGCGCTTCGCAGGGCGACAGGCCGGGCGCGGCACGGCGGCGTCCGAGATGCAGGTCGCCGCGGACGTCGCAGCCGGACGGGTCGACGCCGGATTCGGCCTGCGCGCGGCGGCGGCACGCCTGCGCCTCGATTTCGTGCATCTTGCAACCGAGCGCTATTTTCTTGCGACCTCGCGTCGCGCGCTGCACAGCGCGGGGCTCCAGGTGCTCCTGCGTGTCCTGCGCGGCGCGACGTTCGCCAAGGCGGTGGCGAAGCTTCCCGGGTACGATCCTGCGCGTGCGGGAGAGCGCGAATCCGTCGCCGCGGCGCTTTCGTGGATCGAGCGCAGGAGCGCGGGCAAGGCGTCTAGGATCGATCCATGAGCATGCATCCCGGCTTGCCGTCCAAGCGATGAGCAGGCGCGGACTCGCCACCCTCGCCGCGGCCGGCGCACTCCTTGCACTGGTCGTAACGGCCTTCGCAGTCGGTCACTATCCAGTGTCGATCGGCGAGCTCATGACGCTCATCGCCGCGAAGCTCACCGGCGCGCCGCATGATCTTGCGCCGAACGTCGAGACGGTCGTGTTACAGGTGCGCGGCCCGCGCGTGATCGCCGCAGTGCTGGTTGGTGCCGCCCTCGCGGCCGCCGGGACGGCATACCAGGGCATGTTCCGCAATCCACTTGTCTCGCCCGATATCCTTGGTGTGTCGACTGGCGCCGCGCTCGGCGCCGTGCTGGCGATCTTCCTCTCGCTCGGCGTGCTCGGCATCCAGCTGTTTGCCTTCGCCGGCGGACTCGCCGCGGTGGCGCTCGTCTACGGCGTCGGCACGCGCCTGCGCGGGCACGATCCGCTGCTCGCACTGGTGCTCACCGGCGTGGTCATCGGCACGCTGCTCGGCTCGGCGATCGCCCTGCTCAAATACCTCGCCGATCCGACCAACCAGCTGCCCGCAATCACCTTCTGGCTCCTCGGCAGCCTCGCCGCGGTGGGGCCTTCGGATCTCGCGATCGCGGCGCCCTTTGCGCTCGCCGGACTTGCGCCGATGCTGCTCCTGCGCTGGCGCATGAACCTGCTCGCACTGCCCGATGACGAAGCGCGTGCGCTCGGGGTCAATACGCGCGGGCTGCGCGTCGTCGTCGTCGCGGCGGCGACGTTGATGACCGCCGCTGCGGTCGCGATCAGCGGCATCATCGGCTGGGTGGGTCTACTCGTACCGCACGCCGCGCGGCTCCTCGTCGGGCCTGACTTCGGCCGGTTGCTGCCGCTCGCGATGTTGATCGGCGCAGCGTTCCTGCTCGCGGTCGATACGCTGTGCCGCACCGTCGCGACCATCGAAGTGCCGCCCGGCGTGCTCACCGCACTGGTCGGCACCCCGGTCTTTCTGTGGCTGTTCGCCGTCTCGCGCAGGCCATGGTGACGTGGTGAAGCGGTGATGCTGGCGGTCGACAATCTGGCGTTCGGTTTTCCCGGCCGACCCGTCGGGCGTGGGGTGAGCTTTGCGCTCGCCGACGGCGAGGTGATGTGCGTCCTCGGCCCGAACGGGAGCGGCAAAACGACGCTCTTCCGCACCCTGCTCGGCCTGCTCGCACCGCACGGCGGATCGATCGCGCTCGACGGCGCTGCGCTCGGCACCCTGCCGCGCGCAGCGATTGCGCGCCGCGTCGGCTACGTGCCGCAGGCGCATGTGGGTTACTTCGCCTACTCGGTACGCGAGATGGTACTCATGGGCCGCACCGCCCACCTCGGCGCATTCGCTGCACCGAGCCGGCACGATCGTACGGTGGCGGACGCGGCGCTCGAGACGCTCGGCATCGCTGCACTTGCGGCACGCCCCTTCACCGAGATCTCGGGCGGCGAACGCCAGCTCGCGCTCATCGCGCGCGCGCTGGCCCAGGAGGCAGGCCTGCTGGTGATGGACGAGCCGACCGCGAGCCTCGATTTCGGCAACCAGGTGCGGGTGCTCGAGCGAATCGTGCAGCTCGCCGCGCACGGCATCGCGGTGCTGTTCTCGACCCACGATCCCGATCACGCCTTCCTCTGCGCGCAGCGTGCGCTGCTCCTGGCCGAGGGCCGAACCCTCGCCCTCGGGCCGCCGCGCGAGGTGATCCGCAGTGACACGCTCGAGCAGCTTTACCGCGTCACGGTGCGCATCGTCGAGACCGAGGGCGGTGCGCATACCTGCGTGCCGAGCCTCAGACGGCCGTCTTGACGCGGCGTTTCAGCGCGCTACACTGGCGGCGCTAACGCGTCGGGAAGCAGACTCCCGGCGTTCCCTAGACGGCGGTCCGTCCAAGCTCTGCGTCAAGCTCCTACAGGAGAGAGCGATGGACGCATCTGTATCGACCGCCGAGCTTCGGCAATCACTTCAATCCGATCAACCGCCGCTCGTCATCGACGTGCGCAAGGCGCCGGCATTTCGCGCCGCAGGCGAGATGATCGCCGGTGCGCTGCGGCGCGCGCCGGAGGACGCCCCGCACTGGGCGCAAACCCTGCCACGCGCGGCCGGCGTCGTCGTCTACTGCGTGCACGGTCACGAGGTCAGCCAGGGCGCCTGCAGCGCATTGAATGCGGCCGGCCTCGGGGCGCGCTACCTCGAAGGCGGCATCGAGGCCTGGCGCACGGCCGGCGGTGAACTCGCCGCCAAACCGACGGCGGCTTCGACACGCTGGGTGACGCGCGAGCGCCCGAAGATCGATCGCATCGCCTGCCCCTGGTTGATTCAGCGCTTCATCGATCCCGAGGCCGAATTTCTCTATGTGCCAACCGCCGAGGTGCGCGCGGTAGCGCAGGCGCGCGAGGCTGTGCCTTACGACATCCCGGACGTCGCCTTCTCGCACGTCGGCGAGCACTGCAGCTTCGACGCCTTCCTCGCGGCGTTCCGCCTGACCGATCCCGCGCTTGCGGATTTGGCGCTGATCGTTCGCGGGGCCGATACCGACCGGCACGCGCTCGCGCCACAGTCGGCTGGGCTCGCCGCGGTCTCGCTCGGCCTGTCGCGCCTGTTCGCCGACGATCACGCGATGCTCGCGCACGGCATGACGCTGTACGACGCGCTTTATCGTTGGTGCAAGGAAGGCAAGAGCGAGGTGCACACGTGGAACCCGACAGCCTACCGCTAGCGGCGCCGCCTGCGCCGCCGGCCCCGCCGACGATCGGGCCGGTGCCGTTCGGCGACGCGCTGCGGTTCTGGCTCAAACTCGGCTTCATCAGCTTCGGCGGGCCGACCGGGCAGATCGCGATCATGCACCAGGAACTCGTTGAGCAACGGCGCTGGATATCGGAAGGCCGCTTTCTGCACGCGCTCAACTACTGCATGGTGCTGCCCGGACCCGAGGCGCAGCAACTCGCGACCTACATCGGCTGGCTGATGCACCGGACCTGGGGCGGACTCGTCGCCGGCGGGCTCTTCGTCCTGCCCTCGGTGTTCATTCTCGTCGCGCTGTCGTGGATCTATCTCGCCTTCGGCGACGTACCGCTGGTGGCGGGGCTGTTTTACGGCATCAAGCCGGCGGTGACCGCAGTCGTCGTCGCCGCGGCGCATCGCATCGCCTCGCGCGCACTGAGGAACGCCTGGCTCTGGGGCATCGCCGTGGCGGCCTTCGTTGCCATCTTCGCGCTCAAACTGCCGTTTCCCGCCATCGTGATCTGCGCGGGCATCGTCGGTTACCTCGGTGGGCGCATCGCACCCGAGCGATTTCGGACAGGTGGCAGCCATGCGGCCGCGCAGCCCGGCTTCGGGCCGGCACTGATCGACGACACGACGCCGACACCATCGCATGCGCGGTTTTCCTGGGGGCGGTTCTGGCGCACGCTCGGCATCGGCTTTGCGCTCTGGGCGCTGGCACTCGGCCTGCTCACCGTAACCGGGGGCTGGAGCGCAACGCTTACCCAGATGGGCTGGTTCTTCACCAAGGCGGCGCTGCTCACCTTCGGCGGCGCCTATGCGGTACTGCCGTACGTCTACCAGGGCGCGGTCGAGCATTACCAGTGGCTCAACGCGGCGCAGATGATCGACGGCCTCGCGCTCGGCGAGACCACCCCCGGCCCGCTCATCATGGTCGTCGCCTTCGTCGGTTTCGTCGGCGGCTGGACCACCGCGCTGTTCGGCCCCGACGCCCAATTTGCCGCCGGTTTCGTGGCGGCGCTGGTCGTCACCTTCTTCACCTTCCTGCCCTCATTCGTATTCATCTTCGCCGGTGCGCCGTTCGTCGAAACCACGCACGGCAATCTGAAATTCACTGCGCCGCTCGCCGGCATCACCGCCGCGGTCGTCGGGGTGGTCCTCAACCTGGCGCTCTTTTTCGCCTACCACGTGCTGTGGCCGGCGGGCCTCGACGGGCGCTTCGACTGGATCTCAGCGCTGATCGGCGTCGTGGCCCTTGTCGTCCTACTGCGAACCAAGGTTGGCATCATCCCCGTGGTCGGCGTCTGCGCGCTCGCGGGTCTCGGCGCGAAGCTCGCGGGGCTGGCCTAAAATCGAAGCCGAAAGGAGGGCGCCATGCCCGGCTATGTGGTCGCTGAAGTTGATATCACTGATCCGGCCGCTTACGAGGAATACCGCAAGCGCGTGCCCGCGACGGTGGAGAAGTACGGTGGCAAGTACCTTGTGCGCGGCGGCGCGATCGAAACCAAGGAAGGCGGCTGGGCGCCGTCGCGCTTCGTGGTGATTGAATTTTCTTCGGTCGATCAGGCGCGCCGCTGGTACGACTCGCCGGAATACCGACCGGCGCGCGAAATTCGCCAGCGCGCGGCGAAATCGAAAGTGATTATCGCGGCAGGCCTAGGATGAGAAGGGCGTGAATCCCGGCTGCTGCCACTCGTTCCGCTCGTCATTTCGCGGCTCGCGGTCGGGGTTGGACCCGTCGGATGCACAGCCGTGCAGTGACGTCAGCGCCAGCGCGAGCGCCGCGAACACCACACCACGGTTCAACGTCCTTCGCATCATGCCGGTCATCCTGTCGCCAAAATTCTAGGCTGAAAACGGTACATATCCCGGCGGGCGGTCCCAGCCATCGTTGCCTTTCTTGTGCTTCGGCTCGGCGCCGCCGTCGGCGCCCGTCGAGGCACATCCGTTGAGCGCACCCAGCGCAAACGCGATCGCCACAATCACTGCGAACCGCGGCAGCCATTGCGTCATATGCCCCATAGACGTTCCCTTGGAGTCCGCTCGTGCCAGGTTCGGCTCGATCACGTTGCGCGCGATCTTAGCGCCGATTGCCGGCTATCGGTGCGGCTGTTCCGCAGGTGGCGTCGCGCGGTGGCGACAGGGGTGGCGGCAGCGCGCTGAAGAGTCCTCCGCGTGGGCGCGAACAACGCCCGCGCGTGGATCCCCTCCCGCCTCCTCGCCTATTCGTCTCGACGCGCCCGCGCGGCCCCGGCCGGCACTGCGCCGCCCGGCGTCGTCTGCTTGCCGCCCAGCTTCGCCTCGTGGTACCAGTACTCGTGGTGCTCCTTGGCCCAGGTCTCGTCGACGTAGCCTGAGCGCATCGCTTCATAGGCGCCGTCGACACCGATGGTGCCCATGTAAATATGGCCGATTGCGGCGACCAGCACGAGAAGCCCGGCGATCACATGAATGACGTGCGCCTGCTGCATCGTCTCGCGCAGCTGATCCAGATTGGGAAACAGCAGCACCAGTCCGGACGCAGATACGACCAGGCTGAGCAGCACCACGCCGATCCAGAACCAGACCTTTTCGCCCGCGTTGAACCGCCCCGATGGAATATGCTCGCCGCGGAATAAGAACCCGAAGACTTTGCCGAACCAGGCAAAGTCATAGCCCTTGAGCAGGTTGTCCTTCAGGTAGATGACGATGAACACGAGCAGGCTGACAATGAACAAGGGGGCGACGAAGTTATGCAGGTACTTGCCGGCGAGCGACAGCCAGGAGAACAGCGTGTAGCCGATGACCGGCAGAAGCACGTACTTGCCGAACATCGTGATGAGGCCGGTTACGCCAAGCACCACGAAACTGATTCCCATCACCCAGTGCGCCCAACGATCGACGCTCGAGAAGCGCTCGATCAGGCGCCCGGTCGGCTTGGCGTGCAGCTTAATCGGACCACCACTGAAATAAATCGCGCCGATCACCAGGCAGACAATCACCACCAGCCAGCCGCCATAGAACGTGAGTGGCCCATTACGGATGCGCCGCCACGTCTCGCCCGAGGATTGCACCAGGACGCCGGCCTCCGGGCCCTTCGCGGTCGTGTAGTTGTTCTGCCCGGACCGCACGTCACGCCAGACCGGGGCGTTGTTGCCCGGTTGGCTCACACCACGCTCAACCTGCTGTTTGCCCGAATCGGCTGAACCAGACGGTGAGGACTGTGCGCCCACCGCGAGCGGCACGGCGAGCACGAGCAGGCCAACGATCCAGCCCACGAGTCGAGAACGCGTCAACATGGATATCTCCTCGCCTGCGGCCCGTGCGACCTGACGTGATCGCTGGGTCGCAGCCCCGTTATTGGTTGTAGATGCGCCGGTACTCGTTCTGCGAAAGGTTGCGGGCGTTGATCTCCTTTTCCCAGCTCGCCTTGTCGCCCTTGGTCCATTTGCTGTCGCCGTAGGCCAGCGGGGTGTTGTCCCAGGGCTTGGTGTCAGGCTTGCCCTGGTACTTGCCCTGCTTGTACACGACGACCTGATCGGTTTGGCCACACCCGGTGAGGGTCAGCGCCGCGGCGCCGATCAGCGCCGCGGCGGCCATGGTTAGCGGCCTCATGACTTGCCACCTGCCGCCGGTGGTTGCGCACCGGGCTTGCCGGGCCCGTAGGCCGTGCCCCAGCCCCAGACTTCCGAGCCCTTGCCACGCCGCACCACGCGCTCGCGGTAGATATCGGCGATCACGTCGCCGTCGCCGCCCAGCAGCGCCTTGGTCGAGCACATCTCGGCACAGGCCGGCAGCTTGCCCTCGGCGAGTCGGTTGCGGCCGTACTTGGTGAATTCCGCTTCGCTGCGATCCGCCTCGGGACCGCCCGCGCAGAAGGTGCACTTGTCCATCTTGCCGCGCATGCCGAAGGCGCCCGCCTGCGGGAACTGCGGCGCGCCGAACGGGCAGGCGTAGAAGCAGTAGCCGCAGCCGATGCACAGGTCCTTGTCATGCAGCACGACGCCATCGTCGGTGCGGTAGAAGCAGTCCACCGGGCACACTGCCATGCACGGCGCATCCGAGCAGTGCATGCACGCGACAGAGATCGACTTCTCGGCACCGATGACCCCGTCATTGACGGTGACCACCCGGCGGCGATTCACGCCCCAAGGCACCTCGTTCTCGTTCTTGCACGCCGTGACGCAACCGTTGCACTCGATGCAGCGCTCGGCATCAACCAGGAATTTCATTCTCGCCATGACAGTGTCTCCTCGTCCTTATGCCCGTGCGACCTGGCAGAGCGTTGTTTTGGTTTCTTGCATCGCCGTCACGATGTCGTAGCCGTAGGTCGTCGCCGTGTTGACCGCATCGCCGCGCACAATCGGCGCAGAGCCCTCCGGGTAGTACGCCAGCATGTCGTCGCCCTGCCACCAGCCGGAGAAATGGAACGGGATGAACACGGTATCGTTGCCGACGCGCTCGGTCACCATGGCCTTGACCTTGATCTTCGCACCGCTCGGTGTCGAGACCCAGACGGACTCGCCGTTGCGAACGCCGCGATCGGCCGCCGCCTTCGGGCTGAGTTCGACGAAGTTGTCCTGCTGGAGCTCGGCGAGCCACGGGTTGGAGCGTGTCTCTTCCCCGCCGCCCTCGTATTCCACCAGGCGACCACTCGTGAGGATGAGCGGGAATTTCTCGGAGTCCTTGTCCGCGACCGACTTCTGCTGCACGGTCTTGAACAAGGTCGGCACACGGTAGACGTACTTCTTGTCCTCGTGCGTCGGCCATTTTGCGACCAGGTCCGGCCGGCTCGAATACAGCGGCTCGCGGTGCAGCGGCACGGCGTCCGGGAAGTTCCAGACCACCGCACGCGCTTTGGCGTTGCCGAACGGCACGCAGGCGTGCTTCAGCGCGACGCGCTGGATCCCGCCCGAAAGGTCGGTCTTCCAGTTCTTGCCCTCGGCTTCGGCCTTTTCCTCGGCGCTGAGGTCATCCCACCAGCCCAATTTCTTGAGCAGCTTGTCGCTGAACTCGGGGTAACCGGTCTTGATCTCGCTGCCGACCGAATGCGAATCCTCGGCAAGCAGATTGACGCCATCCTTCTCGACGCCGTAGCGGGCGCGGAAGGTACCGCCGCCCTCCATCACGGCCTTCGAGGTGTCGTACAGATTCGGCGTGCCCGGATGCTTGACCTTGGCGTTGCCCCAGCAGGGCCAGGGCAGGCCAAAGTAGTCGCCGGTCAGGTCGTAGCCGGTCTTGGCGTCCTTGCCGCCGCGCGCGCGCAGCGTCTTGATGTCGAACACGTGCAGGTTGCGCATGTGTGCCTGGAGTCGCTCGGGCGACTGCCCGGTGTAGCCGATGGTCCAGGTACCGCTGTTGATCTCGCGCAGCACATCCTCGACATCGGGCTCATCCATGCCGCCCCTGCCCTTCACCAGCTTGATGTTCTGCTTGCCGTTGCGCTTGCCGACCAGCTGGTCGCCGAAGCCGAGCTTCGCGGCGAGCTGGTACATGATCATATGGTCGTTGCGCGACTCGAACAGCGGCTCGATCACCTGCTCGCGCCACTGGATCGAGCGGTTGGACGCGGTAACCGATCCCGCGCACTCGAACTGTGTTGCCGCCGGCAGCAGGTAGGCGCCGTCCTTTCTCACCTTGGCGAACATCGCCGCAGACGCCGACGGATAGGGGTCGATGACCACCATCAGGTCGAGCTTCTCCATCGCCCTCAACTGATCCGGGCCGCGACTTTGCGAGTTTGGTGCATGGCCCCAGAAGATCACCGCACGCAGGCTCGTGTCCTGATCGAGTGCTTCCTTCTTCTCGAGCACCGCATCGTGCCAGCGCGAAACCGTGAAGCCGCTCTTGCCCATCATCTTCTCGCTGGCGTACTGCTTCTTGATCCAGTCGAGATCGACGTTCCACACCCGCGCCCAATGCTTGAAGGAGCCCGGCGCCAACCCATAGTAGCCCGGCAGCGACTGCGCATTCGGGCCGACATCCGTCGCGCCCTGGACGTTGTCGTGTCCGCGGTAGATGTTTGCGCCGCCGCCGGTCACCCCGACGTTGCCGAGCGAGAGCATCAGCACCGCGCTCGCGCGCGTTACCGCGTTGCCGTTGGTGTGCTGGGTCTGGCCCATCGCCCAGATGATGAAGCCCGGCCGATTGTCGGCCAGCATCTTGGCGGTGTCGTACATGTCCTTCTCGGATACGCCCGTAATGTCGGCGACGGCCTCCGGCGTGTACTTGGCCATGACCTCCGCCTTGACCTTGTCCATCCCGTAGACGCGCTGGCGGATGTACTCCTTGTCCTCCCAGCCGTTCTTGAAGATGTGGTACGCCAGCCCGAACAGCACCGCGACGTCGGTACCCGAGCGGATGCGCACGTACTTGTCGGCCTTCGCCGCCGTGCGCGTGTAGCGCGGATCGGCGACGATCACCTTCGCCCCGTTCTCCTTCGCGTGCAGGGTGTGCAGCATCGACACCGGGTGCGCTTCGGCCGCGTTCGAGCCGAGGAAGAACAGGCACTTCGAGTTCTGCTCGTCGTTGTACGAGTTCGTCATCGCCCCGTAGCCCCAGGTATTGGCGATGCCGGCAACCGTCGTCGAATGGCAGATGCGCGCCTGGTGATCGACGTTGTTCGAGCCCCAGAGCGAGACCCACTTGCGCAGCAGGTAGGACTGCTCGTTGTTGTGCTTGGACGAGCCGAGAATGAACAGTGCGTCGGGCCCGCTCTCCTTCTTGATCGCGAGCAGCTTGTCGCCGATCTCCTTGTAGGCCTGATCCCAGGACAGCCGCTTCCACTTGCCGCCCTCGAGCTTCATCGGTGTCTTCAGGCGGTGCGAGTCGTGCACCATGCCGTGCTCGCGCACCGCGGCACCCTTGGCGCAGTGCGCGCCGAGGTTGAGCGGCGAATCAAACACCGGCTCTTGCCGGATCCAGACGCCGTTCTGCACCACGGCGTCGATCGCGCAACCGACCGAGCAGTGCGAGCAGACGGTACGCTTGACCTCGACCTTGCCGCCCGCGGATTCCTTCGCCGCCTGGGCCTCGCCGATCATGTTGAACGGCAGCTGCGTCGCGGCCGCGCCCGCGCCGAGCGTCACGCCCGAACGCTTGAGAAACACGCGTCGATCCATCGTCTTCGCCAGCACCCCGCTCAGTCCGCGCGCGAGGCGCGCCTGGGGTGCCACGTTCGCCTGGGCTTTTCTCGTCAGCAACATGGCAGCCTCCTCAAACCTTGGTGGTGCGGTAGTAGTTCTGCACGTGCGCGGTGTCTGCGTAGCCGCGCGTGCCGCGCTTGTCAGTCGACGCGCTGGGCGCCGGTGCAGAGGTTTTCTTGTTGGCGACGAGTGCGACCGCACCCGCGGCGCCGCCGGCACCCACGCTCAGGAGAAACGCGCGACGCGACAATTTGGAATTCTTCTCACTCATGGGGCTCCTCCTCGGGGATCGGCGCCGCACCACGATGCGGCGGCCGGTGTGAGAATGTGAAATTACTCGCCTATTTCAGGCTATACAAGCGCCAAATTCATTCATCAATGATAATAGTTCTCATTAACTCGACATTAATTGAGAATTAATCTCGATTGCAGATTCATCCTATCGTGAACGCGTTCTTCTCAATGTCCAGAAAAACGCGTGTGAATCGCGCGACGACTTTGTAGAAAGACGCTTGCTCTGAAGCAGTTACCGCAACGCAAAACGAAACCGCACCGTCGTAGATATAGCGCTCGAAGAAATGACGCTGATCGTCGAGGCCGCGATGCTGCACCGCAATGAGGTAACGCATCGTTTCCATCAATCCAGCGATGTGATCTTCGTACTCGGTGACCCCTTCGCGCCGCGCGAGTCCCATCGCGTTCAGCCAGGCGCGCAATTCGGCGAGCGGCGTATCGCTCTGATGGCGGAGCACGTAATTGGACAGGTACGGCGTCACCGCGGCCTTGCCCGTGCCAACGAAGAGGACCGTATGTTCGTTCTCGAGTTTTACCGGGTACGCATTGCGGCTCGCCGCGATCAGTGCCTGCCAGGCTTCGTCTAGCGGACCGCCCTGCCCCGTGTCCGGCGCCGGGGCAGTGCCCGGCGTCTTCACGCCGGCGTTCACCAGTGCCGCCAGGAACTGTTCATCGGGCGCGGCGTAAAACAGTTGCGCGATCACGCCGTAGAGGTCGGCACGCGCCTGGTCCTCGGGCGTCACGGTCGGCGCGGCGTCATCGTGCAACGGCGTTGCTTGGCTCATGCGTCGGCGATCCGCCGGCTAGGATTTGCGCCCGTCGACATCGAAGATCGTCGACTCGTTCTGGTTTTCCATCATGTCGACGACGCGGCAATCGGCGCACATCTGCAGCCGGCGCAGACCGATACCGGCGAACATGCCATGCGTACCGAGCTTGCCGGTCATGCTTTCGATCATCTGGCGCGTGCCGAACGGTGTGCCGCAGCGCACGCAGTTGAACGGTTCGGCCTCGTTCAGGGTCACCGGCTGCTTGGCCTCGGCGGTGAGCAGGAGGCGCGGCGCGAGCGTAATCGCGTTCTCGGGGCAGGTGACCGCGCACAACCCGCATTGCACGCAGTTGCGCTCGATGAAGCGTAGCGTGGGCGTGTCCGGCGTGTCCTGCAGCGCCGCTTCGGGACAGGCGCCGATGCAGGCCTTGCACAACGTGCAGGTTTCGGTGTTGACGATCACCGCGCCGTAGGGCGCGCCGGCGGGCAGCGCGATGCACGCCTGCGGCTGCGGCGCGTGCTTCGCCAGGTGGTCAATTTCGAAATCGAGTGTGGTGCGTTTTTCGACCGCAAGATGGAACGTTGCCGGCGTCTTTACGCCGCGTGCCGGCGCGAGCGCCCACAACGCACGCTCGAGCCCTGCGGAATCGTCGGCGCGCAGCAGCGCGAAATGTCCGCTGCCATAGCCCAGCCCCTCAAGAATCGCCTGCGCGAACGCCATCTGGCTCTCGAGCGCCGCGAGATAGGTCGCGTGGGTCGCCGCGGGTGCGACGATCACCGCCTGGCTCGCGCCGTAGCAGATCGCGCCGAGGAGCATGTCGATCCCGATCGAGGCGGCGTGAAACGCATCGATGGGGATCGCGCGCGCGGGCAGGCCCTTGCCGCCGCGAATTGCGCGCCGACCGACGCCCTGCACCAACGCACGGCCGGCCTCGAGATCGTGGAACACGAGGCAGGCGTCCTTGCCGCCCGCCGCGCGGTAGGTGTCGAGCAGCGTCTTGATGCGCAGGCCGCTGTGCGCAACGCCCGGAACCAGATGGCGTATCGCACCCGAGGGACAGACCGTCGCGCAGCCGCCGCAGCCCGCGCAGAGGTGAGATTCGACCTTGATTTGATCGCCGTCAGCGGAAATCGCCTCGGTCGAGCAGACCTCGAGGCAGCGATTGCAACCGACCTGGCCCGAGCGGCTGTGCGCACAGATGCGCGCCTTGTAGTCGAAGAACCGCGGCTTCTCGAATTCACCGACCAGTTGCGCGAGCTTGGCGGCCGCGAGCGCCTGTTCGAGCGGATCCGCGCCCGGTGCCGCATAGCCCTGCGGCAGCTCGGCCATGCGCAGCAGGGGCGTGGCTGACAGGTCGAGCACGAGGTCGAAGTGTTCCTTGCGCCCGCGTGCCTCGTCGATGCGCGAAAAGTCGATCGCGCCGACCTGCCCGCAGGCAGTCACGCATTGTCGGTGCGCCTTGCAGCGCGCGGGATCGATCTGGTAGGTGAAGTCGATCGCCCCTTCTGGACAGACATCGAGGCAGGCGTTGCAGCGCGTGCACAGGTCCAGGTCGATCGCATTTTCCTGCACCCATTCCACTTCGAAGGCGCCGAGGTAGCCGCTGACGCGCAGGGGACGACCCGACCAGACCGGAAACTTGCGCTCGGCCGGCAGCTCACCGCCTTCGATGCGCGTCATCAGCACGCTGGCTTCGAGCTGCGTGCCGAGCCGCTCGGCCCAGGCGAGCGCAACCGCCGAGGGGCCGATGACGAGGAGTTGTCCGCCCGAGGTGAACGCGACGCTTGGCACCGGCTCCGGCTCGGGCAGCGCTGCGGCAGCGATCAGCGCGGCGATCTTCGGCGTCGCCTGGCGCGCCTCGGCTGACCAGCCCGCGGCCTCGCGGATGTTCACGAAGCGCAACTCTCCGGTCGAGCCAGCGGCGTCGCGCAGTTCGGAAAACAGCGGCGCCTCCTGCGTGCAGGCGACGAGCAGATCAGACTCGCCGAGCGCGTCGCGGAACAGCCCCGCTTCCTTGCGACAGAGCTCGCGCTGTAGCGTCAGCGGTGCGCCGCGCTTGAGCGCGTCCGCGAGCGCCTTCGCGTCGAGCGCGATGGTGCCGTTGCAGCTGCAAAGCTTGAGCGTCTTGCCGTCGAGCGACATCGGTCAGCGTTTCGCCGCGTCGGACCGGTCGGACAGCTTCGACGCATCGGCGAGCGGCGGCACAGCGCTGACGGCCGCGTCGGCGGGCGCAGGCTGCGCCTTTGCAATCGTGGCCGGCGCAGACGCGCCCTCGGGCGCCACGGTTGTGGTGTCTGCCGGGATTTCCTCTTCGCCGTCCCCTGCCGCCGGGTGCGCGTCGGCGTCGGCGTCGATTGCGCTGCCTGCGACCGGCTCCGCGACCGGAGCGGCGTCCCAATCGGGGCCGAGCAGCGTGCTCTTGGCGTGCTCGAGGCCGGCGGCCGCCCCCTCGGCGAGCGTTTCGAGCAGGGTGTAGTCCTCCGCGTACTCGTCGAGTCCGTCGGCAATGTTGAAGCTCGGGTCGGAGAACAGCTTTCTGAGCGCGGCGCGCCGCAGCTTGTCGTCTACCTGCTTGTGCATGAAGCCGCTGAAGTCCGATTCGTGGGTCAGGCTGTCGATCGGTGGCAGCTCGGGCGGCTGCGCCTCAGCTGACGTTGGGTGCGCTGGCTGCGTTGACTCGGGCGTCGATTGCACTGCGTCGCGCTTGCGGCGCGACCAGCGTGACAGGAAAGCTTCGCGATTGCGTGCCATCCACGCGGCGCTCAGGACTGCGCGCGATCCTTCGGATGCTTGAACGACTGCGGCCGGATGCGTCTTTTTTTCTCGGGATGGAAATTCGCCTTCAGATAATCGCCGACCCAGGGCACCATCGCCTCGGGCATCGGCACGCCATCGGTCGACTCGCTCGCGTCCAGCCACGCGCTCGCCTCATCGTAGCTCGCAGTCACGCGTTCGGGCGCCGGGAGGGCGTCGTCCTCCTCCATCCGCCACATGACGAACACGCGCGGACCCGGCGAGACCAGGTTCTGCCAGTAACCCTCGCACTCTTCTTTACTGAGCACGAGCTGCAGCCCGGGGAACAGCCAGCGCGCGACACCGCCCTCGTCGCTCAGCAAGCGCGGCGCAGTCTCGTCGTCCGCATCGGGGCGCACCTCAACCGGATTCCAGGTCTCGGATGACCAGGGGTTGTCGAGCGGGCGGCGCTCCATCACCACCGCGAGCCGCATGCTGGGCAAGGTGCTCATCGGGAAATCCATTCCAGCGAAGGACCTTAAACTATAGCGCAGTCGCACCGCTCTGCTATGATTTTCAACCACCTAGCGCAAGCAATCCCATCATGTCGCACAAGGTTATTCCGATCCGCGTCGCCGGCGCAGCAACCGATCGCGGGTTCGATTCGGCGACGCCCTTTGCGGGCGGCACACCGCGCGATCTGCGCGGCCGGCAGTTGCACGACCTGCGCATCTCGGTCACCGACCGGTGCAATTTCCGCTGCGTCTACTGCATGCCGCGCGAGGTCTTCGACGCGAACCATCCGTTCCTGCCGCACAGCGCGATCCTGAGCTTCGAGGAGATCACCCGGCTGGCGCGGATCTTCGTCGCGCTCGGGGTGCGCAAACTGCGCCTGACCGGTGGCGAGCCGCTGGTGCGGCGCGAGTTGCACCGGCTGATCGAGATGCTCGCCGGACTCGGCGTCGACCTCACGCTGACGACGAACGGATCGCTCCTCGCCAAACAGGCGTCGGCGCTCAAGGCCGCGGGCCTCAATCGCATCACCGTCAGCCTCGATTCGCTCGACGACGCGACCTTCCGTGCGGTGAACGACGCAGACTTTCCCGTCGCCAAGGTGCTCGAAGGCATCGACGCGGCGGCGGCCGCAGGCCTTGCGCCGATCAAGGTCAACATGGTCGTGAAGCGCGGTACCAACGATCACCAGATGGTTGACGCCGCACGCCACTGGCGCGGCAGCGGCCACACCCTGCGTTTCATCGAGTACATGGACGTCGGCAGCACCAATGGCTGGCGCATGGACGACGTGGTGCCTTCCGCCGAGGTCGTGCAGCGCATCGGCGCGGTATTTCCGCTCGAACCGGTCGAACCGAACTACGCCGGTGAAGTCGCCCAACGCTGGCGCTACGTCGATGGCGCGGGAGAAATCGGCGTCATCTCGTCGGTGACGCAGGCGTTCTGTGCCGACTGCAGCCGGATGCGCCTGTCGACCGAGGGCAAGCTCTTCACCTGTCTGTTCGCCGAGCACGGCCACGACCTGATGCCGCTCCTGCGCGGCGGCGCCGGCGACGACCTGCTGCGCGACGCAATCGCCGCGGTCTGGCTGCCGCGCAATGACCGCTATTCGGAAATCCGTACCGCGGAAACCGCGAAGCAGCGCAAGATTGAGATGTCCTACATCGGCGGATGACCGCGGTGGCGCGGGAAAAGGTTCCAGGAACCATTTCGAGGATGCCGACGCGCCAGCGTCCCGAGATTACCGACGCCGCGAAGCCCGCCACCTTCGACGTCGAGGCCTACAACGAGCGCGGCGAAATGGTGCCGACCGCCGTCGCCGGCGAGCATCCGCTCACGCTCTACGTCGACAAGCGCGAGATCGTGACCCTGATGACGCTCGGCCATGCACCCGAGGCGCTTGCGATCGGCTACCTGCGCAACCAGGGCCTGGTTGGATCGATCAACGCGATCGCGGCGGTGCAGGTCGATTGGGAGACCGATTCGGTCGTCGTGACCACGCGCAAGCGCGTCAAGGGGCTGCGCGAACGAATGAAGAAGCGCACCGTGACTACGGGCTGTGGCCAGGGCACGGTGTTCGGCAACCTGATCGAGGATATCGAGAAGGTTCGCCTGCGCGACGACGTGCGGCTCGCCGACGCACAACTCTTCGACCTCGTGGACAAGGTGCGCAAGCACGAAACCATCTACAAGCAGGCGGGCGCAGTGCACGGCTGCGCGCTCGCGCGCGTGACCGGACCCGACAGCGCGGAGATCATGCTGTTCGTCGAGGACGTCGGCCGCCACAACGCGGTCGACGCGATCGCCGGCATCATGTGGCTGGACGCCATCGACGGTGCGGACAAGATTTTCTACACCACCGGCCGCCTGACGAGCGAGATGGTGATCAAGTGCGTGCAGATGGAAATCCCGTTCCTCGTCTCACGCTCGGGACTCACGCACATGGGTTACGAGATCGCAAAAAAGTCCGGCGTCACCATGCTCGGGCGCGCGAGCGGGCGACACTACCTCGCCTTCACCGGGCGAGAGCGCCTCGAGCGGACGAGCGTCCAGCCGACCGCGCTCGCGTAAGCGCGTGAGCGCGTGACCACTGCGGGCGCGCTGCTCGAGCATCTGCTGACCGCCCCGGTCGAGGCGGCGCCCTGCGAGGACGTCGCGCGCTGGTGGGCCCGCCACCGCGCACTCGCACAAACCTGGTCCGACCCGGTCGCGCTCGCGATCGCAGGCGGGTACGCCGCCGACCGTATCGGCTGGGCGTTCGCCTCGGGCTATCAGGCCGCGTTGCGCGCGCTGCTGTCAGATCTGCCACCCGACACCATCGCCGCGTTTTGCGTCACGGAAGCCGACGGCAACCGGCCGAAGGACATTCGCACCACCCTCGAGCGCGGCGGCGACGCGGGCTGGCGTCTCTCGGGATCGAAGCGGTGGACGACGCTCGGACCCGACGGCGGCATTTTCATCGTCGCCGCGCGCGATGCGCGCGTCTCGGGCGAGCGCCCGGCGATCCGGATGGTGCGAGTACCGTCAGCATCCCCTGGGGTGACGATCGAGCCCATGCCGCCGACGCGCTTCGTGCCCGAGGTGCCGCATGCGCAACTGCGCTTCGACGGCGTAGCGCTTGCCGCCGGCGCCCTGCTGCCGGGCGACGGCTACGACGACTATGTGAAGCCCTTTCGGTGCATCGAGGACGTGTACGTATCCGCGGCGACGCTCGCCTACACGCTGCGTGAAGCGCGCCGCTTCGGTTGGCCACAGGATTGGTTGCAGCGCGCACTCGCCGTGCTCGAGGCGCTGCGCGGCCTCGCGGGCGAGGACCCGACCGCGGCGGCCACGCACCTCGCGCTCGCGGGTGCGCTGGCCGCGCATGCGCAACTGCTAGAGGAAGCCGACGCGCACTGGGCGCGTGCAGATCACGCGCCCGACGCTGCGGCGCGCGGGCGCTGGCTGCGCGATCGCGAACTTGGCAGCGTCGCCGGCAAAGCGCGGGCGCTGCGCACCGAGCGCGCCTGGCAGCGGCTCGGCGCGCCCGTCCGCTCAGGGGGCTAAGCGGGCGGCTGCGCAATCACCGCGTCGTAGGGATGGCGCTTCGTGATCAACCCGGCGTGTTGAAAGATGTCCACCGTTGCCTCCCAGGCCGGTCGCGTAATCTCGACGTGCGGCGACCAGTTACCGAGTTTCTGGTAGACGGCGATCGTCGCAGCCAGCACCGCCGGATCGATGTCCGGAAAGTACGCTGCCTCGGCCTTCGCGACCTCGGCAGCCGGTGAATCGATGAGCCAGGCGCGCGCCCTGCGGTAGGCGCGCGTGAAGGCTTTCGCCATGTCGGTGGCCAGCCATTCGCGCGTCGCCGCGAGGCTCGAGAACGCGCAGGGCCCGATCGCATCGGCGAGCGAGGTGACGATCACCCCGGCGCCGTCATGTTCGAGTTGCTGCGGCGCGGGTCCCTGCAGGTGGATGTAATCGCCCTCGCCCTTCTTGAAGGCGTCGATCATCTGTTCGGACGTGCCCGCGTCGATCGCCACGATGTCGGCGAAGTTGACGCCAGATTTGAAGCAGGCGAAACGGAACATCGCCATCGGCTGGCCGCCGTGGTCGACAAGCACCTTGCGGCCCTTCAGGCGCCCCCAGCCGAAGTCGGGCTCCGCCCTGCGGCCGGTGAGGAAAAAGCCGTCCTTCTCATTGACCTGCGCGAAGTGCAGCGCGGGCGGCGTCTTGCCTTGCTCGAGCGGCGCGAATCCCTGCGAAGGCGCCGACTGTGCGACATGCACCGAGCCATCGATGAGGCCGGCGATTGCCGACTTGCCCGGCGGCGCGATCGAGTGCTTTGGCTTCAGTCCTTCCTGCTCGAGGAAGCCGCCGGCCATGGTGGCGATGAGCGGCGAATAAAACGCCGAAAAGCGTGTGAACTGAATACTGATGTCTTCGCTCAAGCGAGCCCCCTGGATCATCAATCGATGTGAGCGCGTGAGCGTAGCAGTTCGACCGGCGCCCTGCTGGTGCGAACCGGATGGCGTGTGGCGCGTGTGGCGCCGCGTGCGCCGCGTGCGCCTAGGCCGGCGCCTGGGCGCTGAATTTTTCCATCTGCACCACGAGCTCGCCGCGCGTCGGAAAGAAGAGGGACGCGGCGAGCATGCCCGCCGCCAGAACGCCGAGCACCATGAACACGTTGCCGAAGCCGCCGTCGGTCGCGTGCAGCGCGGCGATCATCGGCACCGCGATCGCTGCGACACCGAGCGAAATTACGTAGCGCACCGACAGCACCCGCGCGCGGTATTCGTCGGCGCAGTACTTGCCGACGATCGCGTCATTGAGCGGAATCTGGCCGAATACACCGAGCATCATCAGCAGCGCGACGCCGAGCATCGCCCAGCCTTCCAGGTTGGCGGCAAGGAACATGAGCGGCACCTGGAAAAGCGCAACGCCGATCATCAGCCGGCGAAGTTCCGTCCGGTCGATGAGCGTGCCCATCAGCACCTGCGCGAACGCGGCCAGCGCGTACACCGCGGCGACCAGCGCGCCGATGCCGAAGCTGGTCTGGGTCAGCATGCGCAGGCGCTCGTCGAACACCTTCGGCATCGAGATGGTCGTCGAATTGAAAATGATTCCGCCGCAAGCCGTCGCAATCAGCAGAATCGAGAAGATGCGCGCCATCATGCGCGCGTCGATGTGAAGCCCGATCGTTTTCGACACCTTCTTCACCGGGCCCGGGTCGGGCACCACCAGGCGAAACGCAATGCCGACGGCGATGCAGACGACACCCGGCACGAAGAACGCGGCGCGCCAGCTGATCAGGTCGACCAGGGCGCCGGTGATGAGCGCCGCGATCGCCAGACCGAGGTTGCCCCACAGCCCGTTCCAGCCGAGCACGCGGCCCATGTTCTGCGGCACCGCCACCAGCATCGCGATGCCGACCGGGTGATAGATCGCAGCGAAGGCACCGGTCAGCGTGAGGCCGGCGGCGATCTGCCAGGGCGACTGCGCGAAGCCGGTCAGGATCATCGATCCGCCGATGCCGAAAAAGAACAGCAGCAAGGTCTTGTACCGGCTCCAGTGATCGGCGAGCCAGCCCGCCGGAATCGCGAAGGCGCCGAAGGCGATGAAGCTACCCACGGCGAGCGGCAGCAGCTCGGAGTACGACTGATTCCAGTCGCGTGCCAGCGAGACCACCGCGGTCGGAAAGACCAGCATTACCAGGTGATCGAGCAGGTGCCCGATATTCAGGAACGGAACAAGCAGGCGTCTTTCCGGCATGGCGCGCGCAGTGTGGCATGCCCCGGCACGGCGCGACAACGCCGTTTCGAACTGCGCACTTACAATGTCGCCATGCGCGAAGTGACCGGCGTCACCGGAATCGTCCTTGCCGGCGGCCAGGGCCGACGCATGGGCGGCGTCGACAAGGGTCTGCAGCCGCTCGAGGGTCGGCCGATGGCCCAATGGGCGATCGAGCGGCTCGCGCCGCAGGTCGAGACCATCGTCGTAAACGCCAACCAGAACCTCGAGGCCTACGGCGCTTTCGGCTACCGCGTGGTGAGCGACGCCGTCGGCGGCTTTGCCGGCCCGCTCGCCGGATTGCACGCCGGCCTGCAGGTGGCGCACACCGCGCTCGCGGTGACCGTGCCCTGCGACTCGCCGTTCCTGCCGACCGACCTCGTCGCCCGGCTGCGTACCGCGCTCGAGGCGAACGACGCCGACCTCGCGGTCGCGAAGACCGGCGATCAGCCGCACCCGGTGTTTTCGCTCGTACAGGTCCGGGTCTTGCCTCACCTCGAGGCCTTCCTGCAATCGGGCGGACGCAAGATCGACGCCTGGTACGCGAGCCTGAACGTCATCGAGGTATCCTTCGACGATCAGGTGGACGCCTTCAGCAACATCAATACGCGCGCAGAGCTCGCTGGCTTCGACGTCCAGAACACGCGATCTTCGCAATGCAAATGAACCAACGCATCGCTTCGATTGCCGCGGCCGTCAGCTGCATGGACGGCTACGATCCCGACGCGCTGCCGGTCGAGCGGGCCTGCGCCGCGATTCGCGCCTGCCTGACGCCAGTCAGCGGGGTCGAGCGCGTTGCAACGCGTAGCGCGCTCGGGCGCGTACTCGCCGAGGACATCGTGCCGGCGATCGACGTGCCGGCACACGACAATTCAGCGATGGACGGCTGGGCCGTGCGCGGCGCGGACCTGACGGCCAACGCTGATGCGACGCTCACCGAAATCGGCACCGCGCTCGCCGGCAAGGCGTTCGCCGGCACCATCGGCGCCGGGCAATGCGTGCGCATCATGACCGGCGCGGTCATGCCGCAGGGTGCCGACACCGTAATCATTCAGGAAGTCGTCAAAGCCGACGGCGCGCGCATCGTCGTTCCCGCTGGGCAGAAGCCGGGCCAGCATGTGCGCGCCGCGGGCGAGGATCTGAAGACCGGCGTGCCGGTGCTGCGGCCCGGCCGCGCGCTCAAGCCGGCCGATCTGGGTCTGGTCGCCTCGCTCGGCATCGCCGAAGTCGTGGTCAAGCGCAGGCTGCGCGTCGCCTTCTTCTCCACCGGCGATGAGCTCACTTCGATCGGTCAACCACTCGCCGCAGGACAGGTCTACGACTCGAACCGCTAGCCCACGGTTCTCCCAGGACTGAGGACGGCTGTCGCCTACCAGCCGCAACCAGGCTTCGTGAACGAGCGCAGTCGCTTGAAGAGTTTGCCCCGGCTGTTGATGAACCATCTTCGCCGCAGCCAACTTACGCAGTTCCTCATAGACCAGCGGCAACAACTCCTCCGCCGCTTGCGGATCGCCGCGCTCCACCGCTTCGAGCAATTGAGTCGCCTCGCTCATGGCACATAGATCATAAGCCGCC
>JAQBBQ010000094.1:0-13366 GCA_032125995.1 Betaproteobacteria bacterium | reverse complement strand
TGGCGGACGGTACACCGCGAGGTGGCACAGCGGTGGCACCAACGCAGCGGCGATCGGGCTATGCTTTCCCCTACCCCAGCCGAAAGCCCCTCATGAACGCACCCGACCCGACCCTCGCCGAACCCCGCCTGACCTCGCTGTCGCATGGCGGTGGCTGCGGCTGCAAGATCGCGCCTGCGGTACTCACCGAAATCCTCGCCTCGTCGCCGGTGCGCGGCCTGCCCGAAGCGCTGATGGTGGGCACCGAGACCGCGGACGACGCCGCGGTCTACAAGCTGAACGAATCGCAGGCGCTCATCGCGACCACCGATTTTTTCACCCCGATCGTCGACGATCCCTACGATTTCGGCCGCATCGCGGCGACCAACGCGATCTCGGACATCTACGCGATGGGCGGCAAACCGATCTTCGCGCTCGCGGTGGTCGGCATGCCGCTCGACAAGCTTCCGCTCTCGGTGATCGGCCGCATCCTCGAAGGCGGCGCGTCGGTCTGTGCGATTGCGGGCATCCCGATCGCGGGCGGACATTCGATCGACGTGCTCGAGCCGATCTACGGACTCGTCGCGATAGGACTCGCGCACCCGGATCACATCAAGCGCAACAATTCGGCACGCGCGGGCGACCGGCTGATCCTCGGCAAACCGATCGGTGTCGGCATCCTGTCTGCGGCGCTGAAGAAGGGCACGCTGTCCGAGCGCGGCTACGCGACGATGATCGACTTGACCACGCGGCTCAATACGCCTGGCGAAGCGCTCGCGAAGATGCCCGACGTGCACGCCATGACCGATGTCACCGGATTCGGCCTTGCGGGCCATCTACTCGAAATCTGCCGCGGCTCGAAGCTCTCGGCGAAACTGCGCGCCGACGCACTGCCGATCATTCCCGAGGCGCTCGAATGGGCGAAACAGGGGGTTGCGACGGGGGCCTCGGAGCGAAATTGGAAAGGCTACGGGCACGACGTGGATCTGCCGGCCGGCGCGCCCGGCTGGATGCGGACGCTCGTCACCGACCCGCAGACCAGCGGCGGGCTGCTCGTCGCCTGCGATCCGAAGGCGGAGAAGGCCGTGCTCGCGCGCTTCACCGAGGACGGATTCGCCGAAGCGCGCGTCATCGGCGAGTTGGTTGCCGGGCCGGCGCGCGTGAGCATCGCTTGAGCCGTCCCGCATTTCCGCGCCGCGCGTGAAATTCAGCGCCGCGGTCTTGCGCGAGGCTGGCGTCGAGCGGCCCTACGCCCGTTCCCGCCCGCTTACGATCGAGCAGGTCGAACTGCCCGAACCCGGGCCCGGCGAGGTGCTGGTACGCATCCGGGCCGTGAGCCTGTGTCATTCGGATCTTTCGGTCGTCAACGGTGACCGGCGCTGGCCGCTGCCGATCGTGCCAGGCCATGAGGCCGCCGGCACGATCCAACAGACGGGCCCCGACGTTACGGCTTTCGCAGCGGGTGATCGCGTCGCGCTCATCTTTCTCACCCAATGCGGATCCTGCGCGCGCTGCATGGAGGGAAATTCCTTCCTCTGCGAGCGCGGCACCCGGGCAAATCGCGAAGGCCGCCTCATCACCGGCGGGCCGCACCTGCGTTTGAACGGTGCGCCGCTGCATCACCACATGGGTCTGGGCGCCTTTGCCGAGTACGCCCTCGTCGCGGAGAAGTCGCTGGTGCGTCTCCCGGCCGAGATCGGCTTCGTCGAGGCGAGCCTGTTCGGTTGCGCCATCCTGTGCGGGACCGGCAGCGCGCTGTACACCGCGCGGGTGGCCGCTGGCGAAAGCGTCGCGATCGTCGGGCTGGGCGGTGTCGGGCTGGCCGCGATCATGGGCGCCCGCCTCGCCGGCGCCACCCGCATCGTCGCGATCGATCGCGAGCCGACAAAGGCCGCGCTTGCGCTCGCCTGCGGCGCGACGGAATTTCTCGGCTCGGACGGCGCCGCTGAGGCGGAACGGGTGGATGTCGCCCTCGAGGCGACCGGCACCGTCGCCGGGTTCGAGCTCGCGCTCGAGCTGACCCGCCGCGGCGGGCGCACCGTCACGACGAGCCTTCCCGCAGCCGATCAAACATTCCACTTTCCGCTTGCCCGCCTGGTGGCCGAGGCGCGCACGATATCGGGCAGCTACATCGGCTCCTGCCTGCCGAACCGCGACATCCCGTCGTTCATCGCGCTGTACCAGCAGGGGCGGCTGCCCGTCGATCGGCTCATCACGCGAACCATCGGCTTGAACGACATCAACGCCGCGATGGACGCGCTGGCCGATGCGCAGGTCGTCAGACAGGTCATCGTCTTTTAGTCTCGCGTGCTGAGCGCGACGCGCCGACAGCGACAGCCCCCGCCGCGGGCCGTTAGAATGCGGCCGCATGGGACAGGACATTACCCACGACCCTGCCTACGAAGCCGTCGACGCGGACGATTTTGCGTCGATGATCGAGGTGCCGCGCTATGCGCGGCGCAGCGACGCCTTCGACGCCATCATCTCGGCGACACACGATCACTTCTGGGATCCATCCGATGCGCGCTATCTCGACTTCGCGTCGCCGTTCGATCTCGTGCACGACACCGTGCTGCCGCGCGAGCAGGTCATCGAGCTGCAAAGCGCGGTCGCCGATCGGCTCGACGAGGGTCAGCAAATTGCACTGGCAAACGAGATCGCACGCTGGAATCTGAGCGCCGTCCTGCACGGCGAGCAGGGTGCGCTGTCGCTCTCGGCGAGTCTGTGCGACATCCTGCTCGATCCCGGCGCCCAGGAGTACGCCGCCAATCAGACCCGCGAGGAAGCACGTCACGTCGCCGCGTTTTCGCGCTACATCCAGGTGCGCTGGGGAACCCCCTACCCCGTGGGTGCGGCCTTCGGTGCGCTGCTCGCGGACCTGGTCTCTACGCCGGAGGTGTACAAGAAGCTGGTCGGCATGCAAATGCTGATCGAAGGCCTCGCGATGGGGACCTTTGCGAGCCTGCATGCCAGCGCGCGTGATCCGCTGCTGCGCCGGCTGGTGCAGTTCGTCATGACCGACGAGGCTTTCCATCACAAGTTCGGGCGCATCTGGGCAGCGCGCACCGTGCCTCGACTCTCCCAAGAGGAACACGAACGCGTCGAGGACTGGGCGGCCGCCTGCTTCGAGACGCTGCTCTTCAACCTGAACAACATCCGCCAGAAGCAGATGATCTACGCCCGCTTCGGCCTCGATTGGGAATGGGTGCGCGCCGCCTGCCGCGAAATCTTCAGCGAGACCGACCGCCGCCGCTCCCTCACCCTGCCGACGAACGTGTTTCGGGTGCTCGTGAAGACCTTGCTCATGGCCGGCATCGTCACCGAGCGCACGCGCCAGACCTACGCAGCCTGGATCGACATCGATGGGCTCGAAGCCGAGGGTGAAGCGATGATCGGTGACGCGATCGCCGCCGATGGCATCGAGGCGCTGCGTGCGATCAACAGCGGGCGGCGACGCTTCGGCCCCGCGCTGGCCTGAGTCGCGCTTCGCAGTCCCACGGCCCGCGCTTCTTCGAACATGAAGACACAGGTTGCCATCATCGGCGCCGGGCCTTCGGGTCTGCTCCTTTCCCAGCTGCTGCACCTGCAGGGCATCGACAGCATCGTGCTCGAACGACGCACCGCCGACTATGTACTCGGGCGCATCCGGGCCGGGGTGCTCGAGCAGGGCGCGGTCGACCTGCTGCATGAAGCCCAGGTCGGCGCGCGCATGGCGCGCGAGGGCCTGGTACACGAGGGGTTCGACATCTGCGTCGGCGCCCGGCGCCACCGGATCGATCTGAAGGGCCTTTCCGGCGGCAAGTGCGTGACCGTGTACGGGCAGACCGAGGTCACCAAGGACCTGATGGACGCCCGCACCGCGTCGGGTGGTCAGGTCGTCTACGAGGCCGAGGACGTCGCCATCCACGGTCTGGACAGCGCGGCACCCCGGATCAGCTACCGCAAGAACGGCACCGCGCACGAGGTGGCCTGCGATTTCGTTGCCGGCTGCGACGGCTTTCACGGCGTGTCGCGCAGCGCGATTCCGAACGCCATCCTGAGGAACTTCGAACGGGTCTACCCCTTCGGTTGGCTCGGCGTATTGTCGGAAACCCGCCCGGTGTCGGATGAGCTGATCTACGTGCATCACGCGCGCGGCTTCGCGCTGTGCAGCATGCGCTCGATGACCCGCAGTCGCTACTACATCCAGTGCGAGTTCGACGAAGACCTCGAGGAATGGACCGACGACCGCTTCTGGGACGAGTTGCGCAAACGGCTCCCGCCGGATGCCGCCGCAGCGCTGCAGACCGGACCGTCGATCGAGAAAAGCATCGCCCCGCTGCGCAGCTTCGTCGCCGAGCCGATGCGCTACCAGCGCCTGTTCCTGGCGGGCGATGCGGCCCACATCGTCCCGCCCACCGGCGCGAAGGGGTTGAATCTGGCGGCGTCCGACATCCATTACCTCTCGCGTGCGCTCATCGCGCATTACGAGGACAAACGCGACGACCTGCTCGATGCGTATTCGGCGACCGCCTTGCGGCGCGTATGGAAGGCCGAGCGCTTCTCGTGGTGGATGACGACGCTCCTGCACCGGTTCCCGGATGCGAGCGCATTCGATCGCCGGATGCAGGAAGCCGAGCTTGATTACGTAACCGGCTCGATCGCCGCACGTACCGCGCTCGCCGAGAACTACGTCGGCCTGCCGTACTGACCGCAAGGCGCCGGGGACACGGGTCAGCGCTTTCCGGTGTTCAACAGAATAATTGCGCCGACGACGATGAAGGCGCCGACGATCTGGCGCGGCGCGACCGACTGGCCGAGGATGATCCACGCCAGACCGAGCACCGCGATCGGCTCGAAGTTGAGCACCGCCGTGTTACTGACTGCGCCGATACGCGGCAGCACGAAGAACAGCGAGGTGAACGCGGCGGCGTAGAACAGGCAGAGCAGCGCGAGCCCGGTCCACCCAGTCGGCGTCTGCGGCCACGCAAAGTCCCCGCTCGCCAGGCCGGCGAAAAAGATGATGACCGCCGCGACGCTCATCGTCACGAAGGTGCGCATGCGGCCATCGACGTCCTTTAGCCAGCGCACCGTGAAGTAGAGCAACAGCGCCATCGACACTCCGGCGCCGACCGCAAAGCCGACGCCCACGCTAATTTCAGCCCAGCGCCCGGCAATGCTGCCGCCCAGACCGACGACGTCGAGGGCGAGCGCGAGGCCGACGAGTGCAATCGGCATTGCGACCAGCGCGCGTCGCGTCGGCGCGTCGCCGCCCGCGGCCCAGGTGATCAGCGACAGCAGCAACGGAAAGGTATTGAACGCGAGCAGCGCGAGCGCGACCGGGATGCGGGCGACCGCCGAGTACAGGCAGAAACTTTGCACCGCGACCAGCACCCCGATCAGCATCGCGCGCGCGCCAGTGCCCGCCGGTAGCGCCAGCGGCACACCCTGCACGCGCATGAGCGCGAGCACGAACAGCGCCGTGAAGACCGAGCGCACCGTGACCGCGGTCGTCACGCTGGTGCCGTTCTCGAAGGCGACGCGTGCGGCGATGTGGTTCGAGCCGAAGGCCACTGCAATCGCGAGCAGAATGAGTACTGCGCCCCAGCGCGGAATCGGCTTCGCCTGCATAATGATCGTCGCCCCCTCGGCTTTGTAATTCTGGCGGCAGCCCCCGAAGGCCAGAGGGTAATCGAATTCCAATCCCGCGCTGCGACCAGGCCTGCCGCCAGCGCAACGCAGAAGAGAGACCTTCACGCATGAAGCAGCGCAAACTCGGTCCGCTCGAGGTTCCCGCAATCGGCTTCGGCTGCATGGTGCTGCCCGGGTTCTACTTTCCCGGCAGCGACGAGGAGGCAATCGCGACCTTGCAACGCGCCGCCGAGGTTGGGGTGAATTTCCTCGATACGGCCGACGCCTACGGCAACGGCAAGAACGAGACGCTCGTTGGCCGCGCCATCAAGGGCCGGCGCGACCAGTACATCATTGCGACCAAGTTCGGCAACGTCTGGAAGCCCGACATCGACTACGACATCTGCGGCCGGCCCGACTATGTGATCACGGCCTGCGAGGACAGCCTGCAGCGCCTCGGCATCGACACCATCGACCTCTATTACCAGCACCGCGTCGATCCGCGCGTGCCGATCGAGGACACCGTCGGCGCGATGGCCACGCTGGTCAAGCAAGGCAAGGTGCGCCACCTCGGGCTGTCGGAGGCCGCACCGCAGACCATTCGGCGCGCGCACGCCGTGCATCCGATTGCCGCACTGCAGACCGAGTACTCGCTGTGGACGCGTGAGGCGGAAGCCGAAATCCTGCCGCTCTGCCGCGAGCTCGGTATCGGCTATGTCGCCTACTCACCGCTTGGCCGCGGCATTTTCGGCGGCGTGATTGGCGGCGCCGACAGCCTCGCTGAGAATGACCGGCGCAAGGCGCACCCGCGCTTTCAGGGCGAGAATCTCGCCGCCAACGTCAAGCTCGCAGAGGCAGTCGCCACTGCGGCGAAGCGCAAAGGCTGCTCGCCGGCGCAGCTCGCGCTCGCCTGGCTGCTGCACAAGGGCGGGGACATCGTCCCGATTCCGGGCACGCGGCGCGTCGATCACCTTGAAGCAAACGTTGCGGCAGCCGACATCGTGCTGAATGCGGCGGAGATCGCGGAGCTGGAGGCCGCCTGCCCGGTTGGCGCAGCAAAAGGAACGCGCTATCCTGCGGGTGCGATGACCAAGCTGAACGGCTAGCAACCCGGTTGCCTGCCGAATCGATGGCGAGGGCGAGCCGGCACCGGCGAGCGCTGCCCGCCCACCTGCGCGCGTCAGAACTTGGGCAAAAAGGCGGCGTCGACCTCGATGCGATAGCCGTTCGCCAGCCGGTTGGTCTCGTTGGCAAGTCCGACCACGGCCATCAACTCGGCAAACATCGCCTCACTCATTCCCTTCGCCCGCGCCGAGGCGGTGTGCGAATGACTGCAGTACTCGCAGCCGTTGGTCGCACTGACCGCGACGTAGATCATTTCCTTGACCAGCGGATCGAGCGCCCCCGGGGCCATGACCTGCTTGACGTTCTCCCACAGCCGCCTGAGCGTGGCCGGGTCGTTGGCGAGTACCTTCCAGAAGTTATTGACCCAGTCGGTGCCGCGGGTTTTCATGATGTCGTCATAGACCGCCCGGACTTCGGGCGGCGCATTCGCATATTCGATCATCTTTACGAGCGCCACGGTTTCCTCCTTTCACGGACGCGGCTATAGTAACTGCCGAGGCGCATGAGGGAGACGACCATGGACGCGACGACCGACGACAAGGTAGTCAAGAGCGACGCCGAATGGCAGAAGCAATTGACGCCCCAGCAATTCAAGGTGGCGCGCCGCAAGGGTACCGAGCGCGCGTTCTCGGGCGAGTACTGCGACCATCACGAAACCGGCGCCTATCGCTGCGTCTGCTGCGGTGCCGAGCTGTTCTCTTCCGCGCACAAGTTCGACTCGCGCTCGGGCTGGCCGAGCTACTGGCAACCGGCGAAGAGTGAGAACGTGGCGATCGAGGAAGACGTCAGCTTCTTCATGAAGCGCACCGAGGTGCACTGCGCGCGCTGCGATGCGCATCTCGGCCACGTCTTCGACGATGGTCCGCAGCCCACCGGATTGCGCTACTGCATCAACTCCGCATCCCTCAAGTTCGACAAGACCTGATTCGCAGCTTCGCGCCGGCCGTCGGCGTGATCGGCAACACCGTGGCTCGGTCCTGGATCGCGCCTGCCGTTGCGCTTGCGCACTGGTAGAATCCACCGACTGCAATGAAGTTTCTCTTCGACCTTTTACCGGTCATTCTCTTCTTCGTCGCGTTCAAGCTGGCGGACATCTACGTCGCCACCGGGGTCGCGATCCTGACGACCTTCGCCCAGGTCGCGTGGCTGCGCCTGCGCGGCCGCCGTATCGACACGATGCTCTGGGCAAGCCTGGCGATCATCGTCGTGTTTGGCGGTGCCACCCTGCTGCTGCGCGACGAGACGTTCATCAAGTGGAAGCCGACCGTCCTCTACTGGCTGTTCGCCGCCGTGCTGTCGGGGAGCGCCCTCATCTTGCGCAAGAACCTGTTGCGCAGCATGTTGAAAACCCAAGTGATTCTGCCCGAGCCTGTATGGGCACGCCTGAACTGGAGCTGGACGGGGTTCTTCACCTTCATGGGAGCCGCAAATCTGTACGTCGCCTTCAATTTTCCAACCGACTTCTGGGTCAACTTCAAACTGTTCGGCGGCATGGGCCTGATGTTGCTGTTCGTGCTCGGGCAGGCAATCTTCCTCGCGAAGTACATCGAACAGGGCGAGAACAAATCGTGAACGTCGAAGCCGCGATCCGCGCGCGTCTCGCGCAACTCGAACCCGAGACGCTCGAACTCGTCGACGAATCGGAGAAGCACAGAGGCCATGCCGGCTGGCGGCCCGGCGGCGGCACGCACTGGCGCCTGCGGATCGTGTCGCCACGCTTTGCCGACAAGACGACCGTCGCCCGCCACCGCATGGTGTACGCGTCGCTCGGCGAGTTGATGCAGCATCCCATTCATGCACTATCGATTCAGGCCCGTGTACCCGGTGAACCGGGTGCCTGAGCCACTCCCCAAAAGGACCCCCATGAACCCATCCCAGCTTGCCCTCGCTGCCTTCTCCCTGGCTGCGGCATTTTCCTGCGCCTCGCTCTACGCCCAGGGCAATCCAGTGGCGACCGTCAATGGCATCGCGATTCCCGCTCAGTACGCCGACTTCATGGCGCGTCAGCAGGAGGGCGGGCCGGCGGCGAAAAACCCGGAGCAGATGCACACCGCAATCCGCGACAACCTGGTGAATCGCGAGGTCGTCGTGCAGGAAGCGAAGCGCTCGGGCTTGCTCGACAACGCCGACGTCAAGACTGAACTCGGCCTGGTGGAGCAGGCGGCGATCGTACGCATCTACATGCGCGACTGGCTGAAGTCCAACCCGGTCACCGACGAAGAGGTGCGCAAGGCCTACGACGATGCGCGCGCCAGCGCGGGCGGCAAGGAATACCGCGCGCGTCACATCCTGGTCGACAATGAAGACGTTGCGGCGAAGATCATCGCAGAGTTGAAGGGTGGCGCGAGTTTCGAAAACCTCGCCAAGCAATCAAAGGACCCGGGCAGCGGCGCGCGTGGCGGCGACCTTGGCTGGGCGCTGCCCACGGTCTACGTCAAGCCGTTTTCCGAGGCGATGGTGAAGCTCGAAAAAGGCCAGACCACCGACGCACCGGTGCGCACCCAGTTCGGTTATCACGTGATTCGTCTCGACGATGTCCGCACCACACAGGTCCCGCCCTTCGAGCAGGTGCAGCAGCGCATCCGCCAGCAGCTCACGCAGCGCAAGATTGCTGCTCGCGTGACCGAGCTGCGCGACAAGGCCAAGATTCAGTAGACCAGGCCACGGTCGGCGCGGTGCCTCGGTGCCATGGTGACCTGATGGGCGGCGAGATCCTGCACCGGGAAAACGGCGCCCGGGGCAGACGCTTCGAGATTGTGCGTGGCGACCTGCTCACCGAGCCGGTCGATGCGATCGTCAATGCAGCGAACGGCAGGCTCGCGCACGGCGGCGGCGTCGCGGGCATCCTGTCGCGCGCCGCGGGCCCCGCGCTGCAGGAAGAATCCGACCGACTCGTGCGCGCCCGCGGCACGCTGCCCACGGGCAGCGCCGTCGTTACCGGCGCTGGTCGGCTTGCGTTCAAGGGCATCGTGCACGCCATCGGCCCGCGCCAGGGCGAGGGTGACGAAGAAGCATGCCTCGCGCGCGCGCTAAACGCGGCGTTTGAGGAAGCGAGCGCAGCCGGCTGGCATTCGCTGTCGTTTCCCGCGGTATCGAGCGGCCTATTCGCGGTCCCGCTCGAGGTCTGCGCGCGCGCCTACTTGCGCGCCGCGCGCGGTTGGTTGGTACGCGCGCCAGCCGCCTCCCTGAAGACTCTGCGCCTGTGCCTTCGCGACCAGCCGGTCATCGATGCGGTGCTCGCAGAGGCGAATCGCACATAATGTGTAATCTGCGCGGTGTTTAGCGCGACTGATGCTCCAGTCAACGCACCAAGGCCCAACCGAATGAAACCAATCACCGCCCTACTCTTCTCGACAGCGCTCGGCCTCGTTCCCAGCGCTGCGCAAGCCGCCGACGCCGCCACCGCGAAAGCCACCTTTGCGGCTGGCTGCTTTTGGTGCGCCGAAGAGGCGATGGACAAGGTGCCCGGCGTCATCTCGACGACCTCGGGCTACACCGGCGGGACGCGCAACAACCCGACCTACGAACAGGTGTCGAGCGGAGGCACCGACCACACCGAGGCGGTCGAGGTCATCTACGACCCCAAAAAGGTCAGCTACGAAACGCTTCTCGCCGCGTTCTGGAAGAACCACGACCCGACCGTCATCAACCGCCAGTTCTGCGACGGCGGATCACAATACCGGCCCGGAATCTTCTACCACAGCGAAGAGCAGAAAAAGCTTGCCGAGGCGTCGAAGGCGAAGGTCACGCAGACCAAGACCTTCCCGCAACCCATCGTCACGCCGATCGAGCAGGCAGGTACTTTCTGGCCCGCCGAGGACTACCACCAGGACTACTACATGAAGAACCCGCGGCGCTACACGTTCTACGTCACCGGCTGCGGCCGCTACCGGCGGCTCGAAGCGCTCTGGGGCAAGCGCTGAAATAACCGGGCGGCATGAATCACCGCGTCGCCGCGCTAGCCACGGCGGTCTGACCCCAGCGCGCGCTCGAGCGCGGCGCACAGCGCGGCGAATTCGAGAAAAACTGGTTCGCAGGGACCGGAACGTCGAACGACTCGGCCTCGATCCGAACGGTTACAAGAGGATTGAGGCGGTGGTCGAACAGCTGTCGTTGGGTATGGGATGCGGCGGATCCCGCCGGATCGCGCGCGCCGGGCGAGCTAGAATCTGTAACCAAGATTTCCCGAAGGGAGTCAACCGCTCATGGGCGTCGCGCAAAAGCTCGCTCGCTCGCGGCTTGCGATTTCGACGCTGATCACCACTGCGGTCTTCGCGGTCGTCGCTGGCGTCACGTCCGTCGGTTCGCTCGAGGAACTTGAACTCGGTGCCTACGACTGGCTGCTGCGCTCGCGGCCCGCGATTCAGTTGAAGGACAACCCGGTCGTCCTCATCAAACTGCGCGAAGACGAGATTCAGAAATACGGCCATCCCCTGTGCGACGCCCGCATGGCCGTCGCGCTCGCGAAGCTGCAGAAACTCGGCGCGGTTGCGATCGGCGTCGACATCTACCGCGACATTCCGATCAAATCCTGCACCGGGCGCATCGGCGAAGCAGGCCTGCCCGAACAAAACACCAATCTCGCCGAGGTCGCGCTGCGCGACGATCGCGTCGTCATGATCGCCAAGCCCCTCGAAGACCCCCCGATTGCACCGCCGAAGTTCCTCGAAGGAACCGGCCAGATCGCCGTTTCCGGCATCGGGGTCGACGCCAACGGAATCGCTCACCGCGCATTCATTACCTATCAGGGCCCCGACAACGTGCCCTACTTCTCGCTTAGCCTGCAACTCGTGCTGCGATATCTGCGAGCAAAGGAAATCAATCCGACCAACGACCCCGACCAACCTGAGCTCATTCGCATCGGCGCGACGACCGTTCCGCGGTTCCGGTCCGATGACGGCGGCTACCACAGCGCAGACGACGGCGGCTACCAATACCTGCTGGACTTCGCGCTGGGCCACAACGGCTTTCCATCCTACACACTCGAGGATCTCTACTCGGATTCGATTCCGGAACAGGCCGTGCGCGGAAAGATCGCGTTACTGGGCACCGACTCCCCCTCCGTCAAGGATTTTTTCTCCACCCCGCTCAGTGCGGGCCGCCGCGAGGATTCTTCGATGCTCGGCATGGAGGTCCATGCCCACGCGATGAGCCAGTTGATCCGATTTGCCTACGGCGAGACAAAGCCGATCACAGGCTGGAGTCAGCGCGCAGAGTACGCGTGGATCCTCGTCTGGTGCCTGCTTGGCGGCGCATTGGGGTACTGGAATCGATCGGGATGGTTCACCGCGATTGCGGGCGTCGGCGGATTGATCGCCCTGGTCGGCGCGTGCCGTGTAGCGATCGGAGACTCGCTCTGGATTCCGCTCGTCCCGCCCCTGCTCGCGAGCGGCGTCGCTGCGGCGTTGGTGACCGGCTATCGCGCCTTCCGAGAACACGCCGAGCGCAGCGAGGTGACGGGGCTGTTCTCCAAGTTCCTCCGCCCCGAAGTCGCGAAACTGATCTGGGACCAGCGCGACCAATTCATCGGCCCCGACGATCGGCCGCGCGCACAGAGCATTGTGCTGACGTCCCTGATGTCGGACCTGCAGGGCTACACGACGGCGTCCGAATCGATGGGCCCCGAAGCGTTGATGGGCTGGATAAACGAGTACATGGTCATCATGGCCGACCTGGTGGGCGACCATGGCGGGGTGGTGGACGATTACGCGGGAGACGGGATCAAGGCCAATTTCGGCTTCCCGATTCCGAGCACGACCGCGGATGCGATCGCCAAAGACGCCCAGAACGCGGTGAATTGCGCACTCGCGATGGGCGCGGCCATGGACCGTCTCAATGCAGATTGGAAAGCGCGCGGCCAGCCCACCGGGCGCGTCCGGGTCGGCGTCTTTACGGGGCCCGCGGTGGTCGGCATCCTCGGCGGGCGCAAGAGCATGAAATACACGACCGTGGGCGATACCATCAATACGGCCGCCAGGCTGGAGAGCTTCGCGAAAGACGATTTCAGCTCGCAGGCGGAGCCCAGCGCCTGGCGGATTCTGATCGGGGAGACCACGCTGCAGCACCTGGACGGGGCACTTCGCACCGAGGATCTCGGCAGCCACGCACTGAAGGGAAAACACGAGATGACTCGAATCTATCGGGTCCTGGGTACGTCGTAGGCTGTGGGTGCGACTGCCGTTTCTGCCACTGTGCGCGATCGGCCGCGCGGGGGCTTGCGCGGGCGGGTCGCGCGCATCATGACGTTGCCCGGCAACGCGAACCGGCTGCCGTCCCTGCGCTGAACGCGGCCTACACCCAGACCTGCAGCACGTAGTCGTATGCCGCCTGGGCGTTCGTCATGTCGACGCGCTGCAGCTTGATGCGATAGCCGTCCGGCGTCCGTTTAAGGTGATGGACGTAGGACCCGGCGAAATGGCGCACGTCGTCGCGACGCAGCTCCAGCATGTGGAAGCGTGATCGCGCGACGACGTCGCCGTTGGGTTTCTCGCGCTCGATCATGACGTTGCCGATGACGTGGTTGGTGCCCCACAGCGGGCGCTGTGACCAGGCATCGGGGTGCAGTACCCGATTCACGCGCACCGTCATCAGGTTCTTGTCGTCGGCGAAGATTGCCGGCATGCCGTCCCACGTGGTGTGCGACGGATCGGGC
>JAQBBQ010000093.1:0-4032 GCA_032125995.1 Betaproteobacteria bacterium | reverse complement strand
ACGATGCCCGCGCGCGGCACCCCGGCAAGCGACGGTGCGTGCGCGAGCAGCGCATTGAGCAGCGTGCCAGCGTGCACACCCGCCCCGGGGTGAACGACCAGACCGGCGGGTTTGTCGAGAACGATCAGGTCATCGTCCTCGTAGATGATCTTCAATGGAATGCGCTCGGCCTGCGCCGGCATCTCCCCGGGCAGGGGCGGCGGGGCGAGGCTGACCGCCTCTCCGCCGGTCACCGCATGACGTGCCGCCGCCGGACGCCCATCAAGCGTGATGTAGCCGTCGCGCAGCCAGGCCTGGAGCCGCGTGCGCGAGTGCTGCGGGAACAAACGCGCGAGCGCCTGATCTAATCTCAGGCCTGCGAGCTCGCGGGGAACCGTGGTGGTCACCCGCCCCACGCCAGCCGACCGATCGCGGGCGTTATAATTTTCACTCTCCCCTGAACGCCGTCCCATGCGCGCAAGTTTACTGACTGTACTCGCCGTTGCGGCCTTGCTGCAGTTGTCGGCGTGCAGTATTTTCGACGACAAGAAGGACGATACGGCCGGCTGGTCGGCCCAGCGCCTCTATAGCGAGGCGAAGGATCAGATGTCGTCCGGCAACTTCACGAAGGCGATCGAATACCTCGAGAAGCTGGAGGCACGGTACCCCTACGGCCACTACGCTCAGCAGGCGCAAATCGAGATCGCCTACGCCTACTTCAAGGACGACGAGCGTGCCTCGGCGATCGCGGCGGCCGATCGATTCATCAAACTGTATCCGAACCATCCGAATGTCGACTACGCCTACTACCTGAAGGGGCTGGTCAACTTCAACGATAACCAAGGCCTCATGGCCGCGCTGAGCAAGCCCGACATGTCGGAGCGCGATCCGAATGCAACCCGCGAGGCCTTTTTCGCGTTCAAGGAGGTGGTGGCGCGCTTTCCGGACTCCAAGTACGCGGAGGATTCGGCTGCCCGGATGCGCTACCTAGTCAACAGTCTCGCATCGCACGAGGTGCACGTGGCACGCTATTACATGAAGCGCGGCGCCTACATCGCGGCAGCAAATCGAGCGCAATATGCAGTCAAGCACTATCCCCGCGCGCCAGCAACCGAGGAGGCCGTGATCGTCCTGGTCAAGGCCTACGAGGCACTCGGCATGCCAAAACTGGCGGCCGACGCGAACCGGATAATGACGACGAATTTCCCGGACAGCAAATACCTCAAACCCGGGGGCTACGAGCGCAGCGCCCCGTGGTGGAAGATCTGGGATCCGGACTGGTAATCGCCCTTCGGGCGATTACCAGTCCGGGAAAGTGAGCCGCAGGGGGAACCCATGGTTCCCCCTGCGACCCCTTCCTTTTAGATTTCGCCTATTTGACGACGCTGATTTTTTCGTCTGCGATGTAGTCGCGGATGACGGTTTCGATGTCGGGATCGGCCTGAAAGCCCATTTTCAATGCGCGCGGCGTATTCAATCGCGACGGCCAAGTCTTGACGATCGCCTGGATTCGAGCGTCGGGCACAAACTTGACTCGGCTCACCACCGCGTCGCCCGCAACGCGGCGCATGCCCTCCAGCATTTCGGCCACGCGCACCGTAATCCCCGGCAGATTGACGACCCGCGTCGATCCCCAGGCCGTGGCCGGAAGTTCGTGCGCATGCAGGAAGCACTCGATCACGCGCTTCGGGGACAATAGCCACACGCCGGTGTCGTCGGCGACCGGGCATTCGGACACCACGCCATTCAGCGGCTCACGGATGATGCCGCTGGCGAAAGACGAGGCGGCGGCGTTCGGCTTGCCGGCGCGGACCACGATCGTCGGCAGGCGCAGTGAACGCCCGTCGATGAAGCCCTTGCGCGACATATCGGAAATCAAATACTCGCCAATGACCTTCTGCGTTCCGTAGGACGTCTGCGGGGTCGGCGTCGTCGCATCGTCGAGTACGGGCGGAAGTTCGCCGCCGAATGCCGCCACCGAACTGGCGAAAACAACGCGCGGCGGGTTCACGCAGCGCCGCGCGCGCTCGAGCAGGCGCCGCGTGCCCTCGAGGTTGACGCGCTCTCCGAGGTCGTAGTCCGCTTCCGCCGCGCCGCTCACCACGGCGGCCAGATGAAATATCGATGCCGTATCCGGCGTCAGCACACGGTCAAGCGTCGCCGCGTCCGACACATCTCCCGTGACCACCTCGAGCCGCGGATCGTTGGGCATCGTGTCAGGAAACGCCGCATCGAGCAGCACCAGCTTCGTCAGATTTGCCTGCGTCGACGCCGTCGAGGCAAGTTTTCCGCGCGCAAGCAGCGCCTGCGCCAACTTGAGGCCGAGAAATCCACCGCCTCCCGAAATGACTACTTTCATGATTGCGCTTCCGTGACGTTTGGTTGGGTCGTTTGAATCGGTTCGCCGATTTCTGCGTCCCGCTTGGTCTGCTTCGACACGCGGGCGATTCTAGTCGCGTTCGGTCTCGAAGAACGATCTCACCTCGGCCAATTCGCGGGTCAGCGGCATCGGCGGCAAGCTCGCGCGCAGCAATCGACCGTAGCTACGCGTGAACAGACGGGGGTCACAGAGCATCAATACCCCGCGGTCCGGGAAATCGCGGATCAACCGGCCAGCGCCCTGTTTGAGTTGCAGCACCGCCATCGGTAGCTGCAATTTCGAAAACGGGTTCACGTTCTGCGCGCGCATCGCATCGATGCGCGCCGCGAGCACCGGGTCATCCGGCGGCGCGAACGGCAGCTTATCGATCACCACGAGCGAGAGTGCCTCGCCGCGGACGTCGACGCCTTCCCAGAACGACTGGCTGCCGAGCAACACCGCGTTGCCGCGCTCGCGAAACTGGCGCAACAGCTCGCTGCGCGGGCCCGTGCCTTGCACGAGCAGCGGATAGTCGAGGTCTTCGCGCTCAAGGCGCTCGTGGGCGCGCCGCAGCGCGCGCAGCGCGGTGAACAGGAGAAATGCCCGTCCGCGGCTCGCCTTGAGTACCGGCAGCACGGCGTCGATCACTGCGTCCGTGTAACTCGGGTCGTTTGGATTCTCGGGCAGGCCGCGCGGTACATAGAGACGCGCCTGCTGCGCGTAGTCGAAGGGGCTCAACCAGCGCGCGCTACGCGCATCCTCCAGCCCAAGCTCGCGCGTGAAATGAGTGAAGTCATCACCGACCGCAAGCGTCGCAGAGGTGAATATCCATGCCCGCGGATGCCCCTCCAGCTGTCGTCGGAACGGTTCGGCCGCCGACAGCGGCGTCAGGTGAAGTTGAACCGCCTGATTGAACACTTCGACCCAGCGCACCTGCGCGTCGTCGCCCGGAGCATGCAGGCGTTCGATCCGCGCGCGCAGCTCGCTCGCGCGCCGGGCGCAGGCCGCCAGGCCCTCGGAACGCTCCGCCTGTGCGTCCAGTGCTTGCGCGAGAGACGCCAGGGCGGCCTGCAGTCCGCCGAGTGCCGACTCGACGCCGGGCCGCTGTAGCGCCTGCGACCAAGCCATGCGCGCAGGCTCGCCACCAAAGGCAATTCGCAGTTCGCGCGCCGCCTTCTCGAGACCGGCGGCCTGCGCCTCGAGCGCCGGTGAGGCACCGCCTGCAGCGCGCAACTCGACGCGCGCGTCGCGCGCAAGGTCGATCAGCTGTCCGCTCGAGACCGTTTCGCCGAAGAACATGCGCGCCGTATCAGGAAGCTGATGCGCCTCGTCGAAGACCAGGGTATTGCACGCCGGCAGCAGCTCGGCCACGCCTTCATCGCGCAAAACCACGTCGGCAAAGAACAGGTGGTGATTGATGACCACGACGTCCGCATCGAGCGCGTTCTTGCGTGCACGCATCACGAAGCAGTCCTGATAGCGCGGGCATGATTGACCGAGACAGTTGTCGCGCGTCGATGTCGCATGTGCCCAGACCGGCGTGTCCTCCGGCACGTCGGTGAGTTCGGCGCGGTCTCCGGTGCGGGTCAGCGCGGCAAACCGCTCGATCAGATGCAGCTGGGCCGCCTCTTCGCGCGTGGCAAGACGCGCATCGGCACGTGCACGCTCGAGGCGGTACAGACAGACGTAATTCG
>JAQBBQ010000092.1:0-7109 GCA_032125995.1 Betaproteobacteria bacterium | reverse complement strand
GGCGGCGAGTACCTCGCCCGCGACGCCAAGTTCGAGGTGCTCGCGGGCGACTGGAAGCCGAACCGGATCGTCATCTTCAAGTGGCCAAGCCGCGAGGCGCTGAACGCCTTCATGACCGATCCCGAGTATCAGCCGTGGAAGAAACTGCGCGAATCGGTGACGATGACCAACAACCTGCTGCTGGTCGAAGGCCTGTGACGTGACGCAGAGCCCGGCGCCGGAAACCGAGCGCTATCTGGCGCGCGTCGACGCGCTCGCGCCGCGCATCGCCGCGGCAGCCCAGGAGATCGACCGGGCGCGTCGCATCCCGGAGGATCTGCTCGACGCCCTGCACGACGCCGCGCTCTACCGCATGCTGCTGCCGCACCGGTATGCCGGCGGCGAAGTGCACCCACTCACGTTCATGCGCACGGTCCAGGCGATCGCGGGGATCGACGCGAGCACGGCGTGGAACATCGGCCAGAACGCGGTCTGCGCAATCGTTGCAGCTTACCTGCCGCCGGAGTCGGCGCAGCACATCTTCGGTGACCGGCGCGCTGTCCTCGCCTGGGGGCCGGCCGACGGTCCGGTGCGCGCGGTGGCCTGCGACGGCGGTTACCGCGTGACCGGGCGCTGGTCGTTCGCCAGCGGCATGCGCCATGCGACCTGGCTCGGTGGGCAGTGCCCGATTTTCGAAGCCGACGGCAGCCCACGGCGCGCGAGCGACGAACGCACGCTCAAGCGGGTGATGCTGTTTCCGTTCGCGCGCGCGACGCACTCGGACATCTGGCATGTCATCGGGCTGCGCGGCACGGCAAGCGACGGCTATGCGGTGGATGATCTGTTCGTGCCGCAGGCGCACAGCGTGGACCGCGAAACCGTGGCCGAAAACCGCGAACCGGGCTGGCTGTACAGTTTTTCGATTCACAGCCTGTTTTCCTGCGGGTTCGCCAGCATCGCGATCGGCGTGGCGCGGGCGATGCTGGATGCATTCATCGAGCTCGCGGCGCACAAAACGCCGCGCGGCATGCGCAATCCGCTGCGTGACAATGCCGTCACCCAGGCGGGCGTCGCCCGCGCGCAGGCCACCCTCGAGTCGGCGGAGAACTACCTGATGCACTCGGTTGGCGAGATCTGCGACGACGTGCAGACGACGCGCGCGGTGAGCCTCGCGCAGCGCATGCGGATCCGGCTCGCCTCCACGCACGCGATCCATGCATCGCGCACGGTCGGTGACTTCGCTTACGAGGCCGCCGGCGCGACGGCGGTGTTTGCCGCCAATCCGTTTGAGCAGCGCTTTCGCGACCTGCACGCGATCACGCAGCAATTGCAGGGGCGCGCATCGCACTTCGAGACCGTCGGACAGTACTTGTTAGGGCTCGACGCCGACACGACCTTTCTCTAGCGCGCCGCTCAGCGCTGCTCGAGTACCACGACCCAGGGCCGCATCGCTGTGCGCACCAGGCGGCCTGCCGCATCGAGCGCGACCTGCGTCATCGACACCGCGTCGAGCACATTGCCGCCGATCGCATCGAGTTCGCCCGCGCGCGCCGCGACCACGAGATCGCAGTGATAGGCGCCGCGGCGCAGGCTCTCGAAATCACTGACTTCGGCCACGAAGACATCGCCGCGCGGTGCGCAGATCAGGTCGCCGACCCTCGGCGCGTAGTCACGCGCGTCGCGCGCAACGAAACGCGCCGCATCGCCGCCGTTCCGTGCGTGCTCAATGTAGTGCCAATGCAGCACGGTCGATGGAAATTCGTCCTCGGGCACGCCCGCGCTGCGCACCAGCCAGGCGATGAACGCCGCCGACCACGGCCGCAGCTCGCCCTGGAAGCCGACGATCGGCTGGTCGCTCACCGCATACCAGTACGTCAGCACGCGGGTGAGCATCGGCCCCTGCACCTCGTGCGTCGCCTCCACAGCGGGCGCGAAAACGAGCATCGATCCGGTCGCATCGTCGCGTACCACCGGTCGGCCGAATAGTGCCCACTCCTGGCGCGCGAGAAAGACCATGCGCGCACGCGCATCGGGCACGACGAAATTCGGCTGTATGTCGTCCGACGGCGTCAGGCGCGCACGCTCCGGCGGCGCGACGGCACAACCCGTAACAAGCAGCAACGCAAAAAGGACCGCGGAGGTCTGTGCGCTCATCGTTCAGCAAGCGCGCGCGCAAGCGCCTCGATAACCTGCGCGCGCCGCGATCGGAACCGCGCAGCTACCATCGTCGCCTGGTTCAGTTCGAGCTCGATGCCGAGATAGACCCCGCCCGGATGGCGCCGCCGAAACCAGGTGGTAAAGCCATCGGTCTTGCCGAGGTAGGGATAATTGCGCCGTACGCGCAGTGCCGGCGCCAGGATGCGCAGATGGCGCTGCCAGGCGACGCACAGCGCGACCTCCTCTGCACGCGCAGGATCGTAAAGCAGACCGACGTCGACACTGCGCTCGACGCCGTCGATCCGGGGCGTGAAACTGTGACAGGCCAGGTGCAGCGTCTCGCGTCTCTTTGCGATCGAGCGCATGACCAGGCGTTCGACGCGCGCGCGATGCGGCAGGTAATGCTGATCGAGCATGTCCTTGCGCAACGCCGCGCTCGCGTTGCGCGTGATCGAAGAATAGAGCTGCGGATGGCCGATCGAACGGTTGGCATCGATCAGCAGCCGCGTCGTCGTCGTCACCGCGAGCGGTGCGTTGAACGCGGCGGCGAGCGCGCGCGCCATCGCGAGGGCGCCGCGGTCGTACCCCCGATGGCTCTCGAGCGCCGCGCGATGCGCCGCGAAAAGCGCGCGGTAACGCGCGGGTACCGTGGGCCCGCCATGCTCACAACTGACGACGATCGCCTGGCGAATGCGCCGCGGCCCCATCAAGCGTCTTCCGCGCTGAACGGCCGACCCGCTTCCAGGCAATCGCAGAGCTCGGCATAGACCGCTTTAAGACGGGCGCCGGCAATCTCGGGTCCGACCGCGCGCAGAATGCGGCGCGCGAGCGGCCCCTCGCCGAGGATCAGTTCGAGACGCGCGCGCCACAGCGCCTGCTCTGCGGACGAACCCACCAGCGTCAGCGTGGACTCGATCAGGTGCTGCCAGAGTTCGCCCGCGGTGCACCGCCGCGCGTGCAGCCCCATGCTCATGAGGTACTCGGCATCGTCGATGATCGCCGTGTCGGCGTCGGCGATGCAGGCGCGCAGGATCGCCACCAGCCGCCCGGTCGGAAACGGCGCGGCCGGATCCTCGTTTGCGAGGCGCCCGTCGTAGCAGGCACGCAGCGCGCCAATCGCCGCCGCCGCCACCGCGAGATCCATGGCAGGGCATTCCTGGGTGTCGAGCACGCGCAGCTCAAGCGCGCTGCGATCGAAACGCACGATCGCCCCGCGCGCATTGAGCCACTCGTCCTGCATCACGCCAGCGGAATCGAAGGCTGCGATCTCGCGGTACATCGGCGCCAGAACGTTTTCCCGGTAAGCGGCTTCGCTCCGAATCGGCTCTGGCACGATGTCGCCAAGCATCGACGGCACTTGCGCCGCATGCGTGAGGTAGCACTGCATGCGGTAGTCGAGCACGGTCTGGCGCGCACCATCTGCAATCGGCGAACTCGCGGCGAGCGCCGGCAGGATCGGCAGCACGCGACGCGACGCAGCGAGTAGCCGCGCAAGTTCAGCGTCGCCCGCGAACGGCAGGTTGACATGCATGCTCTGGACGTTCGCCCAGCCGTGGCGCCGGCAATCGAACACCGCGTCGTAGGTGCGATAGATCTCCGCGTATTCATGCGGCCAAACACGGGTTTCGGTGCGCGGATTCATCCACGGATGCATGCCGGTCGGCATCAGGCGCGCGCCAAGCGGCGCGAGGCGCGCATTCATCGCATGGATTTCGGCCTGCAAGCCCTCGGCAAGGCCCTCGAGCGAAGCCTCGGGTCCCTCGCTCTTCAGCTCGAGCAGGTGCAAAGCAAGCTCGTTCGACCAGCCAAAGCGCCCGTAGCTCACCGCGTTGACCACCGCGCCCGAGGCGTCGCGCAGCAGGGCGTCCGCAATCGGCCGCACGGCGAGCGTTTCGCGGTCGACGAGCACGTACTCGAGCTCGATGCCGGTCCCGCCGAAGGCGTGCAGCGGCTTCGCTGCCATCAGCGCGTGCGCTTGCGCTCTTCGATCCGCCGCACGATGGTGCCCATCACCTCGCGGTAAAGCGCGTCCTTCAATACCAGATCCTCGACGCCGGCATCGACGCTCGGGTTGTCGTTCACTTCGACGACGAAAAAACGTTCGCCGATCTGCTTCAGATCGACCCCGTAGAAGCCGTCGCCGATCAGATTCGCCGCCTTGAGCGCAACCTTGAGCAACTCGGCCGGCGCTTCACCCACCGAGAGCGTCTCCGAACGGCCTTCGATCGGCTTGCCCTCGGCCCCGCGCCGCACGATCTGCCAATGGCCACGCGCCATGTAGTACTTGCAGACGTAGAGCACACGCCGATCGATGATCCCGACGCGCCAGTCGAATTCGGTCGGCAACCATTCCTGCGCGACGATGAGCTCGGAATCCTCGAGCAGCGCCTGCACCTCGCGCTCGAGCGCCTCGGGCGTCTCGACCTTCTTCACACCGAGCGAAAACGCGCCGTCGGGCTTCTTGAGCACGCAGGGCAGCGCAAGGGTCGGCACGATCTTGTCCGTATTGTCGCGATGCACGAGCAGCGTCTTCGGCACCGGCACGTCGTAACGATCGAACAACTCGGCGAGGTAAACCTTGTTGCTGCAGCGCAGGATCGATTCCGGGTCATCGATGACGACCAGCCCCTCGGCCGCTGCGCGGCGCGCAAACCGGTAGGTGTAGTGGTTAACGAAGGTCGTATCGCGAATGAACAGCGCGTCGAACTCGGCGAGCCGCGCGATGTCCTCGCGCGTGATCAGCTCGCAGGCGAGGCCCACCGCCTCGGCGGCGCGCTCGAACTTGGCCAATGCCCTGGCGTTCGACGGCGGCTCGGCGTTGTTCTCATCGTGCAGGATCGCGAGATCGAAGCGCGGCTCTGCGCGACGCCGCGCACGCCGGTAGCGACCCTCGAAGTAATTGGTCGCCGATTCGATGACGAAGCTCCGGTGCGGATCCGGGATGTCGCTCGCGGCGATCGGGCGTATGCCCTGCACGCGCCACTCGCCGCGCCGGCGGCGGAAGCTCGCGCGCAGGAGCGGCGCCGGAACGAGGTGAAAAAGATGCTGGCAGAGCGAATCGTAGCGGCTCGCCACGTTGCGGCCGAAGTAAATGCTGAGCTCGAATTCGTCGGATTTTATCGGTGCCAGTGCGCGCTGGAACTGGTCCTCGAGGCCCTCGGTGAGGAGCCGAACCAGATTTCTCGACTGCAGGTCCTCGATCGTGCTCACGCGCGGCAGCGGCTTGTGCCCGCGCGCCTCGCCGAGCAACGACACATAGTAACCGAGGCTCTGGTAGCGGTAGGACTTGCACAGGTTGAAAACCTTGCCCGAGTGGCTCTCGTCGTACGCCGGATCGGTGAGGTAGGCACGCGCAGACACCACGGTGACGCCCGCAATCTGCAGCGGCCACTGGCGCGGCTCGTCGACGACGATCAGGATGCTCATCGCTTGCGCATCCGTCCGCGAGGATTGATGACGAGCAGATTGGCATCCTGCGTTACGATGCCAAGCAGCACCGCGCCGAGCACGCGGTCGATGTTGATCCAGTAGCGCCGGCTCGAGCCATAGGGATGCGGCCCGTAGGGATCGACGACGAGCACGCTGCGGGCGCGCCGATCGTAGCCCGCAAGCACGACGAAATGCCCTGCGGGCTCGCCACGGATGTCGTCGGGGGTGTCGTTTGGCCCGTATTCGCGCGCGCTGCGGTAAAGGAAGGTCGAACTGAGGCCGGTCAGGATTGGAATTCTGCGGCGCAGGATGCCGCGCACCAGGGCACGCGACAATTCCGCGAGGCGCAGCCGCCCGCCGCGCGCGAGGAACTCGAGGTAGCCATCCGTCGAATGCACGAGCCTCGGATCGCGTTTCTTGTCGCGCTGCCGGCGCAGCCGGTCGGCGAGGTCGACGCCCGGCCGAAACCAGGTCGGATCGAACACGGTGAGGTTGTAGGTGTAGATCGTCGCCTCAAAGCCCTTGCGCAGCGCATCGCAAGCGAGAAAGACCGCGTAGGTGCCGCCGTGCTCGAGCCGCCGCGCCCGTTCGATGATCTTGCGCAGCGCTTCGCGTTCGCCCCAGTAGCGGTAGATCGCGTGCAGGCAGGTCGGCCCGCAGGTCGTCCCGTCCGGCTGGGCGAGCATGGTCACCGGGAGCCGCAGCGTGGCGGGCAGCATGGGGCGCGAATTCTATCGCTAATCGCGTCTCAGGCGAGCGTGTACGCGGTCTTCACCGTCGTATAGAACTCGGCCGCGTAGCGCCCCTGCTCGCGCGAGCCGTAGCTCGAGCCCTTACGCCCGCCGAAGGGCACGTGATAGTCGACCCCTGCGGTCGGCAGGTTGACCATGACCATGCCGGCCTCGGCGTTACGCTTGAAGTGCGAGGCATGCTTGAGCGACGTCGTGCAGATCCCGGCCGACAGGCCGAAGCGGGTGTCGTTTGCCACCGCAAGCGCCTCGTCGTAGTCCTTCACCCGGATCACACTCGCGATCGGGCCGAAGATTTCCTCGCGATTGATGCGCATGCCGTTGTGGGTGTCGGTAAACAACGCCGGCTGCAGGTAATAGCCCTCGGTCTCGCGCCCGAGGATGTCGCCGCCGAATACCTTCGCGCCCTCTTTGCGTCCGATCTCGATGTAGGACAGGTCCTGGTCGAGTTGCGACTGGTCGACCACGGGACCGATTTCGACGCCGGGCTTTAGCGCGTTGTCGACCTTGAGCGCCTGCAGCTTCTCGCGCAGCGTGGCGACGAACTTGTCGTGGATACCCTGGGTCACGATCAAGCGGCTCGAGGCCGTGCAGCGCTGCCCGGTGGAGAAAAACGACCCGTTTACGCAGGCGCCGATCGCGACTGCGAGGTCGGCATCGTCGAGTACGACCATCGGATTCTTGCCGCCCATCTCGAGCTGGATCTTCTTGCCCTGCTCGATCGCACGCGTCGCAATCCGGTGCCCGGTGTCGACCGAGCCGGTGAACGAGATCGCCGCGATGTCGGGCGAGGCG
>JAQBBQ010000091.1:0-5170 GCA_032125995.1 Betaproteobacteria bacterium | reverse complement strand
GGCTGCCGGCCACCTTGACGCTGTTCGGTTCCCCGACCGTGCAGGACGCGCCCGGTGCGCGGATCGAACACGCCAGCTACAAGAATAGCGGCGCGGCATTGACCGGGCAGACCATTTCCATCGACGGCCTGGCCGCGATGCAGACCGATGTGCTGCTGCTCATCCAGCTGCAGGACGGCACCCAGCATTCGGCGATCCTGCGGCCGGTCGCACCCAGTTTCACCATCCCGCTGAAGGCGTCGAAACTCCAGGTGGCTGCCGACTATTGGCGCCTGGGCACGATTCATATCCTGGAAGGCTTTGATCACCTGCTGTTCGTGCTGGCGCTGATGCTGATCGTATCCGGCTTCGGGCCGCTGTTGAAGGCGGTGACCGCGTTCACGGTGGCGCACAGCATCACGCTGGCCTTCGCGACGCTTGGGTTCGTGCACGTGCCGCCGAAGCCGACCGAAGCGATCATCGCGCTGAGTATCGTTTTCCTGGCGACCGAGATCGTTCATCAACGCAGGGGACAGATCGGGCTGACCGAACGTTATCCCTGGGTGATCGCGTTCATCTTCGGCCTGTTCCACGGCCTGGGCTTTGCCGGTGCTTTGTCCGATATCGGCGTGCCGCAGCACGACGTGCCGTTGGCCTTGTTCACGTTCAACGTCGGTGTGGAAACCGGCCAGTTGTTGTTCATTGGCGTCGTGTTGAGCGTGATCGCGGTGCTGAAACGGTTGCCATTCACCCTACCGCAAGGGGCGTGGCGCCTCATGCCCTACGCAATCGGCAGTGTCGCAGCGTTCTGGACCATCGAGCGGGTGCTGTCGGCGGTGCAGGGCGCATGAGGCTCGGGATAGGGTAGATACGAAGTTCCTGTTGTTTTCGCGTTCGTACTGATCGCGACGGCGCCAGCGGCGCGATCACCGCAGTCGTTCCACGCGAGACGCACCCTCTTCCTTTCGCAGCCGTTCAGATACGCGAATGAGGGCCGAACTTTGCGTAAAGCCCGCTTGACGCAAGCTCGCCTAGTATAAAGTTATTTACGAAAAGCTTTACACAATACCGAGCTGCCTCTAAGCTCGTCGGCGCTATGCAACCCTTTGAACCTAAGCCACTTCCTCGAGAAGACACCGCCTGGGGCCAGTTGGTGCCGGCAATCTCCCGCGCCAACCGTGAACTGGCGCGCTACGACGGCATGATGCACGGGGTGCCCAACCCGGCGCTGCTGCTTACGCCGCTCACGACGCAGGAGGCGGTTCTGTCGTCGCGCATCGAGGGCACGCAGGCAACGCTGGGCGAAGTGCTCACCTTCGAGGCTGGAGCGGAGATCGAGGGAGAAGCGCGGCGCCAGGACATCCATGAGATTCTCAACTACCGCAAGGCGATGGGCGACGCCGAAAAGGAACTCAGGACCCGCCCCTTCAACCTGAACCTGTTGAAGCGTATGCACGCAGTCCTGCTCCACAGCGTTCGCGGGAAAAACATGGCGCGGGGCGAATTCCGTCGAGACCAGAATTGGATCGGTGTTCCAGGTGAGCCGATCGAGCAGGCTCTGTTTGTCCCGCCCGCGCCCGGACGTGTGCCGTCGCTCATGGACAACTGGGAAAAATACTGGCACGCGGACGAACGCGATGCCCTGGTGCAACTGGCGCTCGTGCACGCGCAGTTCGAGATTATCCATCCGTTCCTCGATGGCAATGGTCGGCTAGGGCGCATTCAGGTGCCGCTGTTTCTACACGAGAAAAAGCTGCTGGCGCGGCCGATGTTTTATCTGTCGGGGTACTTCGAGCGAAAAAAGGACGAATACGTAGCGCGGCTACGTGGGTTGAATGGTGCCGAGGGTTGGAACCGGTGGATCGAATTCTTCCTGACCGCCGTCGCGGAACAGGCTATCGAAAATGCGCAAAAAGCGCGCGCCATTCTCGCGCTTTACGAAAAGCTCAAAGCGGACATACTCAAGCTGACGCATTCGCAGTATGCGGTGCCGCTGCTTGATAGACTCTTTCGGCAACCAATTATCACCAGCACGCACATCATGCGTGACAAGAAGATGCCAACCAGACCCATGGTGATGATGCTTCTGAAGCGACTGCGCGAGGCGAAAATTCTCAAGTCGATTCGTGAAGCGTCGGGTCCCAAGCCGCAAGTGCTGGTTTTAGCCGAGCTATTGAACCTGTGTGAAGGAAAAAAGGTCGTCTAATCGATCGCCTGCTTTGGGGCACGGAAAAGGTTCCTGACACCTTTTGCTGCGCCCGAGCGGAGAGTTTTTCGGCGAAACGTGCTACACCTGACCTGCGTGACATGCGAGGAGGCGACATGATTCGATCTGCCGTGAGGCTCGTGCTGACTGCGGCCATCGTTTTCGCCCTGGGTAACGTCCAGGCCGCCGGCAACTGCGAAATCAAACGCCCGATCAAGTTCGCCGGCAACGACTGGGCGAGCAGCAGTTTTCATAACGCGCTGGCGAGCCATATTCTTTCCAAGGGCTACGGCTGCAAGGTGACCTCGGTGCCGGGCACGACGCAGCCGCTGCTGAACGCGCTCGCCAAAGGCGACGTCGACATCCTCATGGAACTGTGGAAGGACAACAACGTCGAGATCTGGGACAAGATGGAAAACAGCGGGCGCGCCGTGGAAACGAAAGGCGTCTCGATCCAGGGCGCGATCCAGGCCTGGTGGGTGCCGCGCTATCTGGTCGAGGGCGACAAAAAGCGCGGCATCAAGGCACAGGCGCCGGGGCTGCGGTCGGTGTCCGACCTGCCGAAATACAAGGCGCTGTTCAAGGATCCCGAGCAGCCGTCGAAGGGCCGCTTCTACAACTGCAAGCTGGGCTGGAACTGCGAGCAGGTAAATTCGCGCAAGCTCGAAGCCTACGCACTGCTCGATCACTACACCAACTTCAAGCCCGGCAGCGGCGCGGCGCTCGACGCCGCAATCGCCTCGGCCTACAAGCGCGGGCGGCCAATCGTGTTCTATTACTGGGGACCGACCTGGGTGCTCGGCAAGTACGACCTCGTGCGCCTTGCAGAGCCGGCCTATGACAAGGCGGCCTGGGAGGTCCTCGACAAGGCGAAATCGGGCGTGGGCCTGAAGGCCTGCGCGTATCCGGCGATTCGGGTGACGATCGCGGTGAACAAGGCGTTCGCCGACGCGGCACCGACGATCATCCGCTTCCTCGACAACTACCGCATGCAGGACGACCTCGTGAACCAGGCGCTCGTCTACATGCGCGAGAAAAAGGACAAGACCGGCGCCAAGGCCGCTCGCGAGTTCCTGCGCAAGCACCCCGCGCTGTGGCAGGCCTGGGTGCCGGCCGAGGTCGCGGCAAAGGTGAAGGCTTCGCTCTAAGCGGAGCCATGCGACGGCGTTTGCGATGAGCATCGCCGGCGCCCTGTCGTTTCTCGCCTGCGTCGCGATCGCGGCCGCGATCGTCTATTTCGGCCTCGCCCCCGGGCGACGCGCCGCACGCACCCGCCTCGCGGCAAGCGCCGGCGTCGCCGCGCTGCTCCTCGTCGCCGGGTTCGCCGGCGGCTGGTCGGCGCTGGTCGGCGAGCGTCCGGACATGCCGCTGCTGCCCGTCGGCGAGCAGATCGACCGCCTGGTCGACTGGCTGGTCGTGCGCTACGGCGATTTTCTCGGCGACATCAACAACTGGATCGTCCACAAGATCGGCTTTTTCGAGCGGTTTCTCCACCAGTCGATCGCCTGGCCGCTGATGGCGCTGCTGTTCGCGGCGATCGCGTTCCATGCCAGCCGCAGCCTCGCGTTGAGCGCGACCGTGGTCGTCGCCTTTGCGCTCATCTGGTCGCTCGACCTGTGGACGCCGACGATGCAGACGCTCTCCTTGATGAGCGTCTCGCTGCTGGTGACCGTGGCCTTCGGCCTGCCGACCGGCATCCTGATGTCGCAGAACGACCGTTTCCGCGCGGTCATGACGCCGATCCTCGACTTCATGCAGACGATGCCGTCGTTCGTCTATCTGATCCCGGTAGTGATGCTGTTCGGCCTCGGCACCTTCTCCGGCGTGATCGCGACCATGATCTACGCCGCGCCGCCGCTCATGCGGCTGACCGACCTCGGCATCCGGCTCGTCGACAAGGAAGTCATCGAGGCAGCCACTGCGTTCGGCGCCACCCGCCGCCAGACGCTGTTCGGCGTGCAGATCCCGCTCGCGCTGCCCAACATCATGGCGGGCGTCAACCAGTCGATCATGATGGCGCTCGCCATGGTGGTCATCGCCTCGATGATCGGCGTGCGCGGACTGGGCCAGGAGGTGCTGTATGGCCTTCAACGCCAGGAACCCGGCGCCGGCTTCGTCGCCGGGCTGTCGATCGTGCTGCTGGCGATCGTGCTCGATCGCATCACCCAGGCCTACGGCCGGCGCCTCGCCGCGCACCGCCAGGTTGTGCACTGACCACCATGGGCGACATCGTTCTGCGCAAGGTCACGAAGATTTTCGGCCCGACGCCTGCGCGCCTGCTCGATCGGGTGCGCGCCGGCGTGACGAAGGAAGAACTGCTCGCGCAAACCGGCCATACGATCGGCGTGCGCGACGTTTCGCTCACCATCGAGGCCGGCAAGTGCTTCGTCGTGATGGGACTCTCGGGTTCGGGCAAGTCGACCCTGGTCCGCCATCTCAACCGGCTGATCGAGCCGACTGCGGGCGAGATTCTGTTCGACGGCAAAGACATCCTGCGCCTCGATCCGGAGGCGCTGCGCCGTTTTCGCCGCGACCGCACCAGCATGGTGTTCCAGCGCTTCGCCCTGTTTCCGCACAAGACCGTGCTGGAGAACGTAGCCTACGGCCTCAACGTGCAGGCGCGCGACCGTGCCGAGCGCCGCGCGAACCTCGAAACAGCGCGGCGCTGGATCGAGCGCGTCGGCCTCGCCGGCTACGAAGCGCAGTATCCGAGCCAGCTCTCGGGCGGCATGCAGCAGCGCGTCGGCCTCGCGCGCGCGCTCGCCACCGACGCCGAGGTGATGCTCATGGACGAGGCCTTCAGCGCGCTCGACCCGCTGATCCGGCGCCAACTGCAGGATGAATTCATCAAGCTGTCGGCAGTCATGAAGAAAACCACCATGTTCATCACCCACGACCTCGACGAGGCAGTGCGCATCGGCGACCGCATCGCCATCATGCGCGATGGCCGCGTGGTGCAGGTGGGCACCGCTGAGGAAATCGTCA
>JAQBBQ010000090.1:0-12980 GCA_032125995.1 Betaproteobacteria bacterium | reverse complement strand
CCACCTCCTCAACTTCGTAGGCGTGCGAAAATATTCCCTGCACCATATGCCGGCCGGTAGCGAACTGCATTTCCTTGTCCTGCAGATGGAATCGCGCTTTGGGAAACAGGGCGAAATTGCCGACGTGGTCGTAATGCAGGTGGGTGATGACGACGTCGAGCACCTCGGCGGCGTCCACGCCCAGGCGTTTCAGCCCGATATCCGGCGCGAGCAGCATCTTGCGGCCGCGGCGCTCGGCCACCCCCGCCTCGAAGCCGGTGTCGATGACGAAAGTGCGCGACGGGCTGCGCGCAAGCCAGACGAAATAATCGAGCGGGCTGCCCTCCTCGTGCGGATCGCCGCCGATGAAATTGTCGGACGCCTTGCGCGCCAGCGTCGCATAGCGGATCGCATAAACCTCATACTCTTCGATTGTAGCCATTGATTCCCCTTCACAGGTTCGATGCGGCGGATCGCCGCAGGGCTGAACGCGCACGGCAAGCGCAACACAATTATGCGGACGGACCATGCAAAAAACCAGAACAATTGGCCCGATGAAGTTAAAATTGCATTAGCCGCGTCGACGCATCCCGATCCCCGGAATTCGAATTCACCAGAATGGAGTTGCCATGGCAGCAGCACAAGGAAAAGTCATCATCACCTGCGCGGTAACCGGCTCCATCCACACCCCGTCGATGTCGCCGCACCTGCCGGTTACACCGGACGAAATCGCCGCGGCGGCGATAGGCGCGGCCAAAGCGGGTGCCGCCATCGTGCACCTGCACGCACGCGAGCCGGCCGACGGCAGGCCGACGCAGGATCCGAAAATGTTCCTGCAGTTCCTGCCCAAAATCAAAGCTGCATCCGACGTGGTGGTCAATCTCACCACCGGCGGCGCCCCGACCATGAGCGTGGAAGAGCGCCTGCAGCCGGCACTGCAGCTCAAGCCGGAAGTTGCCTCGCTCAACATGGGCTCGATGAATTTCGGCCTCTACGAGATGCTAAAGCGATACAAGGACTTCAAGTACGACTGGGAAAAGCCGTACCTGGAAGGCAGCGACGATCGCATCTTCAAGAACAGCTTCAGGGACATTGCCTACATCCTCGAATCCTGCGCGGCGAACGATACCCGTTTCGAGATCGAGTGCTACGACATCGGGCACCTGTACACCGCGGCGCATTTTCTCGACCGCAAGCTGGTCAAGCCGCCGCTGTTCATCCAGTCGGTGTTCGGTATCCGCGGCGGGATTGGCGCGCACGCCGAGGACGTGCTGCACATGAAGCGCACGGCCGATCGGCTTTTCGGCGACGCCTACTACTGGTCGGTGCTCGGCGCGGGGCGCAATCAGATGCAGACCGCGGCGATGTCCGCGGTCATGGGTGGCAACGTGCGCGTCGGGCTCGAGGACAGCCTGTGGCTCGGACCCGGCCGGCTCGCTGAATCGAACGCAGAGCAGGTCACCAAGGTGCGGCGCATCCTCGAAGAGCTCGGGCTGGTGGTTGCGAGCCCCGACGACGCGCGCGAGATGCTCAAGCTGAAGGGCGCGCGCAACGTCGGGTTCTAGCCCGGGATTGTGAGGCCTAGGGTCGCTCGAGCGGCGGCTCGTCCATCGCCGCGACCTGCTCGCGCAACTCCAGGATCCGATCCTGCCAGTAGCGCGGCGTGCCGAACCAGGGGAAGGCCACTGGAAAGGCGGGGTCGTCCCAGCGCCGCGCGATCCACGCCGAGTAGTGCAGCAGGCGCAGCGTGCGCAAGGGTTCGATGAGCAGCAATTCGCGCGCGTCGAATTCGCAGAAACTTTCGTAGCCCCGCAGCACGGCGGCAAGCTGGCGCTGCGTCGCGTCGCGCTCGCCGGAAAGCAACATCCACAGGTCCTGCACCGCGGGGCCGCTGCGGCAGTCGTCGAGATCGACGAAGTGAGGACCCCCGCTCGCGCCCGCGCGATCGTCGATCGGGGTCCACAGGATATTGCCCGGATGGCAGTCGCCGTGCAGGCGGATTGACGCCACGCCCCTGGCTTCGCCCCAGCGCCGCTCGATCGCCTCGAGCGCGAGCGCCGCGATGCTCGACCAGGCCTCGCGCAGCTCGGGCGGGAGGAGGTCGCCATCGAGCAGGAAATCGCGCGGCTCATGACCGAAGGTCTGTGGATCGAGCGCAGGGCGCACGCGAAATGGCTGCGTCTTGCCGACCGCGTGAATCCGGCCGAGGAAACGCCCGATCCATTCGAGCACCTCGGGGTCGTCGAGTTCGGGCGCGCGCCCGCCCATGCGCGGCGCGACCGCGAAGCGGAATCCGGCATGCGCGAAGAGCGTTTTTGCGTCGCGCGCGATCGGCGCGACGACCGGAATCTCGCGCGCCGCGAGCTCGAGCGCGAAGGCGTGCTCCTCGGCGATCTCGTCGTCGCGCCAGCGCCCTGGCCGGTAGAACTTGGCAACCACGCTCGCGCCGTCGTCCAGACCGATCTGATAGACGCGGTTCTCATAGCTGTTCAGCGCGAACAGCCGTCCGTCGACCTGCCAGCCTGCGTGCTCGAGCGCATCGAGCACGCAGTCGGGCGTCAGCGTCGAGTAAGGGTGTGCCGCTTCGTTCATGGTCCGATTCTACGGTGCGACGCGCGCGTCACGTGCGTCGGCTGCGGTGCGCTAGACTGACGCCCTCGAATCCCGGTCCCCGATGAACGCGCCTGCCGACCACGTCGTCGAAATCGACGACCTGCATTTTCGCTACGGCGAACTGCCGGTTTTCAACGGGCTCTCGCTTGCGGTGCCGCGCGGCCAGGTCGTGGCGATTCTCGGCGCGAGTGGCTGCGGAAAATCGACGCTGCTCAAGCTGATCGGCGGCCAGCTACGCCCCGCGCAGGGCCGCATCCGGGTGCATGGGCAGAACGTGCCCGAACTGGAGCCCGACGCGCTCTACGCGCTACGCCGCGGCATGGGCATGATGTTCCAGACCAGCGGCCTGTTCAGCGATCTGTCGGTCTACGAAAACATCGCGTTTCCGATCCGCGAACACTTCGACCTGCCCGAAGAACTCATTCGCCCGCTCGTCCTGATGAAGTTGCAGGCCGTCGGCCTGCGCAACGCGCACGCCATGATGCCGGGCGATCTCTCGGGCGGCATGACGCGGCGCGTGGCGCTTGCGCGCGCGATCGCGACCGACCCGCGCCTGGTGATGTACGACGAACCCTTCGCGGGGCTCGATCCGATCACGCTGAACGTGATCGCAACGCTGATTCGCCAGCTGAACGACGCGCTCGGCACGACCTCGATCGTGGTGACCTACGACGTCAGCGAGTCGCTCAAGGTCGTCGACTACGTGTACGTGATCTCGGACGGTGTGGTCGTTGGCGAGGGCACGCCGCAGGCGGTGCTCGCCTCGGAGGACCCTTACCTAATCCAGTTTCTGCGTGCGCTGCCCGACGGGCCGGTGCGCTTCCACTTCCCGGCGCCGCCATTCGGCCAGGCGCTCGGTCTCACTAAATAAAAGGTGTCAGGAACCTTTTCCGAATAAAAGGTGTCAGGAACCTTTTCCGCGATGGCAACAGGTGTCAGGCGTCTTTTCGCATTCGGAAAAGGTTCCTGACACCTTTTAGGCCTTCGGAATGAAGCTCAGCGCCACGCCGTTGTTGCAGTAGCGCAGCCCGGTCGGCGGTGGCCCGTCGTCGAACAGATGGCCCTGATGTCCGCCACAGCGAGTGCAGTGGTACTCGGTGCGCCGCACGAAGAACTTGGTGTCGGTCCGGATGCCGACCGCGCCCGGGATGACGGTAATGAACGATGGCCAGCCGGTGCGGCTGTCGTATTTCATCGCCGAGGTGAACAGCGGCAGGCCGCAACCCGCGCAGGCGAAGACGCCGGCGCGCTTTTCGCGATCGAGCGGGCTGGAGTAGGCGCGCTCGGTGCCTTCTTCGCGCAGGATGTCGAACTGCATGGGCGTCAGGCGCTGTTTCCATTGCGCTGCCGGGAGCGTGAGCTTGTCGGTGGCCGCGGGAACCTTGCGGTTCGGGGCGAGCAGGCTGCGCCAGCTGGTCTGCAGGGCCTGGACCTCTTTCATGTTCTGGGGCAGGGCGGCGTAGACCCAACGCCCGAGCGCCGCGAGCGGCAGCGCGGCGAGCAGTGCAGTGAGGAATGAACGGCGTTCCATGGCGGTCTCCCTACGAAACCTACGAATGACGGGACTGCGCCTGAGTCGTCCAGCGGCGCCAATCCTGACAGTGAAAGACTATCAGCTTGGCGCGCGCTTGCGGCGTTTCTCGCGCTCGAGCAGCCACCGCGGCTTGCGGTACTGGAGCACGCGCCCGGCCGTGCGCAGGAAGGGATCCTGCCGCGAAAGCGTCTTCACCTGGCGCGCGTTCAGGATCCGGGTGTGCGGATGCGCGTCTAGCCGCTCGACCAAATCCCACACGTCCTGTTCGCCGCTCACCCACAGCGCCGGGTCGAGGCCACGCAGGTCGAAGGCGCGCGAGTATTCGCGCAGGGTTTTGCGCCCGTGCTTGTTGGTGTACTCGTGAAAGTACGACATCGCGAGTTCGCGCAGCGTGCGGTAAACGGGATCACGATCGCGCAGCAGCGGGCCGTTTGCCTTCGCGAGCGTGCCCCAGCAGCCGTTGCGCCGATACAGCGCAACGACGTGGTCGACGTCGCGTTCGGCGCGCAGATCGAGCAGCAGTGGCGGCTCGCCGTGCACCCAGAGCGCCGCCGCGGCGAGCATGGCTGCCTCGATGCAGTGCGCACTGCGCTCACGCAGGACTCTGCGCACCGGCCGGCAGCTGTCGCCATCGGGCTCGAAATTCTGCTTCAGGGTGTAGAGGAAGGTCTGGATCTTCTGCGGCGCGTCCAGTCGCCGCAGCAGCGCGAACTCGATCGGGGTCAGGCCGAGGTCTTCGCGCCGCGCCCTGCGCTGCCTCACCGGGGGAGCATCGAGGCGAACAGGGTCGCCGTACCGAGAAAGGTGAAAAAGCCGACGACGTCGGTCACCGTGGTGAGAATGATCGAGGACGCGGTCGCCGGGTCCTGGCCGAAGCGTTGCAGCAGGATCGGCACCAGCGCGCCGGACAGGCCGGCGACGAACATTGAAAACACCATTGCTATGACGATGACCAGCACGAGGCCGAGCGAGCGGCTCCAGACGTAGACGCCGAGCGCGGTGGTTGCGGCGACCGCGATACCGTTGGTGAGTCCTGCCCAGGCTTCCTTGCCGAGCACCTGCGGCCAGTGGCGCAGGCTGATCTCGCGCAGCGCGAGGCCGCGCATCGTCACCGCGAGCGCCTGCGCGCCCGCGTTGCCCGACTGGCCGGCGACGACCGGGAGCAGAACCGCGAGCGCGGTGAACTGCGCGATCAGACCTTCAAACATGCCGACCACTGCGGCGGCAAGAAATGCGGTGAGCAGGTTGATCTGCAGCCAAGGCAGGCGCTTCTTCACTGCGAAGAAGGACGTCGAGGTCGCGCGCTCGTCGCCGCTGACACCGACCATGCGCTGGATGTCGATACTGGATTCCTGCTCGATCGCCGAAACGAGGGCCGCCTGCCGTATCACGCCGACCAGGCGCCCCGCTTGGTTGATCACGGGCAGTTCGGTGATCGGATGGCGCTGCAGAATTTCGGCGACGTCTTCGCGCGGATCGATGTCGCGCACCATCGCGATCAGCGGGCGCGTCAGCTCGCGCAGCGGCGTGTCCTCCTCGGCGACCGCGAGTTCCTGAATCTCGATGCGGCCGCTCAGCCGCCCCTCGCTGTCGACCACGAACAGTTCGCGCAGCGTCTTGCGTCGGACGCTGCGCAGGCGGGTGAGCGCCTCGGCGACCGTGGCGTCGCTGCGTACCGGTGTGATCCGCGGATCCATGATGCGGCCGGCGCTCTCAGCCGGATACAGCAGCAGTCCCTGCAGCTCGGCCGCGACCTGCGGAATCAGCAGCCCGAGCAGGCGCACACGCGCCTCGTCCTCGAGCTGGGCAAGCACCGCCGCGGCCTGCGAGGGGTCGGTTTCGCTCAGCAAATGGCGTGCAAGGGCGTCGGGCGCCCGCAGCACCGTCGCTGCGGCGACGTCGGCGGCAAGTGCCTGCCAGGTGCGCGCGGCGGCGTTCGGCGGCACGGCGGCGAGCAGGTCGACCACTTCGCCGACGTCGATCGCCTCGAGCTGGTGCGCCGCTTCGAAGGGATAGTCGAACAGGAAGCGGCGGTGCAGCGCGGCGATCGCCGGCAGCGCGTCAGCGTTCACCGCGGCGCCCTTCGACCGATTCGACCGACGGCAGCGCGCTCACGGCGGCGCCGACAAGGCCGGAGATCGCCTGCCAGTACACGTTTGCGATCACCGCCACCACCTCGGTGTGCTGGTCGGACGTCGTCAGCGATCGGTTGCGCGCGAGCGCCCGCATCAGCGTCGCACGGCGCAGCACGCCGATCAGGCGCTCACCGCGTTCAACGACCGGCAGGCCGGCGGCATGCCGCCAGCCGCGGTGGGTCGCCGCACCGCCGAGCGGCGAGGCGGCCGGCAGCACCGCGCCCGGTTTGCGGGTGAGTGTTTCGAGCGCGACCTGCGCCGGTGCACGCAGGAGCGTCGCGAGGTCGATACTACCGAGCAGGCGTTCGCCGGCGCCGACCGAATACACTTCCTCGACGAGGGTGGCGCGCATCGCGCGCACCCGGTCCAGCACCTCCTCGACTGCGGTGTCGCCGGGCAGGGCGACGACCTCGGGATCGGTCCAGGCGCCGACCGAATCGTCCGGGTAGCCGAGCAGCAGGCGCGAAGCGATTGCGGTTGTCGCGGGCAGGCCGGCGACGAGACCCGTGCGGCGTGCCTCGGGCACGTGGCGCAGCACGCTGAGCGCAGGCTGGGTGCCGAGCGCGGAGAGTAGCGCCACGGTTTCTTCGTCCGAAAGTTCGGCGAGGATGCGCCCGGCCGCAATCGGCAGCATGGCGCCGAGCGCCGGTGCAAGCGTGCGCGCCGGCAGCGCGGCAAAAAACGCCGCCGCCTGCGCAGTCGGCAGCCGCTCGAGTACGCGCGCGGCGTCGCCTGGGTGCGCCTCGAGGAAGGCGAGGGTGAGGCGCTCGGCGTCAGCCATCGGCGCCCGCTTTGGTGAGGAGCACGATCGGCGCGTCGTGATAGAGCTTGCCCGGCAGCGTCACCCGCCCGTCTTCGGTCTCGAGCACCATACCGGTGGCGTTTAGCTCGAGGATGCGTCCCTCGTGCCCAGCAACGCGCACGCGTTGGCCGACTTCGAAGGCCTGGCGCAGGTAATGCGCGCCGACGAGATTCGCGACGTAGCTGCGCGCGCCGAGACTCACGGCGATCGCGGCACCGCCCGCGACCGCGAGAAACACCGCCGCCGCGATGATCGCAAGAAAGGTGATGCGGATGCCGATCTGCTCCGCGCCGACCAGGATCGCCGCAACCAGCACGCTGCCCTGTGTGACGCGCGCGAGCACCTCGCGCTGCGCCGGTGGCAGGCGCGGCATCGCGGCGCGCACCAGATCTGCGGTGAAGCCGGAGAGTACGTAGCCCGCGACGATGATCAGCAGCCCAGCCGCAAAGGTCGGCAAGTACTCGATCAGTCGCCCGATCCAGTCGGTGAATACCTGCAGGCCGAGGACGTGCAGTGCAGCGGCGACGAAGAACAGCAGAACCAGCCAGTAGACGATCGCGCCCAGCACGACCGCCGAGCGGCCCATGCGCAGTTTTTCCGCCGTCCGCGGGGCAAGCGCGCGCGCGATCAGCGCATCGACGAGCAGCGCGCCGCGCGCCGTTACCGCGCGCAGAAGGCGCGCGAGCACCCAGCCGGCAAATAGCAACACGACCGCGCCGACCACGCTTGGCACGTAGGTCACCAATCGCTCGAGGATCGTCCTGGCGGCGTTGGTAACGGCGTTGCCGAGATCGTTCATCGTTTAGTGTGCTGGGCGGGGTGCGGGCAGATTATCACTGCGCGCGGATGATTAGGCCACTGATGGACTGGCGAGACGCAATCGATTGCACCAAGCCAATGGGTTTTTACCGGTCTCCGGTTTTAGGAGGGTTCGCGTTGGCTTCCGCAGGAGCGAAGGTCCTGTGTCTCCGGTTTTAGGAGGGCCCGCTGCGCGAACCCTCCTAAAACCGGAAATTGAACTAAACCCAATGAACTCGGAGGGTTGCGCAATCCCTCCTAAAACCGAAGATTGATTTAAAGCCAATCTAAACGGTGCCTTGCGTGAATCCTGTAGGTCTTCACACGGGCCTACCCGCCACCCCGTCCCAGGACTTCGTACTCAGGACGAATGAAAGCAGTAACTGTCCATGGCGAGCGAACCGGATTCGATGTTGGCGTAGATGCGTTCGGTCCGATAGCTGTCGGTGGCCGCGCCGAGTGCAAAGAAGAGCGGCAGGAAATGCTCCTCGCTTGGATGCGCGCGGCGCGCGTGTGGCGTCTGCCCGCGGTAGCCGGTGAGCGCCTCGAGGTCGCGCGCCTGCACCCGTGCGTCGATCCAGTCCTGAAAGGCGCGTACGTAGTCGAGCGGCACGGCCGCTTCGCCGCCCGGCGTGCGATCGCGCAGGTTGTGCGTCATGTGGCCCGAGCCGATGACGAGCACGTTTTCTGCGGCGAGCGGACGCAGCGCCCGGCCCAGCGCGAGATGATGCTGCGGGCCGAGCTCGGTCTGAACCGAAAGCTGCAGCACCGGGACCGTGGCTTCCGGATACATGTGCAACAGGGGCGACCAGGCGCCGTGATCGAGCCCGCGCTCGGCGTCGATCTCGACCTCGAAGCCTGCCTGCACGAGCAGTTCGCCCGCGCGCGCCGCAACATCGGGCGCGCCGGGTGCGGCGTAATGGATGCGGTACAGCGGTGCGGGAAAACCATAGAAGTCATGGATGGTGTCGGGCTGCGCGCTGCCGGTGAGCGCGGGATGCTCTGTTTCCCAATGCGCGGACGCGATGAGCAGGGCGCGCGGACGCGGCAGGGTCTGTGCGAGCCGGGCCCAGGCTGTGCTGGCGGCGCCGGCCTCGAGTGCGTGCGTCGGCGAGCCGTGCGACAGGAACACGCTCGGCAGCCGGTCGGTCGCCGTCGCGCCCGCCTGCGCCGTCATCGCGGCGGTTGCCAGCTATAGGGTTCAGTCACCGGCGTCGCGACCAGCCGGATCATGCGCAGCGCCGATTCGCGCCCGCGGTAGTAGCCCGGCACGAGGATTGTTTCCGAGAATCCCATCGCGCGGTAGAAGGCACGCGCGGCTTCATTGTTCGCGCGTAACTCGAGGTGCAGGCTGCGCACCCCGGCGGTGCGCGCCGAGACGATTAGCCAGTCGAGCAGGCGGCGGCCGATGCCATGGCGGCGGTGCGGGGCGCGCACCGCGAGCAGCACCAGGTGCGCGCGCTCCTCGCCGAACTCCATGATCGCGAAGCCGGCGAGCGCGTCGCCCGCGCGGCGGCCGGTGTCGGTTGCGACAAGGGTCACGGTGTCGCGGTCGTCGATCGCGCGCAGCACGCGCCCGGCGTCGTATTTCCAGCCGAGGCCGGATTCGACGAGGTCGCGCGACATCTCGGCAATCGCGCGTGCGTCGCGTGTCGCCGCAAGTCGGAGCGTGATTGCGTCTGCGGTCATGGCGGTGAATTGTGCCACGGCCGTGCGTCTCTGAAACGCCGCCTCGGCGAGCGTCAGGATCGGCTGGTTGCGGTTAAACTTGCGGGCTCCACATGGTCAGAGTTCGGCTTGGCGGAGACCGCAGCATGCGACCGAATCTGTTGATCATCCTGGTGGACGACCTGCGCTACGACGAATTCGGCGCGGGCGGCCATCCCTACATGAAAACGCCGCACATCGACCGCATCGCGCGCGAGGGTGCACTGTTCGAGCGTGCGTTCCATACGACACCGATCTGTTCGCCGAATCGCGCCTCGGTGATGACCGGGCAGTACGCGAGCCGGCACGGCGTCATCGACAATGTGGCACGCGACGCGATGAGCCACGGCCTGCCGAACTACCACCTGCAGCTGCAGAAGCTCGGCTACGAGACCGCGCATGTCGGCAAGTGGCACATGGGCAACGACGGCATGCCGCGCCCGGGCTATGACCACTGGCTGTCTTTCGATGGCCACGGCAGCATCGTCGATCCGCGCCTAAACCACGGCGGGCGGTACGTGCAGCACCGCGGCTATATCACCGACATCCTAAACCGCCATGCGGTGGATTTCGTGCGCGGCGCGCGTGACCTGCGTGGGGGCCGCCGCAAACCCTGGTCACTGTTCCTCGCGCACAAGGCGGTGCATCCGGATGCGCAGCAGGCCGCCGATGGCACGTTCGACATGGCGCGCTTCGGCGGCTACATCCCGGCGCCGCGCCATCGCGATCTCTACCGCAGCGGGCGCTTTCCCAAGCTGCCCAACATGCGCCCGCCCGCCGAGGTCGTGCGCAGCAAGCCGGCTTGGGCGGAGGTGTTCCGCATGCGCGGCAGCAAGCGCTCGCGCGCAACACTTGCCGCGATCCAGGCCGGCAGCCAGGAGGAAATCCGCCAGCGCGCGCGCATGATGGCCTCGGTCGACGAGGGCGTCGGGCAGCTGTTCGACGCGCTTGCCGCAACCGGCCAGCTCGACGACACGCTGATTCTGTTCTTTGGCGACAACGGCTACTTTTTTGGCGAGCATGGCTTAGGCCCGGAGCGGCGCTTCGCCTACGAAGCCGGTATTCGGTCGCCGTTCCTCGTGCGCTATCCGCGGCGGGTGAAGGCCGGTGCGCGCGTGCGCGACCTCGTCATCTGCCAGGACATCGCGCCAACGATGATCGAGCTTGCCGGCGGTCGGCCGGGTCCGCAGATTCAGGGGCACTCGCTGCTGCCGCTGTTCGACGGGCGGCGCGCCGGCTGGCGAAAATCGTTTCTTGTCGAGTACTGGGCCGAGAACGCGATGCCCTGGCTGGTCGGCATGACCTACAAGGCGGTGCGTACCGACCGCTACAAGTACATCCATTGGGTGAACCGCGACGACGGCACCGGCCGGCTGGACGAGCTCTATGATTTGACGCGCGATCCTTGGGAGCTGAGGAATCTTGCCCGGACCAAGTCGTCCGTGGGTCTGCGGACCCGGATGCGCGGAGAGTTGCAGCGGTTGGTGGTGGAGGCGTTGGGGCTATGAGGTCGAATTCGGGACCGGCGGCGGTTTTGACTTTAAATGGTCTCGTGATTTTGCTGAGTTGGCTGCATGAATCTCGCAGCCAACTCAGCAAAATCACGAGATTGATTTGAAACCGATCGACCGCTGAGCGCAACGAGATAGTTTTAGAATCGATCGATTGGCGAGCGCAAAACTTAGGCGCCGGACTGCGCAGGCGCATCAATCGACGTAAATCATCTTCCGCGTCATCCCGCCATCGACGACGAAATTCTGCCCGCTGACGAACCCGGCGTCTGCCGACAGCAGCCAGGCGATCATCGCGGCGACGTCCTCCGGCTGCCCGACGCGACCGACGGGGTGTTGGGCGTGATCCTCCGCGCTTAGCGGCGTGGTGTCGCGCCGGCTCGCCTTGCGCCAGGCGCGCGCGTCGATCCAGCCCGGGCTCACGCAATTCACCCGCACCTCGGGGCCAAGGCTCACCGCGAGGGCGTGGGTCAGCGCGAGCACGCCACCCTTGGAAGCGCTGTAGGCCTCGGTGTTCGGCTCGGACTGCAGTGCGCGCGTCGAGGCGACGTTGACGATTGCGCCGCGCGCTACGCGTAGGAACGGCGCGCAATGCTTGGCCATGAGGAACACCCCGGTCAGATTGGTGCCGATGCGCCGGTTCCATTCGGCGAGCGTCAGTTCCTCGAGCGGACTGCTTGCGGCGCCCGTGATGCCGGCGTTGTTGACGAGCGCGTCGAGCCGTCCGAACGCGCTAGCGGTACCCGCGACCGCGCGCGCGACCTCGATTTCGTCAGCCACGTCGCAGGCCAGCGCATGCACGCCCTCGAGCGTGGCGCGGGCCTCGGCGAGCGCGTCGGCGTCGTTGTCGGCGATCGCGACGCGCCAGCCGTCGGCGAGCAGGCGCGCTGCGGTTGCGCGCCCGATGCCCTGCGCGCCGCCGGTGACGAGTGCCGCTTTGTCGGGCGGCGAGTTCATGTTTGCGCTAGATCAAGGGGGCGGATGCGCGGTTGCAGTTTCATGAAATCGCGTACCGCTGTCATCGCTGTCACGACGCGCGCCGGAAGGAGGAATGATGCTAAGCCTCGAAGATTGTATCGCGCTGTCCGGCCTGACCGAGGACGAGGTGCTCGCGATCGCCGAGCACGAGCATGTTCCGGAAATCGCCGCGGCAGAACTGGGCAACTACCTCATACAGTCGCCAGACGGCGAGCTGTGCATCAAGGAAATGATTCGCGACGACATCGCCGCGGCCGCGGTGCAAGGGGACCGGGTGCGCCAGCTGACCCTGAAGATGGTGCTGTGCAGTTTCATCGTCCAGCATCCGCGCTGCGACGAGCGATGCCGGCGCGAGTTTCGCCTGCCCGAACGACGCCGGGCCTGACGGCCTTTTCGCCTAGGCCCCCTGACGCTGCGGATGCCCCGAGGGTCGCCGCGCGCCGCCCATGTTGACCGGTCACGTTTTGGACTAGACTTTGGCGCGAGGCGCGAGCCGGAGGGGGGCTTATGCAAGTCAAGGAGATCCTGCGCGTCAAGGGAACCCGGTTGCTCAGCATCGAGCCGTCGGGCCGCGCTGCCGATGCGGTGAAGATCATGGCCGAGGAGAACCTTGGCTCGCTCCTGGTAATCGACCAGGAGCGCATGGTCGGCATCCTGACCTTTCATGAACTGCTGCAGGCGCTCGCCAAGCGCAACGGGTCGCTTGGCGACGTGCGCGTGAAGGACATCATGACCCCCGATCCCGTCTCCGCGTCGCCGGCGATGGAGGTCAACGACCTGCGCCGCATCATGCTCGAGTCAGGCGCGCGCTATCTGCCTGTCCTGCAAGACGGCAAGCTACTCGGCGTCATTTCGTTCCGCGACGTCGCCAAGGCGGTGCTCGAGGAGCAGGATTTCGAGAACAAGATGTTGAAGGGGTATAT
>JAQBBQ010000089.1:0-4012 GCA_032125995.1 Betaproteobacteria bacterium | reverse complement strand
CATGTCGCGCGACATCGAGCGCGGGACCAAGGGCATCTCGACGCTGCTGTCCTATCTGCTGTTTTCGATCCTGCCGGTGATCCTCGAATTCGCGCTCGTCGCCGCGGTGTTGCTCAAAAAGTTCGACTGGCGCTTTGCCGCGATCACTTTCGGCGCGGTCGCGATCTACATGACCTTCACGGTGATCGTCACCGAATGGCGCATGCACATCCGGCGCCTCGCGAACGAGCTCGATTCCCGCGCCAACACGCGCGCGGTCGACAGCCTGCTGAATTACGAAACGGTGAAGTATTTCGGCAACGAGGAGTTCGAGGCCCGGCGCTACGACGACAACCTGCAGAGCTACGAGGCCGCCGCGGTGAAGAACGAAGCCTCGCTCGGCATGCTCAACATCGGCCAGAGCTTCATCATCGCGCTCGCGCTCACCGCGCTCATGTTCCTCGCTGCCGACGGCGTGGTCGCGCAGGCGCTCACGCTCGGTGACCTCGTGCTCATTAACGGCCTGCTCATCCAGCTCTACATCCCGCTCAACTTCCTCGGCATGGTGTACCGCGAGATCAAGCAGGCGCTCATTGACATGGACCGCATGTTCGGCCTCCTGGCCGAGCATCGCGAAGTCGAGGACAGGCACGACGCACGCGACCTCTCTGCGGGGCCCGCCACGGTCGAGTTTCGCGACGTCGATTTTCATTACGAGCCGGCGCGCCAGATCCTGCATGGCGTGAGCTTTACGATTCCGGCGGGCGAGCGGGTCGCGGTGGTCGGTCCGTCGGGCGCGGGCAAATCAACCCTCGCGCGGCTGCTCTACCGCTTCTACGACGTCAGCGGCGGCGCATTGTGCGTGAACGGGGTCGACGCGCGCGACCTGCGCCAGGCGAGCCTGCGCGGCGCGATCGGGATCGTGCCGCAGGACACCGTGCTGTTTAACGACACGATCCGCTACAACATTCGCTACGGCCGCCCCGAGGCGAGCGACGCGGAGGTCGTGGCGGCGGCGCGCGCCGCGCACATCCACGACTTCATCGAATCGCTGCCGGCAGGGTACGAGGCGACGGTCGGCGAGCGCGGCCTGAAACTGTCCGGTGGCGAGAAGCAGCGTGTCGCGATCGCGCGCGCGCTGCTGAAGAATCCGCGCATTCTGATTTTCGATGAGGCCACGTCGGCGCTCGACTCCAAATCCGAGAAGGCCATCCAGGCCGAGCTCGAGCGCGCCGCCGAAGGGCGCACCACCTTGGTCATCGCGCACCGGCTCTCGACCGTGATGGACGCGCACCAGATCCTGGTCCTCGCCCAGGGCCGCATCGTCGAGCGCGGCACGCATGTCGCGCTGCTCGCGGCCGGCGGCGAGTACGCGCGCATGTGGTCTCTGCAGCAGCAGGCGGCCGCCGCGGCCGAAGTCCTCGAGCGCAGCAAAGCGGCGGTGTCGTAGTACGCGACTGCGCGACCACGATGACGGCGCGTTCTACCCGTGGAATTCGGGCGCTAGACAACATTTATTAGATTGTTTCTAGAAATCGTCCGTACCTCCTTATATTTGCTTGCATTTCCTTGAACGTGTGCTATACACTCGGCGCGCTGCTCAGGGAACCCAAGGCATGCAACAACAAGAACGCCGGATTCATCGTCTCGAAAAAATCGTCGCGCTGTGCGCGCTCGTTGCGGTCCTGTTCCTGAGCGTGGGTTTTGCGCAGGCGGACAAAGGCGGCGATCCGGACACGGTGATCCTGCGCTCTGCCGTCGCGCTGGTGAAGGACGCGAATAGCGGCGAAGTGATCCTCGACAAGAACAGCGCGACCATTGCGCCGATCGCCTCGATCACCAAGCTGATGACCGCGATGGTCATCCTCGATCGGGGACTCGACCTGTCGCAGCGCATCGCGGTGAGCGCCGAGGACGTCGACAGCATGAAGGGCACGCGCTCGCGCCTGCGCACCGGGTCGATGCTTACGCGCAAGCAACTGCTGCTCCTCGCCCTGATGGCCTCCGAGAACCGCGCCGCGGCCGCACTCGCACGCACCTACCCGGGCGGCACGGAACAGTTCGTCTCGATCATGAACGCGAAGGCGCAGCTCCTCGGCATGCGCGATACGCGCTTCGTCGAGCCCACCGGGCTGTCGTCGGAGAACGTGGCGAGCGCGAACGACCTCGTGCGTCTCGTCGGCGCCGCGCACCGCTACCCGCTGATCCGCGAGTACACCACGCGCGAAACCGCCAGCGTCGAAGCCTTCGGGCGCACGCTCTCGTTCCGCAACACGAACACCCTCGTGCGCAGCCCGGACTGGGACATCAAGATCTCCAAGACCGGCTACATCAGCGAGGCGGGGCGTTGCCTCGTGATGCGCGTGCGCGTGGCGCAGCAGGACCTGATCGTCGTATTGCTCGATTCCTGGGGTCGATACTCCCGGATCGGCGACGCCAACCGAATCCGCAAGTGGCTCGAAAGCAGCGCCGCGCGAGGGCTGAGCGGCTAACGTCCCGGGCGACGCGGAGTGCAGCCACGGTTCGCTGGCGCTTCGAAGACCTGCCCGCAGCGCGATTCCTGGACGACGTTGTTGCCGGGCTGTCGCGTCCGCAGAAAACGCTCCCCCCGAAATACTTCTACGACGCGCCCGGCAGTGAGCTGTTCGAGGCGATCTGCCGCCAGCCCGAGTACTACGTGACACGCGCCGAGCTCGCACTGACGCGCGCGCATCTCGAGGACATCGCACGCTTCTCGGGTCGCGGCTGCGAGCTGATCGAGTTCGGCAGCGGCGCGAGCGTGAAGACCCGGCTGCTGATCCGCCGCCTGCGCCCGGCGCACTATGTGGCGATCGACATCTCGGAGGCCGCGCTGCGGCTTGCCGTGGCGCGCCTTGGGCGCGCGTTTCCGTGGCTGCAGATGACCGCCGTGGTTGCGGATTTTTCGCACCCGATCGCCTTGCCGCGGGCGCGCGGGCGGCGCGTGGCGTATTTTCCGGGCTCGACGATCGGCAATCTCCTGCCCCAGGAGGTCGAGGCCTTTCTGCACATGACGCGCGGTCTGGTGGGGCGCGCGGGCGCGCTGCTGGTCGGCGTCGATTGCAAGAAGGACGCGAACCTATTGCACGCGGCCTACAACGATGCGCAGGGCGTCACCGCCGCATTCAACCGCAATCTCCTGGTGCGCATGAATACCGAACTCGGCGCCGACTTCGACCTGCGCCGCTTTCGTCACTACGCCTTCTACAACGCGTCGCGCGGACGGGTCGAGATGCATCTCGTCTCGCGCGTGCGTCAGCAGGTGGCGATCGGGCGCTACCGATTCGCTTTCGATGCCGGCGAGACGATACACACCGAGAACTCGCACAAGTATTCGGTCGAAGAGTTTCGCGCCTTTGCTGCGGACGCCGGGTTCGCGCCAAAGAACGTCTGGCTCGACCGCCGCGGCCTGTTCTCGCTGCACGGCTTGCGCGCTGCCTGATCAGTCGCTGCGGCCGATCGCGCGCTGATCGACGGACCGGTGGCGGCGTGTTCAGGCGGCGCCGACGCGGGCGACCGAGCGGTAGCCGACCGCCTGCCCGATCCGCTCGGCGCTTTCCTTCACCAACGCGCCCCATGACGGCTTCATGCGGTCGGCCGGCGTCGAGATCGACAGCGCGGCGACGATCTGCCGGGCGTCATCGCGTACGCTGGCCGCGACGCAGCGCACGCCAAGTTCGGCCTCCTCGTTGTCGGTGGCCCAACCCTGGTGCTGGACGCGCTCGAGATTGCATCATCCCGAAAGCAATCAATGGTTCCATACCATGCAAGTGACTTTGCACGCCTTGGATGAGCTGCGCCCTGAGACTTCACCAACTACGGAATCGGCGACAATCATCATGGCGGCTGCTTTGCATGATATCGGCAAAGCTATTGTGTTCCCCTTGCAGGGGGATACAAAGAAACATGAGGGTGTTAGTGCGGACTTGGTGCGTGCTTTCATCCATTCCACCTTCAATGCACAAACCACCTTCGGTATGGTATTGTGGGAAGACGTTATGTGGCTCATAGAGAA
>JAQBBQ010000088.1:0-7406 GCA_032125995.1 Betaproteobacteria bacterium | reverse complement strand
GAACTGCCCGCTCCGCATCGTCCTCGTGCGCACGCGGAAATCCAAAGTACACCAGCATGCCGTCGCCCATGTAGCGCGCGATATAGCCGTCGAAGCGGGTGATCGCGCCGGCACAGCGGTCCTGGAATGCACGAATGAGATCCTGCAGTACCTCCGGGTCGAGCCGCGTCGATAGCGCAGTCGACCCCACGAGGTCGCAGAACATCACCGTCAGCTGGCGGCGCTCGGCTTCGCCGCCAGGGGCGGTTCGCGCCGGCGTCGATTTCACCTGGGGCGGCGCGCTCGGCGCTGGCGTTTCCGCCGACCCGAGCGCGGCAATCGCCTTCAGCAGCTTCTTGCGATGACCCAGGGACGCGACGCCGAGCGACGCCAGATCTTCGAGCGAAAGATCCGGCAGCAGCTCCGCGTCGATGTCGTTCGTCGCGAACGCCTCGGCATACTGGCCGAGGCCGAGCGATTCGAGCCAGCGTGGAATATCCATCAGGGGCGTGACATTACCGCGATGCGAGGTTTGGCGCGAGTGCATCCAGGCGGGCAAGCCGCGACGCGCCTAAGCCAATGACACGCCGAGGGTTCTGCGCGGACCGACGCCACCCGAGGCCTGGGAATCAATGACTTGCCGACCGCGCGTCGGCCACGCGGCCAGGACTTGCACGCGCCGAACATGGTTTTCTGTGGCACGGCTTCGGCATAGTATTGAAACCTACTTTGTTGTACCCAGCAGAAGGAGAACAGCCATGTCAGTACGTATCAACGACGTCGCACCAAACTTCAAAGCCGAGACCACCCAGGGCCCGATCGATTTCCATCAATGGATCGGCGACGGCTGGGCGGTTCTTTTCTCCCACCCGAAGGATTTCACGCCAGTCTGCACCACCGAGCTTGGTTACATGGCCGGGCTGATGCCGGAATTTACCAAGCGCAACTGCAAGATCATCGGCTTGAGCGTCGATCCCGTGAGCAGCCACAGCAAGTGGGCGGCGGACATCGAGGAAACGCAGGGACACAAGGTCACCTACCCCATGATCGGCGACCCCACGCTCGAAGTCGCGAAGCTCTATGACATGCTGCCGGCCGACGCGGGCACCACGTCCGAGGGGCGCACGGCAGCGACCAACGCCACGGTGCGCACCGTATTCGTCGTCGGCCCGGACAAGAAAATCAAGCTGATGCTGGTGTATCCGATGACCACCGGACGCAATTTCGATGAAGTCCTTCGGGTTCTGGAATCGATCCAGCTAACTGCCAAGCACCAGGTCGCGACGCCGGTCAATTGGAAACCCGGTGAGGACGTGATTATCTCGGGATCGGTGTCGGACGACGACGCGCGCAAGAAGTATCCCAACGGCTGGAAAGCGCCGAAACCCTATTTACGGATCGTTCCACAACCGAAGTAGCGTTCGCTGTCGCCGCCCGGGTAGACGTTGCGTCCGCCCGGGCGCGATCGCGCGGGATTCAACCGCGCGCTTGCTTCACCAACTGCTCGAGTGCCTCGTAGGGTTGGGCGCCGACCACGCCGTGCCCGCCGGCAACGAAGGTCGGCACACCGGTGACGCCGTATTGATGCGACTTGTTCCAGTCGGTATCGATCGCCGCCTGGTGCGTGCGTTTCTCGATCACCTCACGCGCCTGGTCGGCCGGGAGGCCGACCGCTGCCGCGATCTCCACCAGAACGTCCGCATCACTGATGTCGCGCGCATCGACAAAGTAGGCCCGGAACAGCGCGTCGTGGATCGCCTCGCCCCCCGGTTGGGTATCGGCCCAGGCACCGAGCTCCTGCGCAAGCCGACTGTTGTAGGTCATCGAGCGATTGCCGTAGGGCAGACCTTCGGCCTCCATGCGCGCGCGCATCTGGGCTTGCATTTTCGGTATGTCGAAGCCGCGCCCGGCAAACAGATCCTCCAGGCTGCGCCCTTCCTGCGGCGTGTCCGGGTGAAGCGGGAAATGCACCCACTTGATCTGGACGCCGTGTTCCTGCTTGAGCCGCTCAATACGCACGGTACTGAGATAGCACCAGGGTCAAACGTAGTCGGAGAATACTTCCAGTACCAGAGGTTCGGTCATGTGGCTTGATCTTTCCGGGTTGGCTGCTTGTTGTAGAGTGATCAGCGTCATCGAGTTGCCCACGGCAACGACGAACTCGGACGGCTGAATTATCCCACGCGGCGTACCCTACGCTACGACGGGAACAAACCCGCATCGTGCAAGACGGCGAGGTATTGATCGCGCTTCGCCACATCCTGAAAGGGCTGCGTCGACGCCAGCCGCGCGGACGACAAGTCAGGCGCGTCATTGAGGATCTCTTGCGACGCTATCCGTGCCGCATCGCTACGCCCGAGGCTCTGCAGCGCCGCAACGCGCAGCACCTTCGCAAGAACGAGGCCGGGCGAGGCTTCCAGCACGCGATCGAGCGTCGCGAGCGCCTGTTCCGTGCGACCGCCGAAATACTCGGCTGCCGCGGTGACATACAGATACCAACCCGGAAAGATCGGATTCAGCGTGATCGCCTCTTGCGCATGCGCGATCGCAGGCCCCGGTTTACCTGAGTACAGTTCCATAAAGGCGAGTCCTGCGCGAGGCCCCGAGCACATCGGCCTGATGTCGAGCGCCTGGCGCCCTTCGTCGAGCGCCTCCTCATGCAGTCCGTTGAAGAGCGCGACGAACCCCTTCACAAAATGTCCGCCTGCATTTTCCGCGTCGAGCTCGATCGCTCGCTTCGCCAGCCGCCCGGCCTCCGCGAGCGAGGTGCGAGCGTCGCGGCTCCAGCCGAACATGACCTCCTGCACGTGGGTGCCGGCCGCGCTTGAGTGGACCTGGCCCGAGTCCGGCTCGAGCCGAATCGCCTCGAGGAAATATTCGCGCGCCAGCCGTATGTTCGCCGGCGACGGCTGAAAGTAAGCCTCCTGCCCGCGGAAGAACGCTTCGCGTGCCGCCGGGGATTTGACCGCCTTGCGCCAGACTTTCGTTTCCTCGCCGCGGGCTAGTTTCACGTCGAGTGCGGTAACGATGGTCTCGGCGATCTCGTCACCCATGCGGAACGCGTCGTCAGCATCGTAGTCGTAGCGATTGGCCCAGATATGCGTTCCGGCTTCGACTTCGATCAACTGGGCGTTCACCCGCACATGCTCTCCCGACTTCCGGATGCTGCCCTCCAGCACGTAGCGCACGCCCAGTTCGCGCCCGATACGGCGAAGATCGGTTTGCTTGCCCTTGTAGGCGAACGACGATTGCCGGCCGACGACCGCAAGCCCGCTGATCTTGGAAAGGTCGGTGATGATGTCCTCGGCGATGCCGTCGCAGAAATAGTCCTGCTCCGGATCGCCACTCATATTGTCGAACGCGAGCACCGCGAGCGTCGGCTTGCCCGCGGCAATCGAGGCCGCCGGCTTCGCGTTCGCCGAGTGAGTCGCTGCGTGCGGACGCAAGGCATAGGCGCGGACCGGCTCCGCGATGTTCTTCACGGTCTGCTCGCCGAGGTCGTCAAACCCTGCAGTGACCTTGCCTCGTACCGCATTTCTGACCGAGTCCGACACCGCGATGCCCCCGGGTTCGGCTAGACCCTCCAGCCGCGCTGCGATGTTCACCCCATCGCCGTAGATCGTGCCGTCGGCCTTCTCGATGACGTCGCCGAGGTGGACACCGATCCGAAAGCGCATGCGGCGATCCTCTGGCGTATCGCCCGCGCCCGCATTCAGTGCCTGCTGAACCGCGAGCGCCGCAGTCACGGCGCCGGCGGCAGTCTCGAACACGGCGAGCACCGAATCACCGGCCATGTCGACGACGCGGCCTTGGTTGGCTTCAATCTGGGCCCGAAATACGGCGCGGGCGGCATCGAGCGTGGCCACCGTGGCGCGCTCGTCCATGGCCATCAGGCGCGAATAGCCCGCCGCATCGGCGGCGAGAATCGCTGCGAGTCGTTGTTTGAGTTCTGCGCTGCTCACTTGCCCCAGCCCTTCACCGAGCCCTGCCAGGGCTCGATAGTACGCCCCACGCTCGGCTCAGCGCTCAGCGCTCAGCGCTCAGCAAAGCCGGCCGCTTGCATGGCCGCGCGAATCCGCTCCACCACCGCGTCGTCGCCGAAGGCTTCCGAGCGCATCCAATGCTCGATCGTGACCTCCGGGTCCAGTTGCAGCGCGCGCTCGGCGCAAGCACGCGCATCGGCCAACCGCCCAGCGTCGGCGTGCACAATCGCCAGCCAGACATGATTGGTGCGGCTGCCCGGCGTGCGTTTCGCGCAAGCATCGAACGCGGCCACCGCATCGCGATCCTGGCGCAGCAGAAATCTGCTCATGCCAAGCATGTAGAGGTAACCGATGGGGTAAACCGGAGACAGGCGCATGGCCTTTTCCAGCGCCGCCGCCCCGCGCTCAGGCTGCCCGGCGTAGTTGAGCAGGATGCCCAGGTTGTACCAAGCATCCGCGCCGCTCGGCTCGAGGTCGACCACCGCCTGCGCCAGGCGCACCGCCTCTGCGTGCTGACCGCGCAAGTTCGCAACGTTGGAGAGCACGGATCCACTGTACATATTGCCCGCCGGGTCAAGCTGCTCGGCCCGGCGCCCGAGCGCCTGCGCTATGTCGAGCGACGTCTCGCGATCCGCCGACCAGCCGGCGCGCGCGTCCATCATGTGCGTCAATCCCAGAAAACCGAGGCGGGTCGCGGTCTCGCCGTCCATCGCAATCGCGCGTTCGGTCAGACTCCGCGCCGCCGCATTGTCGGCCTTGTTGAACTTGCGGAACTGGGACATGGCCTGCCAATCGATCTCGACCGCAGCCAGGTTCACCTGCGTTTTCGAGCCAAGGTAGATCCGCGCCTGCTCGCCTTCGGTCAGGCTGACCTGACAGGCCGTCAGAATGTTGAGCGTGATGTCGTCCTGCAGCACGAACAGGTCATCGACGTCGCGATCGTAGCGCTCGGCCCAGACGTGACGACCGCTGCGCCCGTCGATCAGCTGGGCGTTGATGCGCATGCGCTTGCCCATGCGTTGCACGCTGCCTTCCAGCACATGCCCCACGCCCAGCTCAGCAGCCACCTGCTGGACGTTCACCGCACGTCCTTTATAGGTGAAGGTCGAATTGCGCGCGATCACGAACAGGCCAGCGGCCTTCGAAAGCGTCGTGATCAGGCCTTCAGTCAGCCCATCGACGAAGACGTCCTGCTCGGGGTCGCCGCTCATGTTCGTGAACGGCATCACCGCGATCGACGGTTTGTCCGGTAGCGATAGGTCGATCTCGCCGACCTTTGGCGTCGGCGTTGGCTTCGATTCGGCGCTACCCTCCGGCCGCACCCTAAACGCCCGCACCGGCTCGGCGATGTTCTTGACCGACTGCTCACCCTGGTCCTGGAAGGCTGCCGCGATCTTGCCGCTGACGAAGCTGCGAACGGCATCCGAAATGCTCACCCCGCCGGGCTCAGCCAGGCCTTCAAGCCGCGCCGCGATGTTTACCCCGTCGCCGTACACCGTGCCGTCGGGCTTTTCGAATATATCGCCGACATGTACGCCGATCCGAAAGCGCATGCGCCGATCCTCCGCGACATCGTGCGAGGTCGCGTCAAGCGCCTGCTGGATCGCCAACGCCACCGATACCGCGCCCGCCGCGGTTTCGAACACCGCGAGCACCGAGTCGCCCGCCATGTCGATGACCCGGCCCTGCGCGGATTCAATGTGTTCGCGGAATACGGCGCGGGCTGCATCGAGCCCGGCAACCGTGGCGCGCTCGTCCGCAGCCATCAGACGCGAGTAGCCCGCCACGTCCGCGGCCAGGATCGCCGCCAGGCGGTGTTTGAGTATTTCGCCGCTCACCTGCGCCTGCCCTCCTCGAGGCGGTTTGCCCGCGGATGTTACTCCGCCGCGATCAGGACTTCGCCATCACCGCGTGCTGCCAGCGCCTTAGACCGCGACTGGGCGCCATCGACCCATCGAAGCGAACGCTCGTCCAGGTTCCTCGCGGCGGCCCGGCCACCCCGCCGTAGTAAACCAATTGCTTACGACCAGCCCTCCTGAATATCATTGCGCGCGGCGATCCGAATCGTTGCCAAAGAAAGATCGAGTCAAACTGGTAGGCGTGAACCATCGCGCAACGACTGATCGTGATTGGTTCGCCGGATCCGTTTGTCGCATCGCACAGTCAGCATCCATCGTTACTGAAAGATTGGTGATCAACAATGACGAAAAAGCCCAGCATGCTGAGTACCGTGACGCCATGGGATACGGTCGCGGAGGGGTATTCCGAGATCACCGTGCAATTGTTTCAGGAATACGCGGATGAAGCTCTGGCGCTCGCAAATCTCGATGCGGGTTGCAACATCGTGGATATCGCCTGCGGCCCAGGAACGTTGGCGCTCGCCGCAGCGAAGCGGGTCAACTCGGTCAACGCGATCGATTTTTCGCCGCGCATGGTAGAAATACTTCGTAAAAGCATTGACGAAAAGAAATTGGATAACGTGGAGGTTCGTTGTGGTGATGCGCAACATCTCCCTTATGAAAATGGTTCGTTTGATGCCGCGTTTTCGATGTTCGGCCTTATGTTCTTTCCAGATCGGCAGAAAGGATATGCAGAGATCTACCGTACGTTAAAACCAGGTGGGCGGGTCGTCATTTCCAGTTGGGCGCCGGTATCCGAGTCCCCTGCGATGATTGCGATGTTCGGCGCGATCAGAGCGATGAATCCTGAAATTCCGGAGCCACGAACGAATCCTGAATCCCTGGAGAATCGCGATCTATTCGAAACCGAACTTGCGGACGCCGGATTCGAAGATGTCGCCGTTCATGTGGTCGCCAGGGATTGGCCCATTCATTCGGTTGAGGGATTCTGGAATGACATGGTTAAGGGCAGTGCGCCAATCCTTATGATGAAAAACAGCATGCCGGAAGAGGCATGGAGCGCAAAGAACCGGATTGCGTTGGACTATCTGCGTGACGCGATTGGTCCAGACGCCACATCGCTTTCCGCGCTCGCGCTGCTAGGGTACGGAAGAAAGTGATTCGAACCCTGCAACGCGTCATTCCCTCGGTCGCCACCTCGGACGGCGCCGGCGTCAAGCTGCGCCGCAGTATCGGCGCGAGCGAATTCGCACGTCACGACCCCTTCCTGATGCTGGCCGAGTTCGGCTCGGACAACCCGGACGACTACCTCGCCGGCTTTCCCGCGCACCCGCACCGCGGCTTCGAGACCGTGACCTACATGCTCGACGGGCACATGCAGCACAAGGATAGCGGCGGCAACACGGGCGACCTCGGCCCCGGCGACGTGCAATGGATGACCGCGGCGCGCGGCATCGTGCATTCCGAGATGCCGCAGCAGAGCGAAGGCCGCATGCGCGGCTTCCAGCTGTGGCTAAACCTGCCGGCGAGCGAAAAGATGAAACCCCCGGCCTATAGCGACATCCCCTCGCAAACGATTCCCGTC
>JAQBBQ010000087.1:0-17101 GCA_032125995.1 Betaproteobacteria bacterium | reverse complement strand
GCACGCGCCGAGCGCACCTCGAGCTTGCGGTAGATGCTTTTCACGTGGCTCGAAACCGTGTTGCAGGTCACGCCGAGCCGGTCGCCGACCTGAATATAGGTGCAGCCGCGCGCGAGCAACCGCAGGACATCTGCTTCACGCGCGGTCAAATGAATGGTGGTTTCCATGGTGTGCCTCGGCTCAAAGCCGGAGCCGGCGGCAGCCGGCTCCGGCTCGGTCCGCGTCACTGGTCAGCTACCGAGATGCACGTCGTAGGTCGCACCGTCGGAGAACGTGCAACTGCCTGAACCCTGGCGCGGGTTGTTCATACGGTACTGACAGTTCATGAACATCCCACGCGGTCCCGCGGCATTGGCCACGCCACTGTGCGCATCGCCGGACGAATCGCGCGTCGCTTCGCCCGTCAGCGTGTCGCCGCGGTAGCTCAGCTGAAAACGGCCTTTGCCGTTGCGCATGTTGGTCACCGAACCGTTCAGCATGCCGATCTGGCGGGCGAGGTCGTTGGTGGGGTACAGGCGCGCTGGCACGTTCGCCGGGAACGGATCGCGCGAGTACACGAGCGGGGCGAGCGGTAACGGGACCGCTTCCCACGTCACATCTCCATTGGGCGAACCCACCGGCACGGCCACACAGCCGGTCGCCGCGATACCCAAAATGGACAGTCCGATCAGAGTCTTAGATAGGGTTTTCATGATCATCTCCTTGGTTAGCCGCAGGCGTTCGTGCCTGCAGGGCCATGCTGGAGGTGACCGGCTTTCAGACCCCTTACGGGTCGCTTACAGATTGCTTAAAAACGCGTGCTGCGTCGCAGCGGGCGCTAGGCCGCGGCGCTCAGCCGGTCGTAGACCGCGCGGATCTCCGGCGCAGGCTCGATGCCCTGCGCAGACAAGGCCGACCGACAGCGCTGAAACAACTCGAGCGCCTCGGCGCGGCGCCCCATGCGATCGAGCAGCAGCATCAGGCTGCGGTAGAAACCTTCCGCGCCGGGATCGGCGTCGATCCCCTTCTCGTAGCAGGCGCGCGCGCGCGGCAATTCTTCGCGCGTCTCCCAGTACTGGCCAAGCTCGCTCAGGGCGCGCGCAAAGCGCGCGCGCAGCCGCTCGCGCGGCTGGAGCAGCCACGCCGCATCGTCCTCGCGTGCGAGAAACGGTCCGCGATACAACGCGAACAGGCGCGTCTGGCACCGTTCGACCTCGGCCGGCTCGGGTACACGCCCGCGCGCGAGCTGCGATTCAATCTCGGTCACCGTTGCCTCGAGCGCCCAGACATCGGTCCAGACATGGCGCCGGCTGATCGAAAGCCGACCCTCGCGCAGCACGAGCGCGCCGTCCTCGCCGAGCAGTTTGCGCAGGCGATGCAGGGTGCTGGTGAAGGATCGATGCGCCGAGTCGCCCTCGATCCGTGGCCACATCGCGTCGGTAATGCGCTCTTCGCTCACCGCCTCGCCGCCCAGCGCAACGAGCACTCTGAGCAGTTCGAGCGGACGGCGTTGCGCCTTGCCCGCGCTCGCGAGCGCTGCATCGTTCTTGAGCAGACCGAATCCACCGAGCGTTTGCACCCGGAACGACCAGGGCCAGGCGTCGATCTGCAGCGGCGCTTCGTCCGGCACCAGACCGCGCAGGCGCACGAGGCTCTTCGCGTAGTCGACCTCGATTCCCGCTTCGATCGCCCGCACGAGGACGTTGGCGACGCGGTTCGGACACCACCAGAGGAAGTGCGTGTAGCCAAATTCCCGGCCGATCTTGAGCCCATTCTGCAATAGGCTCAGGCCGAGCCGTTGCCGGCCGTGCTCGAGTGCAATTCGCGCCGAACCCATGAGGCTGGCGAACTCGAGGTGACGGTTGTCGATCGCGCGCACGATTTCGCGCAGCCGCTCGAGGTGGGAGACACACTTTCGCTCGTCACCGCATTCGGCGAGGATCTGCGCGAGCGCGAGCCGCGCGAGCGCCTCAAAATAGGGACTACCTACTTCGATCGCCATGCGCAGCGAAATGCGCGCCTCCTGCAACGCGCGCATCAGGTCATTGCGCAGCATGGCTTCCCAGGCCGCGAAATGATGATACTGCGCGAGGTCGGCTCGACCGGCCCGGCCCGAGAGCGCCTCGAGCTGTTTGACGATGTCGCTGGTGGCGCCGAGGTTGTTCGAACCGAGCGCGCCACCGTAGCCACACACGAGCAACTGAAACATCCAGGTGTGCGCACCGGTCGCGTGTGCGATCTCGAGCCCCTCGCGCATGGCCGTGAGCGCCCGATCACCGTCCGCAGCGAACATGGCGTGCATCGCTTCGAGATTCTTCAGCGTGGTCAACGAGAACGGCGATACGCCCGGCGATTGCGCGACTTGGCGCATCGATTCGATCAGTTCGAAGGCCTTGCGATTTAGGCCGGTCCACATCAATGTCAGCGCCGCGAGCAGGCAGACGAACATGCTCAGGTTGGGGTCGGACGCACGTTGCGCCGCACGCACACCGCGCTCGATCCACTGCCCGATGTCGCGCCGGTGCGGCTGGCGCAGGGTCAGCGAGATGAACATACTGCTCGCGATGCGCGCCTCGAGCTCCGGTTCGGGCCAGTCGTGTCCTGCGCCGACCGCCGCATCGAGCGCGGCGATCCAGCGATCGAGCAGCGAGAAATCGTCCAGCTCGTAGAGAATCGCGTACATCGCACCCGAGCAGGCGCGCAGCGCGCCCGCCTCGCCCGTAGACCCTTGGGCACCGAACAACTCGTAGGCCTGCTCGTATAGCAGGCGCGCTTCGCGCGGCGCAGGCTGTAGCTGGCTCGCCGCGGCCCAGTACACGACCCAGGGATGCCGTTGCCGGGCCTGCTTCGGCAGCGCCTCATGCCAGTGCAGCACGGTCTCACCGCGTCCCTGCTCGACCAGGGCTTTGGCGTAGGTCTCGACCAGGCGAGCCGCCGATTCCCAGTCTCGACTGTCGAGCAGGAGCTCGACGGCATCCTCCGGATAACCCGCTTCCTCCATCAACGCAGCCGACGCACCGCGTAGTTGCCGCAACGCATCCGCCGGCATCGTCTCCTCGGCGCGCGCCAGAAGGAACTCGCGAAACATGGGGTGGTATTGGTACACCGGCGCGGGCGCGACCTTGCGCAAGGTGACGAAATAGTTGTTGCGGTGCAGGCCCGCGAGAATCGGCTCCGCGTCGTGTTCGCCGGTGAGCGCCTCGGCGGTGGCGGCTGTCATCTGCGCGGCGAGCGCGGTCTTGAGGAGAAAAGCCTGCGTTCGGGGGTCGGTTGCCTGGAAGATCTCGCCGGCCAGATAGTCGAAGATGACCTGGCGGGTCGAAAAATCGGGCAGCGCCGAGATCGATCCAGCGCGGCGCGACTGCTCGAGCAGCAGTACGACCCCGGCTGCCCAGCCCTCGGTCTTCGCCGCAAGCGTGTCGAGCGCCTCGCGCGGCAGCTCGACGCCGCGCTCGCGCGCGATCGCGGCGATCTCGTCGCGGTCGAGCTGCAGGTCGCTCCAGCCGAGCTCGGTGACGCTGCCGTGCGCGCGCAAGCGCGCGAAGTTCGCCGGCGGATCCCCGCGACTGAGCATCACGAGCGCGCCGCCCGGCGGCATCTCACGCACCGCGTCGCGCAGCACGTCGTGCAACGGCGAGGACGCGGGGACGTCCTGATAGCCGTCGAATACGACGACGAACGGCGGCTCGAGCCGGGAAAACAGGATCTGGAAGTAGCGCCGCGTGAACGCCGGCAGGCCGGCGTGGTATTCGGGCGTCAGCAGCGGCAGCGGCTCGCCCTCGCCCTCGCCAAGGTCGTCGCCGGCCTGCTTGAGGTAAAAGAAGAACGTGGCGACGTCGGCATCGCCTGCATCCATCTGATACCAGAGCGAAGCAACCTTCGCCTGATCGACGTAGCTTACGAGTGCCGTCGTCTTGCCGCTGCCCGGCGGCCCGGACACCCAGGTAACGGGTGAATGCCGGCCCGCGTCGAGGCGCCCGAACAGGCGCGGACGCGGCAGGATACCGGCAAGGGCCGGCCGCGTGGTCTTGCCGAGCGAGGTGCGCTTGGACTTCATCGGCCCCATCTGGCAGCTATCCTACCGCGGTGTAGGCCGACCTCCTCCGCACTGCCTCTGGAGAAAGAGAGCGCCCTATTGGGGTCTGCTTCGACCGCGTCCTCGCTTCCGCGGCGGCGCTTGGCATCGAACATTGGACGTTCGGATCAACCATCCGGAGCGGCGCGGGCCGAAAATGGCGCATCGAGAAGGACGGGAGACGCCATGCTACCCATCGAAGCCGAACCCGCGGATCGCCGGTCGGGCGATTTCCAGCAGCTCTACGAGCAAGAGCGCATGCGCGGCGCAGCCCGGGTGGCGGGTCTGCGCGCACTCATGGCGCCGGCCTTCCTCGCGCTGAATGCGTGGTTCGCGCTCGTGGCCGGGTCGGTCACGGCCCAAGCGCGCATCCCGGCGCTCATCGTGTATACGGTTCTTGCAATTCTCCTTTACGTCGCGACGCGCACCCACGCTGTTACCTGCCGCCATGCCTGGTACGCGCTGCCGCTGCTCGACATGCCGTTGATCTTCGGCATGCAGTACCTGGCGACGTTCGCCGCTGTGGATCGCGCGCCGGTGATCGCGGCAACGACGCTCGCCATCTTCCTCTTCGTGCTGATCGCGTCGCAGCTCTCCCTGAGCCGCCGCAACATTTTCGCCACCGCGATCGCCGCCGCGGTGCTGGAGTTCGCGCTGCTCGTGCGCGCCGAGATCGCCTATGTGGTCTTCGACGTGATGATCATCGTATTCGCGGCGGCGGCCGCCGCCAGCTACCTGGCGGGCAGGAACATCCGTCTGCTGAAGCGTGCGCTGGCGCAGCGCAGTCTCACCGACCGCCTGTCGCGCTACTTCGCCCCCACCGTGGTGGAGCAAATCCTCGGCTCCGGCCAGACCACCCAGATGGGCGAGGCACGCGAGGTGACGGTGCTGTTCTCCGACATCCGAGACTTCACGCCGATGTCCAGCGCCTGGACCAGCACGGAAACGGTGGCTTTCCTAAACCGCTTCCACACCCGCATGGTCGACGCGGTGTTCCGACACGATGGCACGCTCGACAAATTCATCGGCGACGGCATGCTGGCTTACTTTGGCGCGCCGCTCGAGCAACCCGACCATGCCGACCGCGCGGTAGCCTGCGCCCTGGACATGCTGCGCGCGCTCGAAGCCTTCAACTGCGAGCGCGCGGGCGCCGGCCTCGAGGCAATCCGCATCGGCATTGGCGTCCACACCGGCGTGGCCACGGTGGGCGACATCGGGTCGGCGCGGCGCCGCGAGTACACCGTGGTCGGCGATCCGGTGAACATCGCTTCGCGTATCGAGGGCCTGACCAAGGCGTTCCGCGCGCCTCTGCTGGTGTCGCATGCCACGCACAGCGTGGCTGCAACGACGAACGCCTGGGCGCTGGCGGGAACCGTCGCGGTGCGCGGAACCGTGCAGCCGATGCGAGTCTATTCGCCACAGCCAAGCTGAGCGCGGCGTTCGGCCCGCTAGTCCCCCCGCGCCACGCCCTCGCGCCGCGGATCCGCCGCGCCCCGCCAACCGCCGGGGATGCGGCGAATCACGTGCACGCCGCTCGTCATGCGCGCGAGGTTCAGCACGTGCCCGCGCGCTTCGAGTGCCTCGACAAGAGACTCATAGGTACTTCCACGCTCGATGAAGGTCGGCCCGTTCGCGCTGCCGAAGTTGGGCAGCTCGACGGCCGCCTGCAAGTCCAGGCCCCAATCCAGTACGCCAACAATGACTTTGGCGACGAAGTTCGCAATCGCGCGCCCACCGGGTGAGCCGAGCGCCATTTCCAGCCGACCGTCCAGACCAAACACGAAGGTCGGCGACATCGTGCTGCGCGGACGCTTGCCACCTTGCACCCGGTTGGCCGCCGGCGCACCGCGCGAGCGCGGATCGAAGGCGAAATCCGTAAGCTGGTTGTTGAGAAGAAAACCCCGCACCATGCGGCGCGCACCGAAGGCGTTCTCGACCGATGCGCTCATCGCCACCGCATCGCCGCGTGCGTCGACGATCGAGAAATGCGTCGTACCCGAGCTCGACCCCGCATGGGCCGGGCCAATCGCGGACACGCCTTTCGGCATCCCGGGTTCCGCGCCGCCCATCGAGCGTGCGCCGACAAGCTTCGCGCGTGCATCGAGATAGTCCGGCGCAAGCAGTCCGGCGACCGGCTGCGGAGCAAATGCCGGGTCGGCGATGAAATGGTTGCGATCGGCATAGGCCAGTCGGCCGGCCTCCGAAAACAGGTGCACGGCCTGCGCAGAGTTCGGCCCCGCGCGCTCGAACCCGGTGCGCTCGAGGATGCCGAGGATCTGGAGCACGACGATCGCCCCCGCCGAGGGCGGGCCCATGCCGCAGACGCGGCGTCCACGATAGCGTCCACACACTGGATCGCGCTCGAGCGCGGCGTAGCGCACAAGATCCTCGCGCCTCATGTCGCCAGGCCGCGCACCCGTGCGTACAGCGCGCACGATGTCTTCCGCAATTGCACCCGTGTAAAACGCGTCGGCCCCCTGTGCGGCGAGCGTCCTCAGCGTGTCGGCATAGGCGGCATTCGTGATCCGCGTGCCGACCGGATACGGGGTGCCGTCCGCGCGGTAATACAGGCGCTGCGCCGCCGCATCGTCACGCAGAAAGCGGTCCTGCTCGAGCAGCCCATGCAGTCGCGGCGACATCGGAAAGCCGGCCGCCGCGAGCCGGATCGCGGGCTCGAACAACTGCGCCCAGGGCAGGCGCCCGTGCCGCCCGTGCACAAGCTCGAGCAGGCGCAACACGCCGGGCACGCCGATCGATTTCCCGCTGATGACCGCGTCGAAGAACGGCGTCGTGCGACCGCTCGGCTCGACGAAGCGATCTTCACGCGCCGCGGCCGGCGCAGTCTCGCGACCGTCGTAGCTACGCAGGCGCCGATCCTGTGCCGACCAATGCAGCAAAAAACCGCCGCCGCCGAGCCCCGAGGATTGCGGCTCGACGAGCCCCAGCACAAGCGCGACCGTGACCGCCGCATCGACCGCGCTGCCGCCCACGCGCAGGATCTCGAGCCCCGCGTCGGCCGCGAAGGGGTTCGCAGCGACCACGAGCTGGCGGCGGACGTCGAGCGCGCGCTTCTGCGCGCTGCCGGTCTCCGCCTCCGGCTGGCCGATCGGCTGGGCACCCGCGGTCGCGGCCCAACATAGAAAAAGGGCGGCCGAAGCCGCCCTCAACGTCCACTGCAAGGCGCGCTGCTTCACACCAGCAACGGTACCACCAGCAAGGCGACGATATTGATGATCTTGATCAGCGGGTTCACCGCGGGTCCCGCGGTGTCCTTGTACGGATCGCCGACGGTGTCGCCGGTCACTGCGGCCTTGTGCGCGTCCGAACCCTTGCCGCCGTAATTGCCGTCCTCGATGTACTTCTTCGCGTTGTCCCAGGCGCCACCACCGGTGCACATCGAGATCGCGACGAACAAACCCGTGACGATAGTGCCCATCAGCACGCCGCCCAGTGCCTGCGCGCCCGCGACCGTGCCACCGATCCAGCCAAAGCCAAGGCCGACGACAACCGGCACCAGCACCGGAAGGAGCGAAGGCACCATCATCTCCTTGATCGCAGCGCGCGTCAGCAGGTCGACCGCCACACCGTATTCGGGACGCGCCGTGCCTTCCATGATGCCAGGGATTTCCTTGAACTGGCGGCGCACTTCAAGCACCACCGAACTCGCCGCGCGGCCGACCGCCTCCATCGCCATCGCAGCGAATAGGAAAGGGACCATGCCGCCGATGAACAGGCCGACGATCACGTAGTGATTCGACAAGTCGAAAGTCACGCTCAAACCGGCCGCCTTGAGCGCGTGCGTGAAATCGGCGAACAGCACCAGCGCAGCGAGGCCTGCCGAACCGATGGCGTAACCCTTGGTCACCGCCTTGGTCGTGTTGCCGACCGCGTCTAGTGGATCGGTGATCGCGCGTACCGAGTCGGGCAGATCCGCCATCTCGGCAATCCCGCCAGCGTTATCAGTGATCGGACCGTAGGCGTCGAGCGCGACGATGATCCCCGCCATCGAAAGCATCGAGGTCGCCGCAATCGCAATGCCGTACAGCCCGGCGAGCGCGTACGACGCGATGATCGCGACGCACACCGCAAGCACCGGCCAGGCGGTCGACTTCATCGCCACGCCCAGGCCTGCGATCATGTTCGTCGCATGCCCCGTGGTCGACGCCAACGCAATGTGCTGCACGGGCGCGTATTCGGTCCCCGTGTAGTACTCGGTAATCCAGACCATGAAACCCGTGAGGACGAGACCGACGACCGCGGCACCGTACAACGCCCACGGGGAAATGAGCGTCTCGACGCCGGCGATTTCGAAGGTCGTAGTTTTCAGAATCTCGCCCATCATCACTTGCGTAATCGGGAAGAACGCGATCAGCGCAAGTCCACCTGCCCAGGCCAGGCCCTTGTAGAGCGCCGGCATCACGTTCTTGTCGCCCGGCTTGGCCTTAACGAACCAGGTGCCGATCACCGACGCGATGATCGAAAAACCGCCGAGCGCAAGCGGGTAGATGAGCGCCGCGACGTCCTTGATGAGCAGGGCGCCGAGCAGCATCGTGGCGATGATTGTCACCGCATAGGTCTCGAACAGGTCGGCCGCCATACCCGCGCAGTCGCCGACGTTGTCGCCGACGTTGTCCGCGATGACCGCCGGGTTCCGCGGATCGTCCTCCGGAATGCCGGCCTCGACCTTGCCGACCAGATCGGCCCCGACGTCCGCGCCCTTGGTGAAGATGCCGCCGCCGAGTCGCGCGAAGATCGAAATCAGCGAGCCACCGAAGGCCAGCCCCACCAGCGGATGGATGATTTTGGCCAGATCGGTCCTCACGTGCTCATTGAAATACAGCAGCGCAAAATAACCGGCGACGCCGAGCAGACCGAGTCCAACCACCAACATTCCGGTGATTGCGCCACCCCGAAAGGCCACCTGCAGCGCCTCGTTCAAGCCGGTGCGCGCCGCCTCGGCCGTGCGTACGTTGGCGCGCACCGAGATGTTCATCCCGATGATGCCCGACAGGCCGGATAGCACGGCACCCAAGACGAAGCCCCAGGCGGTGGCCCAGCCGAGCTGCGGAATGAAGCCGATGACCAGGAACAGCACGAGGCCGACGACGGCAATGGTGGTGTACTGACGCTTTAGGTAGGCGACCGCGCCTTCGCGCACCGCATCCGAGATCTCGCGCATGCGGTCGTTGCCCGTGGGCAGCGAGAGTATCCACTTGGACTGAACCACGCCGTAAATGATCGCGAAGATCGCGCAGGCGATCGCGAACCACAATCCGGTCATGCTGTTTCTCCCTGTCTTATTGTGCGGGCGAGGCTGCCCGCGAGAAAGGCGCGGATTTTAGCAAGATTCCGCGCAGGACGCGACGCGCGGCCGGCGCCAGCCTAGCGCTAGCGCGCCGCGTCGAGCGCCGCAAACGCCCGGTCGCGAATCTCCTCCACGCCGCCGCTGCCCGCGATCTTGATGTGCTTCGGGGCACGCGCATCACCCGTCGCCGCCCACTGTTGGTAGTACTCGATCAGGGGCTTGGTCTGGGCGCGATACACCTGCAGACGCCTGCGCACCGTTGCTGCCTTGTCGTCGTCGCGCTGGATCAATGCCTCGCCCGTGACGTCGTCGCGATCCGCCACCTTGGGCGGATTGAACTTCGCGTGATAGCTGCGCCCTGAGCCGGGGTGTACACGGCGCCCGGCCATGCGGACAATAATTTCGTCGTCTGGCACGTCGATTTCGAGAACGTGCTCGACCCGCAGCGTTGCATCGCGCAGTGCCTCCGCCTGCGCCAGCGTGCGGGGAAAGCCGTCGAACAGATAGCCGTTTTCGCAATCGGGCTGTTGCAGGCGTTGCGTGACCAACTCGACAACGATTTCATCTGAGACCAGCTGACCTTGGTCCATCACCTTCTTTGCCGCCACGCCGAGGGGCGTGCCGGCCTTGATCGCCGCGCGCAGCATGTCGCCGGTCGATATCTGCGGAACACCGTAGCGCTGAGTCAAAAAGCCAGCTTGGGTGCCCTTCCCGGCGCCGGGTGGCCCCACGACAATGATTCGCATCGCTTGTACGTCCGTCGTCGAAACCTGTGGGTGAATCGTGGAACGCTGAAGCCGTAAAACGGTGAATCGCTGCGGTCGATCGTCGCGTGGTCGCACCGCGTCGTCAGTAGCACTGCGCGGATAGCTTCTAGCCCGATTCGGCGGCAGGGTCAAACTGCGCACGCACCAGCGCCAGGTCCCCCGGCGTGTCAACCCCGGGCGGGATTTCCTCCGCGCTGACCGCGACGGCGATCCGGTGACCGTGCCACAGCACGCGCAGCTGCTCGAGCGCTTCGAACGCCTCGAGCGGCGATGGCGTGAGTTCGGCGTAGCGCTTCAGGAACGAGACGCGGTAGGCGTAAATCCCCGCGTGACGGTACATCGGCAGATCCGCGGGCGGCGCCCGGCGGCCGTCCGCATAGGCGTCGCGTGCATACGGAATCGGCGCGCGGCTGAAGTACAGCGCATCGCCGTGCGCATCGAGGACGACCTTGACGACGTTCGGATTGAATGCCGCAGCCGCATCGTGTATTGGATGACAGGCGGTCGATACCGCAGCCTGCGGGCGCTGTGCGAGGACCTCGGCGACCCGCGCGATCAGCGCCGGCGCAATGAGCGGTTCGTCGCCCTGCACATTGACCACGATCGCATCGTCGGCCAGCCCGAGCTGGGCCGCGGCCTCGGCAATCCGGTCAGTGCCCGAGGCGTGGTCAGACCGCGTCAACACCGCCGCAAATCCGTGCGTCGTGACCGCGTCGGCGATCCGCGCGTCGTCGGTTGCCACATGTATGCTCTCGGCACCGCTGCGCGCCGCCCGCTCGCAGACCCGCACGACCATGGGCTTGCCGGCGATATCCGCCAGCGGTTTCCCCGGAAAACGCGTCGAGGCATAGCGCGCCGGGATGACAACGGCGAAACTCACGCCGTCACGCGATCTCTTCTTCCGGCGGAAGCTTGCGCGCTTCCTCCTCGAGCATCACCGGAATCCCGTCCTTGATCGGATAGCCCAGCCGATCGGCCTTGCAGACCAGTTCGCCCTCGGCTTTGCGATTGATGAGCGGACCCTTGCACAGCGGGCAGACGAGGATTTCGAGCAATCGCGGATCGAGAGCGCTCATGGTTTCTTCCACTCGCCCAGCCGCTGCAGCAACCAGTCCCCGAACCCCGGATCGGGCGCGGCGTGAACCGGCAGAACCCACCAGTGGGCCTGCGCAGCGTGGCGCAATTTTACCGCGTCCTTTTCGGTCATTACGACCGGCAAGCCATCACCGAACGTCAGATCCTCGGCACGCAAGGGATGATGATCCGGAAACGGATGCGGCTGGACCTTCGCGCCAAAGCGCGCGAGTTGAATGAAGAATCGATTGGGGTCGCCGATCCCGGCCACCGCATGCACGCTTTTCCCGGCTAGAGACTGCGCCGGCTGCCGCTCCCGCGCGTCGGTCATCCGGTGCAGGGTCTCGCCCTCGAGGCGCATGCCAAAGACGCGAACGCCCCCGGCGAGCGGGTCAAGGGCGGCGCGATCGCAGCCGTGCGCGATGACCGCGCTCACCGAGCGCAGACGCGACGCCGGTTCGCGCATCGGCCCAGCGGGCAGCAACAAGCCATTGCCGAAGCCGCGCGCACCGACCACGGCGATCTCGATGTCGCGCCGCAGCCGGTAGTGCTGTAGCCCGTCGTCGAGTACGACGACATTCACTTCGGGGTGCTTCGCGCGCAACGCCTCGATCACGCGCACGCGATCGGACCCCACCCAGACCGGGCAGCCGCTGCGGCGTGCAAGCACGATGGGTTCGTCGCCGACCTCGGCCGCCTCGGACGTCAAACTCACCTCGCGCGGGGCGTCGACCTGGCCGCCGTATCCGCGCGAGACGACGGCCGGCGACCATCCTGACTTGGCGAGGTACTCGGCGACCCAAAGCGCGAGCGGCGTCTTGCCGCTGCCACCGACGACAAGGTTGCCAACCACGACCACGGGAACGCCGGCGCCAGCGCTACGCAGGAACCTAAAGCGATACAGCTGCCGGCGCACGCGCACCACGGCGCCGAAGACGAGGCTCGCCGGCCACAGCAGCCAGGCCAAGGGGCCGCCGCGGTACCAGGCGCGGACTAGGGCGTTCGCGGCGATGGCCCGCGTTCCCCGCCCAACGCGCTAACGGGTCTGGCAGCGTGCATTGCGTCGGCAGGCATTGCGGCGGCGCTCATTTCGGCGTCGCCTGCGTCGTGAAGCTAATCTGCCCCAGCCCCGCCGTTTGGGCCGCCCACATGACGCGGACCACGGATTCGTGCGAGGCCTTGGCGTCCGCGCTGATCACGATGATCGGCTTCTTCGCGTCGGCCGCGACACGCTTCAACTCACCCGAGAACTGTTCGACGCTCGAAAACACGACCGGCGTGCCGTTGATCACGTACCGGCCCTCCGCGTTCACGAGTACCGCCACTTCGTTCTGCCGGTCGGGTTGCTTCTCAACTTCGGCCGTGGGCAGATTGATCTGCAGTTCAGTGTATTTGGAGTACGTCGTCGAGATCATGAGAAAGATCAGGATCACGAGCATGACGTCGATCATCGGTACGAGATTGATCTCGAGCGGCTCCTTCTCTCGACCGCGCTGAAAGTTCACGCCCCGCCTCGTCCGATGGCGCCGCGCACGCCGACCACGCCTACCGACCGCGCGGCGTGTCGCCGCGTTCGCCGTGCACCGTGTCGACCAGCCGCGCCGCCGCTTGCTCCATGTCCACCACGTAGCCCTCGACGCGGTTCTTGAAGTGGCGGTAGAAGATCAGTGCAGGAATCGCGATGCCGATACCGAACGCCGTGTTGTAAAGCGCCACGGAAATTCCATGTGCAAGCTGCTGCGGGTTGGTCCCGGTCGGTGATTGGGAGGCGAAGATTTCGATCATCCCAATTACGGTCCCGAACAGGCCAAGCAGCGGCGACGCCGTCGCGATGGTACCGAGCGTGGTCAGGAAGCGCTCCAGATCGTGGGTCACCGCGCGTCCAGCCTCGTCGATCGCCTCGCGCATGACGTAACGCGAGCTGGCGTGGTTACGCAGGCCGGCGGCGAGCACCACCCCCAGCGGCGAGTCCTTGGCGAGCCGCTCGAGGACCTCCTCCGATACGCCATGGCGCTCGTAGACGGCGACGACCTGGTCGAGCAGGGTCGGCGGAACGATTTTGCGGTGGCGCAGCGAAACCGAGCGCTCGATGATCAGCGCGACCGCGATCACTGAGGCAGCCAGCAGCGGCCAGATCGGCCAGCCGGCGGATTGAATGATGGTGAACACGTGCGATTCCTGGATGTTTCGGGTACGTGGCATGCGACCTGCGTCACGGCGCAGCCGCGCCCGCTCCTGTTGCGCCAGTTTCGACACGCGACACGAGGTCTGCGGGGTGGGCGCACTTTAGCCAAACCGCAACCACGCGGCAAGGCGGGTCGCCGTTATCCACAAAAGTTGTGGATAAGTATGTGGATTGTCGTTGGGCACTTTGCGTTCACCCTCGCGACGGACCCCGAAACCTGGCAGCGATCAAAAATTGAGCAGCGTTTTCCGAAGTATTTACAGCGGCTTACGGAAAAGAATCGGGTTCCGCGTGCGATCTGGGGACCGCCGGCGGTACGCCGGGTGCGCCGGTGGATTGGTGTAGAGTCCTCGCGGCAGGCCTTCGCCCATGCCGACCGAGACCACGCACGATCCCGAAGCACCGCGTGCCGGCGTGCTCAGCGTCTCGGCGCTACTGAGAAGCGTTCGTGACACGCTCGAGCGGCGCTTTCCCCTCACCTGGGTGTCCGGCGAGATCTCAAACTTCACCCGCGCGGCCTCCGGACATTGCTATTTCACGCTCAAGGACGACGCCGCACAGGTCGATTGTGTGATGTTCCAGGGGCGTGCCGCACTTCTCGACTGGGCGCCACGCGAGGGCATGCGCGTCGAGGTGCGCGCGCTGGTGACGCTGTACGAGCCGCGCGGTCGCTTTCAGCTCCGGGTCGAGGCCATGCGCCAGGCCGGACTGGGGCCGCTCTACGAGCGTTTTCTGAAGCTCAAGCAGGCGCTGGAACGCGAGGGGCTCTTCGATCCGGACCGTAAGCGGGCACTTCCCGCGCATCCGCGGCGCGTCGGCGTCGTCACCTCGCTCGCCGCGGCGGCATTGCGCGACGTGTTGACCACGCTCGCGCGCCGTAACCCGTCGGTCTCGGTCATCGTCTATCCCGTGCCGGTCCAGGGCGTCGGGGCCGCGGAGCGCATCGCGGGGATGCTCGCGCGCGCCAACGAACGCGCGGAGTGCGACGTGCTGCTCCTCGTGCGCGGTGGCGGCTCGATTGAAGACCTGTGGCAGTTCAACGAAGCTGCGGTCGCGTACGCGATCCGGGCGTCGGCAATTCCGGTCGTCGTCGGCGTCGGACACGAAACCGACGTCACGATTGCCGATTTTGCCGCCGACTGGCGCGCCGCGACGCCGACCGCAGCCGCCGAAGTCGCCGTGCCGCATCGCGCGGAACTCCTCGCGCGCCTCGCCGAGTTCGCGCGGCGGGCGGGACGTGAGGTACGCCGGCGCATCGAATCCACCGCCCAATCGGTCGACGGGCTCGCACGGCGCCTGGTGCACCCGGCCGAGCGGCTCGCTGCCGCACGCGCGCTCGTCGTGCAACTGGCCGCCCGTCTCGCCACCGCAACGGCGCGGCGCCTTGACGCCCCGCGCTACGCCCTGCGTGCATTGCGCCAAGGGCTCGCTGCCGCGGCCGCCCGCCGGCACGCGCTAGCGACGGCGCAACTCGCCGAGTTGCACGGCCGCCTGAGCGTGCTCGATCCGCGCGGGGTGCTCGCGCGCGGCTACAGCATCTCGCGCAACGCCGCCGGCGAGGTGCTGCGCGACGCTTCGCGCATCGCCGAGGGCGAGCGACTACACACTACGCTCGCCCGCGGCACGATCGAAAGCGAAGTTAAAGCAAAACGCTGACGCGCGGGTCCGCAGAGCTCAGTGCGCGCGCAGGAGGCGCGCGGCGCGAGCGACGTCCTTCTTCTTGACCCAGAACATCGCGCCGTAGCGTCCGCCGCCGGCGATCGCCGCATCGAGCGCGGTCAGGCTGATGCGCGCAGCCGCCAGCTTGCCAAGCACGCCGCTGAGCGCGCCAACCCGGTCGTCACCCTGCATGAGGAACACCGTCTTGCGCACCGACACTTTCCAACCCGCGCGCTTTGCCGCACGGCGAAACGTCGTGCCGTTTTGCGGAATGAAATCGACCTGCACGCCACCGCGCACCGGAAATCCGGTAAACGCAAGCAGCCCCACCCCTTCGGTCTTCAGCGTCTCGAGCAGCTTGGCCCCGGCACCCGGCCGGTTCGGTACCTTCATCGAGTAGTACTCCGCCTTGCGAACGCGTGTAGCCATGATCCCTCCTCGATCGGTTTCCCGCACCGCGCGGGAGCCCTAATGCTAACGCGATCCAAGCCACGTAAGATACGCGCACGAAAACCCGCGGGCCGCGATTGCGATGGGGCACCGACTGACGAAAATCACCACCCGCACCGGAGATGCCGGGGAAACCGGTCTCGGGGACGGTGCGCGCATCGGCAAGGACGCGCTGCGCGTGCAGGCGCTGGGCGACGTCGACGAACTGAATTCGGCGCTCGGCGTACTGCTCGCCGAGGACGTTCCGGATGCAATACGCGCGGCGCTCGAGGGCGTGCAGCAGGACCTGTTCGACGTCGGCGGCGAACTCAGCATCCCCGGGCATGAGATGGTGCGCGCGGCGCAGGTCCAGCGTCTCGAGACCCTCCTCACGCAGTGGAACGCGCCGCTCACCCCGCTCAAGGAATTCATTTTGCCGGGCGGGTCACGCGCCGCAGCGGCCGCCCACCTCGCGCGCGCGGTGTGCCGCCGCGCCGAGCGCAGCGTCGTCGCGCTCGGGCGCCAGGACACGGTGAGCGTCGACCTGCGCCAGTACCTGAACCGACTGTCGGACCTGCTGTTCGTCGCCGGCCGGGCGCTGAATCGGCACGCCGGGCGCGGCGACGTGCTCTGGCGGCACGAAAAGAAACGCAAATGACTCGCTCGCCCCGTGCACTCAAGGCTGTCCAGGCGCTGGTGTTCGATGTGTTTGGAACCGTCGTCGATTGGCGCAGTTCCGTGATCGCCGAGGGACGGCGTCTGGGCCGCGCAAAACACCTTGACGTGGACTGGGCCGCATTCGCCGACGCCTGGCGCGCCGGCTATCGCCCGGCAATGGCGCGCGTGCGTGCCGGGAAACTGGGATGGACGTCGATCGACGCCCTGCACCGCATGATCCTCGACGAACTGCTCGAGCGGTTCTCGATCAGGGGTTTGCGCAAGTCCGAGATTGACCACCTCAATCGAGTGTGGCACCGCCTCAAGCCGTGGGCAGACGCACGCGCGGGCCTGCGTCGCCTCAAGCGCGACTACGTGATCGCGACGCTGTCCAACGGCAATGTCGCCTTGCTCACCAACATGGCGAAATTCTCCGGCCTGCCCTGGGATTGCATCCTGTCGGCCGAACTGTTTCAGCACTACAAACCTGATCCCCAGGCCTATCTCGGCGCGGCGCGGCTGCTTGGGCTCGAGCCGCAGGAAGTCATGATGGTCGCCGCACACAAGGACGATCTACGCGCAGCACGCGCCTGCGGGCTGCGCACGGGATTCGTCGTTCGGCCGCTCGAATACGGTCTCGGCAGTCGCGTCGACCGGCGCCCCGAGCGCGGCTTCGACGTCAACGCGCGGGACTTCAACGATCTCGCCGCGCGTGCGACTCGAAATGCTCGACGAGCGCGCCTGGAACGAGGCTTCAGGAACGTTCTATCGCTCGTTCACCGAATCGCCGGAACACTGGGGCGAGGCCGTCGCCACCTACCGTATCGCTCTCGCCCTGCGCCCGGGAGACCATGCGGCGCTGCACCGCCTGGGGATGGCGCTGGAGCAACTCGGGCGGCATGTCGACGCCGAGCGGGTCTATCGGCTGCTCCTGGCACAATTGCCGACAGATCCTGATGTGATTCACCACC
>JAQBBQ010000086.1:0-2685 GCA_032125995.1 Betaproteobacteria bacterium | reverse complement strand
ATTCCGATCGGCGAACCGGTCGTGCAGTACGGTCCGTTCGTGATGAATACGCGCGAGGAAATCGAGCAGGCGATCGCCGACTACCAGAGCGGCGCGCTCGGCAAGGAACCGGTCAAGCGCATCAAGATCGCGCAATGACCGAGGACGAACTTTGCTACCTGGACCTCGTCGAGGTCGGCCGGCGTATTCGTGGCGCGAGTGAATGGCGGTAGCGCTGCCCGCGGTCGCTATTCTGGAATGCTTGCATCGCGCATCAGCGCGGACACGCGATCGCGAATTTCAGGGCGTCGAATACTCGAGAGATAGTTCCAGGTCGTCAACCGGTACGCTGGCGCATTGCGTTTCAGGTCGCCCGAAATTTCGCGTGCCTTATCGTGACGGCCAAGCGCCCAATAGGCCGCCGTTGCGGCGGATCTCGCGACTCACCGTCGAGGGCGCTCGACCAATATCTGCAGCGATCGAACGCACAGACCGCTCCGCGACCACGCCCCTCGATATCTCCTCGCGCTCTGACAGCGAAAGACAGCGCCTTGAACGTTTTCTATCGGGCGGTCTTATCCCGCCCGTCTGCGACACAATGTTCTGAATCGATGAATGACTGCGGCCAAAGTGGCCTCCAATCTCGTTCAACGACTCGCCTTTCTGCCAGCGATCCCACATCAACGCCTTGTCGGCTTGCGTGTAGTAAATCCTCGTCGGGTAACCCATCTGCAACATCCTCATCTACAGTAATAGAGTTTAGGTGTTGCATCGACTCATTGAATCCGCAGCCGATAGCCGCCGATCGGGACCGAGCGCTATCGATCCTGCGCGGTCATTGGCAAAAGATGAGTCGACGCACGCTGTGGGGCCGGCGGCGTCGGATGGCAGCATGGCCCTTCATTCGATACCAACACCTCTAAGAGGAGGACACCATGGCGACTTACATCTGGGCTGGAAATTTCACCGAGCAGGGCATGCGCACCATCAAGGAAACGACCAAGCGCGCCGATGCGGTGAAGGAGACGGCGAAGAAGTTCGGCGTAACGCTGAAGGACATGTACTGGACGATGGGGGAATTCGACCTCGTCGCCATCTTCGAGGCGCCGGACGACGCGTCGATCTCCGCCTTCGGGCTGGGCGTGGGGATGGCCGGAAACCTTACCGGACAGACCATGCGCGCGTTTAACAAGGACGAAATGAGCGCGATCCTGGGCAAGCTCGGCTAACGTGCTGCATCATCCACAGGGGTCAGACCCCTGTGGATTCAACCATTGGGTACGCGACTGATCGCTCCTTGCCGGTAGCCGCCGGTCGGGACCGGGTCCTATCGAGTCGAAGCGGTCATTGGTGAAACGCGAGTCGACGCAGCCCCAAGCATTGGGCGATCCCGGCAACAGGCAAAGGGCTTTTGTTTGGCGCCACGCGGCCTCGCTCGCCTTGGGCATTGAGCGGAAATGAACCATATTTGCTTCGCCAGCGGATCGTTAGATAATGGATTGGCAACGTTGGTGTTTGGGCGTCCAGCCCCGAAAACGCTCGCTAAGCGCCCAAACGGACTGACCCATGCGTATCGCGATCCTTGAAGACGACCCCGACCAGCTTGCCCTGCTGACTCGATTTCTCTCCGACCGCGGGCACGAGCTGCACGGCTATCTGAGCGGGCGCGAGATCATGCGCGAGTCGGCACGCGAAAGCTTCGATCTTTACCTGCTCGACTGGCAGGTCCCCGACGTCTCGGGCATCGACGTATTGCGCTGGATCCGCGAAGAGGTCTCGAAGACCGTGCCGGTCCTCTTCGTCACGATCCGCGACACGGAGGAGGACATCGTCATTGCACTCGAGGCGGGCGCGCACGACTACATGATCAAACCCGTGCGCAAGGAGGAGCTCAACGCGCGCGTCACTGCGCTCCTGCGCCGCGCTTACCCGGCGACGGACAAGAAGCTGATCGCTGCGCCGCCGTTCGAGATCGACCTCGCGAAAGGCGAGATCCGGTGCCGCGATGCTCGGGTGGAACTGACCCCCAAGGAGTTCGAACTCGCGGCGACGTTTTTCCGCAATATCGGCCGCCTGCTTTCGCGCAGCTATCTGCAGGAGACCGTCTGGGGGCGAATGAACGAGCTCGCCACGCGCACGCTCGACACCCACGTCAGCAAGATCCGCAAGAAGCTCGCGCTGCACCCGGCGTCGGGCTACCGGATTGTGCCGGTCTACAACTACGGGTATCGGCTCGAGCGCGTGAGCGCGGACTGATTGGGCCAGGAAGAATCCATGTCGATTCGAACCCTGCAACGCGTCATTCCTTCGGTCGCCACCTCGGACGGCGCCGGCGTCAAGCTGCGCCGCAGTATCGGCGCCGGCGACCACGCCCGCCACGACCCCTTCCTGATGCTCGATGAGTTCTACTCGGATAACCCGGATGACTACCTCGCCGGCTTTCCCGCGCACCCGCACCGCGGCTTCGAGACCGTGACCTATATGCTCGACGGGCACATGCAGCACAAGGACAGCGGCGGCAACACGGGCGACCTCAGCCCCGGCGACGTGCAATGGATGACCGCAGCGCGCGGCATCGTGCATTCCGAGATGCCGCAGCAGAGCGAAGGCCGCATGCGCGGCTTCCAGCTGTGGCTAAACCTGCCGGCGAGCGAAAAGATGAAACCCCCGGCCTATAGCGACATCCCCTCGCAAACGATTCCCGTC
>JAQBBQ010000085.1:0-8575 GCA_032125995.1 Betaproteobacteria bacterium | reverse complement strand
TCGATCAAGCGCACCGGCTACGGCCCGAATCTGTTCGACGAGTGGCGCTATCTCGACCACGGCGAGCCGGGAATGGATCATTCCAAGCGGCCGCTCAACAAGGATTTTGTCCTCAACCAGGCGCGCTACCAGGGTGCGACGGTCCTGATCGCGCGCGAGAACTTCGGCTGTGGCTCCTCGCGCGAGCATGCGCCGTGGGCGCTGTTGCAGTACGGTTTTCAGGCCGTAATCGCCCCCAGTTTTGCAGACATCTTCTACAACAACAGCCTCAAGAACGGGTTGTTGCTGATCCGGCTCGATGCAAAGATCGTGGAGCGGCTATTCCAGGAAATTCAGGCGACATCGGGGTACCGGCTCGCGATTGATCTGGAGCAGCAAACGGTCAATGCGCCGGGTGGCGAGAGCTTCGAGTTCGAGATCGACCCATTCAACAAGCATTGCCTGTCGAATGGGCTCGACGAAATCGCCCTCACGCTCGAGCGCGCCGACAAGATCAAGGCTTTTGAAGCCGGGCATCGCGAGCGGCAGCCCTGGTTGTTCTCGTGATACGTGAAACGTAAAACGTAAAACGTAAAACGGTCGGAGGGATGGGGCCGAGCTTGCGAGCGCGTTTCTCGATTTGCCCATCACTCATCACCCATCACCCATCACCCATCACGCATTCATGAAAATAGCAGTCCTGGCAGGTGACGGCATTGGCCCGGAAATCATCGCGCAGGCGGTGAAGGTCCTGAAGGCGCTCGCGCGCGACGGGCTCAAGCTAGAACTGGAGGAAGCGCTTTTCGGCGGGGCCGGCTACGACGCGCATGGCGATCCGCTTCCCGGGCCGACACTCAAGCTCGCCAAGGCAGCGGATGCCGTGCTGTGCGGGGCGGTGGGTGGCCCCCAGTACGACGCGCTGCCGCGTGCGCAGCGGCCGGAGCAGGGGATCCTTCGCATTCGCAAGGAGCTCGGGCTCTTTGCCAATTTGCGGCCGGCGGCGCTGTTTCCGGAGCTGGTGGGCGCCTCGACGCTCAAGCCGGAGGTCGTATCGGGTCTCGACATCATGATCATTCGCGAGCTGACCGGAGATATCTACTTCGGCGAGCCGCGCGGCCGGCGTATCAATGCCCGCAACGAGCGCGAAGGCTATGACACCATGCTCTACAGCGAGTCCGAGATCCGGCGCATCGCGGAAGTCGGTTTTGCCACCGCGATGAAGCGCGGCAAGAAGCTCTGCTCGGTGGACAAGGAAAACGTGCTCGAGACCAGCCGCTTCTGGCGTGAAATCGTCAACGACGTGGCGAAAAAATATCCGCAGGTCGTGCTATCGCACATGTACGTGGACAATGCGGCGATGCAACTCGTGCGCGCGCCCAAACAGTTCGACGTGATCGTGACCGGGAACATGTTTGGCGATATCCTGTCTGACGAGGCTTCGATGCTGACGGGCTCTGTCGGGATGCTGCCCTCGGCCTCGCTTGACGAGCGCTCCAAGGGGCTCTACGAGCCTGTGCACGGTTCGGCGCCGGACATTGTCGGCAAGAACCTGGCGAATCCTTTGGCGACGATCTTGTCGTCAGCCATGATGCTGCGCTACACGTTCAATAAGGACGAATGGGCGTACCGAATCGAAGCGGCAGTCAAATCTGTGCTAGCGCAGGGTTACCGCACGGCCGATATTCACGAGGCGGGAACCCGGAGAGTCGGCACCCGCGAGATGGGCGACGCGGTCGTTGCTGCACTGTGAACGCGCAGCGCTGTTGTTTTTTGCCCAACCTCCGCCCACGCTGGTTAACCCCTTGATAGAATAGAACCTCTTGGTATTGAGGCTGATGCAATGGCAACGGTAGGTTTGATCGGCTGGCGCGGCATGGTGGGCTCGGTGTTGATCGAGCGCATGCGCGCGGAGCGCGATTTCGACCTGATCAAGCCCGTGTTCTTCTCCACCTCGCAGATGGGCAGCCGCGCGCCGCGAATCGGCAAAGAAGCGCCGCCCGTCAAGGACGCGCGAAATCTCGATGAGCTCGCTGCAGCGGACATCCTGATTTCCTGCCAGGGCGGCGACTATACCAGCGAGATCCATCCCAAGCTGCGCGCAGCCGGATGGGACGGTTACTGGATCGACGCGGCATCCGCGCTGCGCATGGAGCGGGACGCGATCATCATCCTCGACCCCGTGAATCGAGCGGTCATCGACGAGGCGCTTGCGCGGGGCATCCGCAATTATATCGGCGGCAACTGCACGGTGAGCCTGATGCTGATGGCAATCGCCGGCCTGGTGCAGGCGGGTCTCGTGGAGTGGCTCACCGCGATGACCTATCAGGCGGCGTCGGGAGCCGGTGCGCAGCACATGCGGGAGTTGGTGCAACAGATGGGTAATCTGTACGGCACGGCGCGTCACCTGGCCGATGATCCGGGCGCGGCGATATTGGAGATCGACAAGGCCGTCACCGAGGCAATTCGCAGCGACCGCATTCCTGTTGCCCAGTTCGGGTATCCACTCGCCGGCAGCCTGCTGCCGTGGATCGACAAGGATCTTGGCAACGGGCAGAGCCGCGAGGAATGGAAGGCGATGGCCGAGGCCAATAGGATACTGGGGCGCTCCGCCAACCCGATTCCAATGGATGGCATCTGCGTGAGGGTGGGTGCCATGCGCTGTCACAGTCAGGCGCTCACGATCAAACTCACGCGGGACATCGACTTGGACGAAATCGAAGGGTTGCTCGCGTCCGCGCATGGCTGGGTCAAAGTCATTCCGAATCGCCGTGAGCCGACGCTCGCGGAGCTCACGCCAGCCGCCGTAACCGGAACGCTCTCGGTCCCGATTGGCCGATTGCGCAAGCTGCCGATGGGCGCGCACTATCTTGCGGCATTTACCGTCGGCGATCAGTTGCTGTGGGGCGCGGCGGAGCCTCTCCGTCGCATGCTGAGGATCCTGCTCGAAGCGGATGCGAGCGCATCTCCCGCGGGGAAAGTCGCGAAAACAAGCACGTCGGTTCGCGCTTGAACCGGCTAAAGTGTTGCTTCGGCGCCGTGGGCCGTAATTCGGTGTCATAGAGACACAGCGCGGAATCCGTCACACCGGCGCGCTGAAATTTGTTAAAAAATAGTTTGATTAGGAATATCATTTAACGGGAACATGAGCTTGCATCGCTAACTGATTGATGTTAGTCTTTTTATTCCTCGCGAAAAGGAGGGGGACCGCTGTGCGAGAACTCATCGTAAAGGCATGGCTTGCGGTGCTGCTCGTGGCGCTGGCGCCCGGGCTTGCAAGTGCAGCCGGTTTGGGACGGCTCACGGTGCTATCGGCTCTGGGCCATCCGCTTAGCGCGGAGATTGAGCTGGTCTCGGTCAGCAAGGCCGAAATTAGCTCCATCAGCGCTCGGATTGCTGCGCCCGAAGCCTATCGCCGAGCCAACCTGCAGTACAACGTAGCGCTACCCGGAGCGCGGGTCACCATCGAGAAGCGTCCCGACGGGCGGCCGTATCTGAAGGTCACGACGTCGCGTGCGGTGACGGAGCCGTTCATCGACCTGATGATCGAGCTGACGTGGTCAGCCGGGCGCATCTTGCGTGAATACACGGCACTGCTCGACCCGCCGGGTGTCGGTTCGATGCCGCTGGGTCAAGCGGCCCCCACCGTCTCTGCAGCTCCCGAGATGCGTCCCGCGCCCATGGCGCCTGAAGCACCGGCGGCGCCATTGGCGCCAGCGTCGCCAGCGGTGCAAGCGGCGCCGGAACCGCCGGTCAGCGCACCGTTGAGTGAGCCAATTGCTCCGGCACCGGCACCGGCGGCGGGACCAGCACCAGCACCAGCACCAGCACCGGCGGCGGGAGCGAAGGAATACGGACCCATCGAGCGGGGAGAGACGCTGGGCAAGATTGCGCGAAGCGTGATGCCGGAGGGCGTGACGCTGGAACAAATGCTGCTGGCACTGTATCGCGCGAACGAAGACGCGTTCATTCGCAAGAATCTGAATCTGGTGCGGGCGGGGAAAATTCTCCGTGTTCCCGACCGAGATGAAGTCGAGTTGATTACCAACAGCGAGGCGGTCACGGTGTACCGCACTCACGTGATTGTCTGGAGAACCTATCGCCAACGCCTGGCCGATGCAGCTGGCGAAACGCCGGCGGGTAGCCGAAGTGCTACGAGCGGAAAGATCGTGGCCAAGGTCGAGGACAATACCGGCGGTGGATCGAAAGAGGTCGTAAAGATTTCCAAGGGTGAGCCCCCCGCGGCTGGCGCGGGCACGGCCAAACCGCGAAGCACTGCGGATCGCGTCCGCGCGCTCGAGGAAGAAGTCGTGGCGCGTGAAAAAGCACTGGCGGAAGCCAACGAGCGCATTGTGCAGCTCGAGAAGACGATCAAGGACATGCAGAAACTGATGGCGCTGCGGAGCCCGGGAATGGCGGCCGCGCAACAGCAGGCTCAGCAGACCGCCCCCGCCATGCCGGAACCCGCGCGGCCGGACGTGAGTGTGCCGGCAAAGCCCAAGGTGGCGCAACCGGCGCCGGAGAAGCCGCGGGTTGTCGCCAAGCCCGAGCCCCCGAAACAGAAACCAAAGCCCAAGGTCGTCACGCCATCGCCTGCGCCCCCGCAGCCCGAGTTGGTGGACCAGGTCATGGACGCATTGGGTGACCCAATGTATCTGGCGGCGGGCGGTGGTGTCCTCGCGCTGGGCGGCCTTGCATTCTTGATGGCGCGCCGGCGACGCTCGCGTGAAGGCATGGACACCGGACTTCCTCGCGAATCACCGACTCTGGGTTCGGCGGCTGCCGCTGCGGCGGGGGTAGTCGCCTCAACTGACGACATGGATCCCGCCGCGACGCCCAGCACGACAGGGACGACTGGGGCGTCCGACGACGTCGATCCCCTTGCCGAGGCAGAAGTCTACATTGCGTACGGTCGGGACGGGCAGGCAGAAGAGATCCTCAAGGAAGCGCTGGCGCGGAACCCGAACCGCGCCGACGTGAAGATGAAGCTGCTCGAGGTCTACACGGCGCGAAAAGACAAAAGCGCGTTTGGCCAGCTCGCGAGTGACCTGCAGAAGCAGATCGGGAGCTCGGGAGGTGAGTGGGTCAAGGTCGCCGCGATGGGTTACGCGATCGATCCGGGCAACAAGCTTTATGAGGCGGGCAAAGGCGCCGCGGCACCGTCAGCGGCGGGCCCGAGAACAGGACAGAATATCGATTTCGACTTGGGGATCGGCGGCGGAGCCGGCGTGACCTCAACCGATATCGAGCTCGACAGCGAGGCGGCCGCTGCCGTCCAGGCAGCGACCCAGACCGTGGTCGATACCGGTGTGGCGACTGATGTGGCGCGCGCGCAGCGCGCGGCGGGCGCTCGGGACATGCCGGATTTCACGCTCGACGTGCCGCCAGCCGAACCTGCGGAAGCCGACCTGAAGCTCGATGCAGGGACGTCGGCTCGGGATAGAGGAACGATCGATTTCCAGATCGAGCTTCCTCCGGCAGGAACCCCTATCGACGAACTACCGACCGTGAAAGAAGCGACGAGCCCGGGGGGCGTCGATTTCAAGCTTGAAGTGCCCGAGGGTGGGCTCGATCTCGGCGGCCGGCCGCCCACGACGGGGCAGGACATACCTACGACCAAGAGCGGGCACTGGTACGATGTTCAGACGAAGTTCGATCTGGCCAAGGCCTACCAGGAAATGGGCGACAAAGCGGGCGCCAAGGAGATCCTGCAGGAAGTGATCAATGAGGGTGACGCCGATCAGAAGTCGCAGGCGAAGGCACTGCTCGACAGTCTGGGCTAAGCGGGCACCAGGTCGGATCGAACCGCGGCAGCTCCACGCTGCCGCGGTTTTTGTTTTTGGAGACGAGTGGAACCAGGGGACACCAAGTGAGAATGGCCCTCGGTGTGGAATACGACGGTAGCCGATTCTGCGGCTGGCAGACCCAGCCGGAGGGCTGCGCGGTGCAGGACGCGTTCGAGCGCGCATTGTGCGAGATTGCCGACACGCCGGTTGCGACCATTTGCGCCGGGCGCACGGACGCAGGCGTGCATGCGCTCGCCCAGGTTGTTCATTTCGACACCGACGCGCGGCGTCCGGCTTCGGCGTGGGTGCGAGGTGTGAATGCGCTCCTGCCGCCACCCTGCGCGGTCACCTGGGCACGCGAAGTGGCTGAGGATTTTCATGCGCGATACTCCGCGGTGAGCCGGTCCTATCGATATATTCTTCTCAACGATCCCGTTCGGCCCGCCGCGGCGCACGCGCGTGTCGGGTGGTTCCATCTGCCCCTCGACCTGGAAAAGATGCGTAATGCAGCCCGACTGCTCATCGGCGAGCACGATTTCAGCGCCTTTCGTAGCGCCGAGTGCCAGGCGCGCTCACCGGTGCGAACGGTGAAGCGCCTCGATCTCGTCCGCAGCGGCACCTACGTTGTGTTCGATGTGCAAGCCAACGCATTCCTGCACCACATGGTGCGGAACATCGTGGGCTGCCTGGTCTACGTCGGCAAAAGCAAGTTTCCTCCCGAGTGGCTCGGAGAGTTGTTAGCGGGGCGCGACCGGACGCGAGCGGCGCCGACGTTTGCCGCCGCCGGGCTATACCTGGCCCAGGTCGAATACGGGCCTCACTGGGGCCTGCCGGTGGCGCCGCGCGCCAATTTCATGGAACTGTGTGACAGAGAATAGGAAACAGGAAGTGGTAGCACGCAGCGCTCAAGCGTAGCATTTCCCCTTTACGATTCACTCGCCATGGCCACTGCAGTCAAGATATGCGGCATCACCCGGCTCGAGGATGCGCTCGCGGCGGCGCGTGCGGGTGCGATCGCGATCGGTCTCGTCTTCTACGCGGCCAGTCCCCGTTGCGTGACGCTCGCGAAAGCCGCCGAAATCATCCGTGCATTGCCGCCCTTCATCACCACCGTCGGATTGTTCGTGAACGCAAGTGCGGACGAGGTGCGGGCAGCGCTCGCTGAGGTGCCCGTGGAGCTGCTCCAGTTTCACGGCGAGGAGACGCCCGAGTTCTGTCGGCAATTCGGGCGGCCGTATGTCAAGGCGGTACGGGTGGGGCCGGGGGTGGATTTGCTACAATACGTCCGGGCCTACCACGATGCGAAGGCGCTTCTTCTCGATACCTTTGTCGAGGGGCTGCAAGGCGGCAGCGGCGTCACATTCGACTGGAGCCTCATCCCGCGCGACCTGGCGCTGCCGGTCATTCTCTCCGGCGGCCTGACCGCCGAGAATGTAACGGACGCCGTGCGCCGCGTGCGTCCGCTCGCGGTCGATGTATCGAGTGGCGTCGAGTCCGCCAAGGGCATCAAGGATGCTTCGAAAATAGCCGCGTTCATGAAGGGAGTGCGCAATGCAGATGCATGACCTGCCCGACCGCAGCGGCCATTTCGGAAAGTACGGCGGGGTATTCGTTGCCGAGACGCTGATCGAGGCGCTCGACCAGCTGAAGGCCGCCTACGCGCGCTATCAGAACGATTCCCAGTTCCTCGCCGAATTCGCTTACGAACTCAAGCACTACGTGGGGCGGCCCAGCCCGGTCTACCATGCGCGGCGCTGGTCCGAGCACTTTGGCGGGGCGCAGGTCTATCTCAAGCGAGAGGATCTCAATCATACCGGCGCGCATAAGATCAACAACGTGATCGGCCAGGCGCTGCTCGCACGCCGCATGGGTAAACCGCGCATCATCGCCGAAACCGGCGCCGGAATGCACGGTGTGGCTGCTGCCACCATTGCGGCGCGCTACGGTCTGGAGTGCGTCGTCTACATGGGCGTCGAGGACGTGAAGCGGCAAGTGCAGAACGTTTATCGCATGAAGCTGCTGGGCGCATCGGTCGTGCGTGTGGAGAGCGGATCCCGGACGCTCAAGGATGCGCTCAACGAGGCGATGCGCGACTGGGTCACCAACGTTGAGAACACGTTCTACATCATCGGGACGGTTGCCGGTCCACATCCCTATCCGATGATGGTGCGCGACTTCCAATGCGTAATCGGGCGTGAGGCACGGGAGCAAATGCAGGAATTAGTCGGTCGCCAGCCCGACGCGGTTATCGCCTGCGTTGGCGGCGGCTCGAATGCGATGGGAATCTTTTATCCCTACATTACGGATGAAAAGGTCCGCCTGATCGGGGTCGAGGCTGCGGGCCGCGGGCTGGAAAGCGGCAAGCATGCGGCAACCCTGTGCACGGGCAAGCCGGGTGTCTTGCACGGCAACCGCACCTATTTGCTGCAGGACGAGAATGGTCAGATCATCGAAACGCACTCGGTCTCTGCGGGGCTCGATTACCCCGGAGTCGGACCCGAGCACGCCTGGTTGAAGGACAGCGGGCGCGCGGAGTACGTGGCCGTCACGGACGAGGACGCGCTCCAGGCATTCCATGACCTTTGCCGGCTCGAGGGTATCATTCCCGCTCTCGAATCCGCGCACGCGCTGGCGTATGCAGCAAAAATGGCGCCCCGCATGAAGCCAGCCCCTACAATCACTGCCTTTTTTTCAGGAGTTACAGTAGTCTCAATGATCATAGGGTTGAAACCTCCATGCCTTCGGCACAAAGAGTTTTGCAGGCCAGTACATAGGTGTCACTGTCTACTTTTACCCGGCATTCATAACAAATC
>JAQBBQ010000084.1:0-3040 GCA_032125995.1 Betaproteobacteria bacterium | reverse complement strand
CCGAGGCGGCCGGTCGGCGGGGCGTTTGACGACAGCAGCCGCAGCGCGAGCCACACCTCGGCGGCGAAGATCGTCAGCGCGACGCCGAGGTGCGCGGTGAGGCGGAAGTGGCTGACGCGCGGATTGTCGACCAGGCCGCTCATCACCATGTACCAGCCGAGCGCGCCCTGCAGCGCGCCGAGGGCAAACACGCCGCCCAGCTGCCAGGCGAGGCGCGGCTCGAGCCGTTTCCGTAGCAGGAACCAGAGAAAGGGCAACAGGAACACGACGCCGATCAGGCGTCCGAGCAGGCGGTGGAAATACTCCCACCAGAAGATCGACTTGAAGCCGGCGAGGTCGATGTCGAAATTGACCGACTTGAATTCGGGCGTCTGCTGGTACTTGGCGAACAGGTCCTGCCACTCGGCCTGCGAGAGCGGCGGCAGCGTGCCGACGAGCGGCTGCCACTCGACGATCGACAGCCCCGAGCGCGTCAGCCGGGTGACGCCGCCGACGACGATTATCGCGAACACCAGGGCAGCACAGACCAGCAGCCATGCGGCAACGCGGCGACGGTCGACCTTGGTCATTGCGGGTTTCCTGTTTGACATGGGTCAAGCGCCGCATGGTAGCCGGGACGCGGGTTCCGATGCTGCCCCGCCACAACACAACAAAGCTTGATGCGCATCAAGTCGGTGCCCGCGTCGCCCCCGGAAACTCCGCCGTCATACGCCGCCGCAGGGGCGCGCGTAACGAGGTGAACAAGATTGGGGGAAAACATGGCAGACGCGACCCAAACCCGCAGCCCCGGCCCGGACGATGTATTCGACGAACCGGTTCCCGTGATGCAGCAGTTGCTCGACAACCCGTTCCTGCTGCTGTTTCTCGGCATTGCAATGCCGACCGTGCTCTACATCGTCTGGGGCGTGATGGAGATTGTTTCGATCCCGGTCGGGAAGTAGCCGTGCGTCGTCGGACAACAAAAGGGAAAAGGGGAGCAACGCCATGAGTGCAATCCTGCCGCCGAGCGAACGGGTGTGGTGGAAGCAGCCCCTCGATCGCGTCGAGCTGATCTGGATCGTGATCGCGCTGGTCTGGTGCCTGATCATGTTTTTCATGATGCCGTACTGGCATGTGTACGGTAAGCAGAACCTCGCCAACGAGGCGTACCGCACGACGCCGGCCGCGTTCATGGCGAAGACCGAGGCAATGGTTGCCAAGTACAAGGTGCGCGAAGAAGGCGGCGCTCTGAAGGTGCCGGTCGTTGCGCCCCCTGCGGGCAGCGACGTCTACCTCGTCGCGCGGCTATGGCAGTGGTACCCGATTCTCGAGCTCGAAGCCGGCAAGTCCTACCGCATCCACCTCATGTCGATGGACTGGCTGCACGGCTTTTCGCTGCAGCCCGAGAACATCAACATCCAAGTGCATCCGGGCTATGACCACGTCCTCACGGTGACGCCGACCCACAAGGGCACGTACGCGATCATCTGCAACGAGTACTGCGGCATCAATCATCACACGATGGCCAGCAAGCTGTACGTGAAATAGGGGAGATCGGCCATGGCAATCAACAGAAATTTCCGCACCTGCCCGTCCTCCGGACTGGTGTTCCACGAACCGGCCGAGAAGCTGATGCGCTGGAACGCGGTCGTCGCGGTCGTCTTCCTGCTCATCGGCGGGATCCTCGCGATCGGGGTGACGCTCACCCGCTGGCAGGCGGTGCACTTGCTCGATCCGAGCCGGTTCTACCAGGTCCTCACCTCGCACGGGTTGAACATGCTCGTGTTCTGGATCATCTTCTTCGAGATCGCGGTGCTGTACTTCGCATCGAGTACGCTGCTGCGCTGTCGCATCGCGACGCCGGCCATGGGCTGGGTCGGATTCTGGCTGATGATCCTCGGCGCGCTGATGAACAACTACTCGGTGATCCGCGGCGATTCGAGCGTGATGTTCACCTCCTACGCGCCGATGGGGGCGCATCCGACCTTCTACCTCGGCCTGATCCTGTTCGCGGTCGGCGCGCTGATCGCCTGCTTCGTGTTCTTCGGCACCCTGGTGGTGGCAAAGAGCGAGCGCACCTACGAAGGGTCGGTGTCGCTGGTCACGTTCGGCGCGATTACCGCGGCGATCATCGCCGTGTTCACGATCGCCTCGGGTGCGATCATCCTCATCCCGACGCTGCTTTGGTCGCTCGGGCTGATCGAGCATATCGATTCGCTCATGTATCGCACGATCTGGTGGGCCTTCGGCCACTCTTCGCAGCAGATCAACGTCGCGGCGCATGTCGCGCTGTGGTACGCGGGCGCGGCGATCGTGTTCGGTGCCAAGCCGCTGTCGGAGAAGGTGAGCCGTGTGGCCTTCCTGCTCTACATCCTCTTTCTGCAGCTCGCCAGCGCGCACCACCTGCTTGCCGATCCGGGGTTGACCTCGAACTGGAAGATCTTCAACACCAGCTACGCGATGTACCTTGCGGTGCTCGCGTCGATGGTGCACGGCCTCACGGTGCCGGGATCGATCGAGGTGGCGCAGCGCCTCAAGGGCTACAACAACGGCCTGTTCGAGTGGTTGCGCAAGGCCCCCTGGGGCAACCCGGCGTTCTCGGGCATCTTCCTGTCGATCATCATCTTCGGCTTCCTCGGCGGCATCTCGGGCGTGATGATGGGTACCGAGCAACTTAACCTCATCATTCACAACACGATCTACGTTCCAGGGCACTTCCACGCCACGGTGGCGACCGGGACGACGCTCGCGTTCATGGCGGTGACCTACTTCCTGATCCCGACGCTGTTCCGCCGCAAGATCATGTTCGAGCCGCTGGCGAAGTACCAGCCCTATTTGTTCGGCATCGGCATGTCGGGCGTGGCGCTGTTCATGATGGGCGCGGGCACGCTCGGCGTGCCGCGCCGGCACTGGGACATCAGCTTCGCCGGCAACGTGTTCGGCTACGAGTTCCCGGGCGCGGCCTGGCTGATGATGGGCTTGATGGGGGGTATCGGCGCTGATCGCCTTCGCCGGCGGCGCGCTCTATCTCGCGATCACCGTCGGCTCGGTGTTCTTCGGC
>JAQBBQ010000083.1:0-28037 GCA_032125995.1 Betaproteobacteria bacterium | reverse complement strand
CGTACATCTCGCGCATCTTCGTCAGGCGGGGCGTGACCAGCTTCATCTTGGCCATCGACTTGTAGCTTGCTGCCGATAGCGGGTAGAACACCCCCTTGATCACCATCGTGAGCAGGATGATCGCAACGCCCCAGTTACCGGTCAGGGCGTGAAATTTTTGCAGCAACCAGAACAGCGGCCAGGCGATGATCGTGAGCCAGCCATAGTCCACGACGAGGTCGAGACCGGGCGCCGCGGTCTTGAGCCGGTACTGTTCCTGCGGTCCAACGAAGAGCGCCACCTGGGTACCGCGCATTTCACCCGGGGCGATCTCACCCGCGCCGAGAATAACGCCCGTGGCATACAGCCCGTCGGGAAGCTTCTTGGCGTAGTACTCGCGTGCGGTGTCTTTGGGCGGCAGCCAGGCCGCAACAAAATAGTGCTGCACCAATCCGATCCAGCCATCGGTCGCCTGCGCAGGGATGCCGCTCTTGTCCTTCTCGACATCCGAGAAGTCGACCTTGTGATAGGCCTTCTCCTGCGTGTAGTACACGGGGCCAGAGAAGGTCTTCATCATTTTTGTATCACCAGCCGGCCGCTGGTCGTCGCGCACGAGCTGGAAGTAGGCATGCGGCTGAATCGGGGCGGCGGTCGTGTTCTTCACCTCGAAGGCGACATCAATGATGTAACTGTCGCGCCGAAAGGTGTAGCGCTTCTCGACCATCACGCCGTCGCTGCCCTGCGCGCGGAGGCGCACCTCCAGCGTCTCATGTCCGGCGGTCAGCTCGCGCGGCCCCGGTTCGAACTGCCATAGGCTGCGATGATTCGGGCCGGCTTCCCCTGTCAATCCGCTCTGCGCGGTATAGGCGTGCGATGGGCCGAGAAACACGAACGGCTTGCTTGGGTCCACGGCGTCGCGGTGCTTCAGCAGCTCGACTTCGCGCACGGTTCCGCCGATGCTGTCGATGTCGACGATCATAAGATCGGTACGCACGCGTAGGACTTCGCTTTTGGCCGTCGATGCCACGGGGGTCGGCGGCGCAACCCCACCGCCCTTTGCGGTCGGCGCCGGCGCGGGTTTGCCTTCGATCGGCGCGCTCGGCGTCGGTACCGTGGGTTGGGCGCGCGTCGCTGCCGTCTGCGGCGGCGCCTTGGGCCGATTGTGCTTTTCCCAGGCGTCCCAGAGCATCAGCAATGAGAAGCTGAATACAAACAGCAGGATGAGGCGCTGGGCGTCGAGGTTCATCGGCCGTTGCAGTCGTGTGCACCCGCCCCAGGCACGGGGTCGTAGCCACCGGCGTGCCATGGGCCGCAGCGACAGAGTCGGGTTGCGGTCAGCCAACTCCCGCGCAGGGCGCCGTGGCGGCTGAACGCTTCCTCGGCGTACTCCGAGCAGCTCGGGTAGAACCGACAGGCAGGTGGCAGCAACGGGCTGACCAGCACCCGGTAGGACCACACGATGAGCCGAAGTAGCTTCGCGATCATTTCTCTTCCAGGCGCAGCAACAGCGCCCGCAGGCGCGTCATCATCTCTGCCGAGGGCTTGATGCCCAGCGGGGGTCGCACGAGAAGATCGATCGGCCCGAGTACGGACTGTTCGAGTCGAAAGGCCTCGCGGATGTTCCGCTTGATCGCATTGCGCGTTGCCGCAAGGCGGGCATGGCGGCGCGAGATAACGATCCCAAGGCGCGCCGAGCCGCTGTCGCGGCGTGCCACGTAAAAGAGGAAACCGCCAGCGCTGCGCCGCTCGCCCTCGCGAAACAGGCGCTCAAAATCGACCCGCTGCGTGAGGCGTTGCGCACGCCCGAACGCCAAGCGAGTCCGTGCAGTGGCGCTGAGCACGCACGCGCCGGACTTAGACGCCGAGGCGCTTGCGCCCCTGCGCGCGGCGGGACCGCAGAACCGCGCGTCCGCCCGGCGTGCGGCTCCGCACCAGAAACCCGTGACGCCGAGCGCGCCGTACCTTCGACGGTTGAAAAGTCCGCTTCATTGCTGCCCCGATGGAAAAAGGGCGGTATTACAGCCCGCGCCACTAGTCATTGTCAAATCAAGCCTTTTTGAGCCTCCCGCCTGTGGATAACTTATCGCGTTGTAGGTAGAATTTGATCGTTGCCGCAGCGCCTTTCGATCTCGTCGGTAACGCAATCAAACAAGCACCCAAAGAAGCTACCCGCCCGATGCAAAACCTCTGGGAAGCGTGCCTGCGTCGTTTAGAGCAGGAACTCCCCACACAGCAGTTCAATACGTGGGTTCGCCCCCTCATCCGAGAGGATTCCGACGACGCGCGAACCCTCGTGCTCGCCGCGCCGAACCGCTTCGTGCTCGAACTCGTGCGCGACCGGTTCGCGGCAAAAATTGAGCGGCTTGCGGCCGAAGCAAGCGGGCGCGTGCTCGAACTGAAGCTCGTGCTGGCGCGTGGCCTCGACGCGCCGCTGCGCGTCACGCCGAGCGTCGATGCACTCGCCAAGCGCGATACGCCCGCGCTCCTAGAGCAAGCGCGCCTGAATCGGGCCTTCAGCTTCGACAGCTTCGTCACCGGCAAGGCAAATCAACTCGCTCGCGCGGCCGCGATCCAGGTGGCCGAGAACCCGGGCGTGTCGTACAACCCGCTATTCGTCTACGGCGGCGTCGGCCTGGGCAAGACGCACCTCGTACAGGCCATCGGTAATCACCTCGCCGAGCAACGGCCTGAGGCGCGCATCCGCTACATTCACGCCGAGCAGTACGTCTCCGATGTCGTGCGCTCTGTGCGCCAGCGTTCATTCGACGAATTCAAGCGCTATTACCACTCGCTCGACCTGCTCCTCATCGACGACATCCAGTTCTTCTCGAACAAGGACCGGACGCAGGAGGAGTTTTTTTACGCCTTTAACGCGATCGTCGAAGCCCACAAACAGATCGTGATCACCTGCGATACCTACCCGAAAGAGATTTCGGGAATGGAGGAACGGCTGATTTCGCGCTTCGGTTGGGGACTCACCGTCGCAATCGAGCCGCCCGAGCTCGAGATGCGGGTCGCAATCGTGCTCAAGAAGGCCGAGCTCGAGGCGAATGCGCTGCCCGAAGACATCGCGTTCTTCATCGCCCAGAACATCCGCTCGAACGTGCGCGAACTCGAGGGCGCGCTTAAAAAGGTCCTTGCCTTCTCGCGATTCACCGGTCGCGACTTGAATCTGGAGCTTGCCAAAGAGGCCCTACGCGACATTTTGAGCGTCGCGAACCGGCAGATCACGATCGACGGCATTCAAAAGACCGTCGCCGACTATTTCAAGATCCGGATGGCCGACATGCATTCGAAAAAACGCAGCCGCAATGTCGCCCGGCCGCGACAGGTTGCGATGGCGCTGGCTAAGGACCTGACGCAGATGAGTCTGCCGGAAATTGGCGAGGCATTCGGCAACCGAGATCACACGACGGTACTGCATGCCTGCCGAAAAATCACCGACTTGCGCAAAAAGGATGGCGGGCTCAACCGAGACTACGTTGTGCTCGAGCAGGTTCTCAAGCGATGAACCGGTTGGACAAACAAGCTGTGTGTAGCGGCGGGATGAATTGTGAGTAACTCGTCGAACACAGGAATCTGGCTAAGTTGTTCGTTTTCGAACACAAACTGTGCACAGCTTCTCCCGGGTCTGGGATCGACGCAAGCTGTTGTCGATGAGCGGAATATTGAGTTATCCCGCGGATTGAGTCACTCCTACTACTACTACTAAGGTAATAAAGATGGTTCTAGTAAAGGCAAAGCGCGACGAAATACTCGAACCGCTCTCCGCCGTCAGCGGCATTATCGAACGCCGCCACACCTTGCCGATCTTGTCGAACGTCCTCATTACGCGCAGCGCCGACGCGCTCTCGTTCCTGGCGACCGACATCGAAATCCAGATCACCGCCCGGGCGTCGATTGGCGACGGTGGAGAGCCACGTGCCATTACGGTGGGCGCGCGCAAGCTGGTCGACATCCTGCGCGCGTTGCCAGACGGCGCCGAGGTGACCCTTCAACAGCAGGACAAGCGTCTGCAGGTCAAGGCTGGCAAGAGCCGGTTCACGCTGCAGACGCTGCCCGCCGAGGATTTCCCGAAACTAGCGCCTCCCGCTGGCGAGACGGCGCGTTTTGCGTTGCCACAAAAGGCGCTGCGCCACCTGCTGAGCATGGTGCAGTACGCGATGGCGCAGCAGGACATCCGCTATTACCTGAATGGCTTGCTGATGGTCGTCGAAGACCAGCATCTAAGGCTGATCGCGACTGACGGGCACCGACTCGCCTATACGGCGATGGCACTCGAGAGCGCGCTGCCGCGCCAGGAAGTGATCGTGCCGAGGAAAACGGTGATTGAAATGAGCAAACTGCTTTCCGACACCGACGCGACGGTCGATATTGAACTGTCCGCGGGCCAGGCTGCGTTCAAATTCGGCGGCGTCGAGCTCGTTTCGAAGCTCATCGACGGCAAGTTTCCGGACTACACACGCGTCATTCCAACGCAGCACAAGAACGAACTGCGCGTCGAGCGCGACGTTCTGCGTCAAGCGCTGCTGCGCGCGGCGATCCTTTCAAACGAGAAGTTCCGCGGGGTGCGCTGGGTTCTCACCGATGGCAGCCTCAAGATTGTCTCGTCGAATGCCGAGCAAGAAGAAGCGCAGGAAGAGATCGACGTCCAGTACACGGGTGAGGCGCTCGACATTGGATTCAACGTGAACTATTTGCTGGATGTCCTAAACAACATGGGCGGTGCCGAGGTGGCATGCCTGTTTGGCGACGCGGCCTCAAGTACGCTCTTTCAGTTCGCGTCGGAACCGGAGTTTCGATACGTCGTCATGCCGATGCGGATTTGACGGGATCGGTGTGAAATCAGCGTTTGAATAGGAAGAACCAGCGTGGGTGAAGTGGAAGGGCAAGCCGCGGTAAGTGCGGACTCGTACGGATCGGACAGCATCAAGGTCCTTAAGGGTCTCGAGGCGGTCCGCAAGCGCCCCGGGATGTACATCGGCGATACCTCGGACGGTACCGGGCTGCACCACATGGTATTCGAGGTGGTCGACAACGCCGTCGATGAAGCCCTCGCGGGATTCTGCGATGAGATCGGGGTCACGATTCACACCGACAGTTCAATCTCGGTGCGCGATAACGGGCGCGGCATTCCGACCGACGTCATGGAGGACGACGAACTCAAGCGATCGGCGGCGGAAATTGTGATGACCGAACTGCACGCGGGCGGCAAGTTCGACAACAATTCCTACAAGGTGTCTGGCGGATTGCACGGGGTGGGCGTTTCCGTCGTCAATGCGCTCTCGGAATGGCTGCGGCTCACCATCTGGCGCAACGGCCGCGTGCATGAAGTGGAGTTTCATGACGGCGCGCCGACCGGTTCGGTGCGGGTGACGGGCGCCACGGAAAAACGCGGCACGGAGGTGCACTTCCTGGCGTCGAAGGCGGTGTTTGGAAGCGTTGACTATCACTACGACATCCTTGCACGTCGCCTGCGCGAACTGTCGTTTCTCAATAATGGCGTGCGTATCCTTTTGGTCGACCAGCTTGCGGGCAAGGAGGAAAGCTTCGAGTTTGCAGGTGGCGTGAAGGGTTTCGTCGAATACATGAATCGCGCGAAGTCGGTTCTGCACCCGAACGTGTTCGACGCATCCGGCGAAAAGGAGGGGATCCAGGTCGACGTCGCAATGCAGTGGAACGACGCGTACCAGGAGTCGGTACTGTGCTTCACGAACAACATTCCGCAACGCGATGGCGGAACGCATATGACTGGCCTGCGCGCGGCCCTGACGCGAGTGCTGAACAAGTACATCGACGAGCACGAGGTGGCCAAGCGCGCGAAGGTCGAGACGACTGGCGACGACATGCGCGAAGGTCTGGCCTGCGTACTCTCGATCAAAGTGCCGGAACCCAAGTTTTCATCGCAGACGAAGGAAAAGCTTGTCTCCTCCGAAGTGCGCCCTGCGGTCGAGGAGATTGTCGCCGAGCGGCTGCGCCAGTATCTGGATGAGCGGCCGAACGATGCACGCGTGATCACGGGAAAAATCGTCGAGGCTGCACGGGCGCGCGAGGCAGCGCGGCGTGCGCGCGACATGACGCGGCGTAAGGGCGTACTCGACTCGATGGGTCTGCCGGGAAAACTTGCTGATTGCCAGGAGCGCGATCCCGCGAAAAGCGAGCTCTACCTTGTCGAGGGCGATTCGGCCGGTGGTTCCGCCAAGCAGGGACGCGATCGTCGCTTCCAGGCGATCCTGCCGCTCAAGGGCAAGATCCTGAACGTCGAAAAAGCGCGCTTCGACAAAGTGCTCTCGTCGACGGAGATCGCGACGCTGATTACGGCGCTCGGCTGCGGCATCGGGAAGGAGGAATACAACCCCGAGAAGCTGCGCTACCACCGTATCATCATCATGACGGACGCGGACGTCGACGGATCGCACATCCGGACGCTGCTGTTGACCTTCTTCTATCGGCAGATGCCCGAGCTTGTCGAGCGCGGGCATATCTATATTGCCCAACCGCCGCTCTATCGAGCGAAACTCGGCAAGGCCGAGCGCTACCTTAAGGACGAGCACGAACTGAACGAATTCATGTTGAAGCAGGCCCTGGTCGAGGCTGCACTCTGTCCGGCGGCGAGCCGCGAGCCGATCACGGGCGATGCGCTTTCCGAACTCTCGAAGTCCTACCTGGTCTCCGAGGCGGTGATCAAGCGCGCGTCGCGCTGGATCGACCGCGAGGCGCTGATCGCGATATTGCGCGGGGTTCAGATCGATCTCTCGCGGCGCGAGACGGCAGAGGCGTCGGCGGAAGCCCTCACCGCCGCGATGGCCGGCAATGGTGTCCGGGTGCGCGCGGACTTCGACGCCAAGACGGATCGCTACCAGATCCGGATCGAGCGCAGCTTGCACGGCAACGTGCGGTCCTCAAACATCGACACGGAGTTCGTCGCCTCGGGCGACTACGCGCAGATTCGGCAGACCGCGGAGGTGCTGCGCGGTCTCGTCGGCGTGGGTGCCTACGTGCAGCGCGGCGAGAAAAAGCAACCGGTGCGTGATTTTCCGGAGGCGATGCGCTGGCTACTCGCGGAAGTCAACAAAGCCATGACGCTGCAGCGCTACAAGGGCCTCGGCGAAATGAATCCGCCGCAGCTTTGGGAGACGACCATGGATCCGACCGCGCGCCGTTTGCTGCGGGTCCAGATCGAGGACAGCATTGCGGCCGATGAAATTTTTACCAAGCTGATGGGCGACGACGTCGAGCCGCGCCGCGCGTTCATCGAGTCAAACGCGCTCGGGGTACGCAACCTCGACATCTGAAGTCTCGGCCGCTGCCCGTACCCGCGCGCGCCCGCACGAACTACGCGCGGCGCTTGCGCGGCGCTTGTGGCGCGGCTGGGGCTTTTTTCCGGGTCGGTGGCTTGCCTGCCGCGCGCTGCGTGCGTGGCGCTTCTGATGCGGCTGGGGCTTTTTTCCGGAGCGGTGGCTTGCGCGTTGCGGATCTTTTGGCTGCTGCTGCCGGCGCCTTGGTCTGGACGGGCGTCTTGGCCTCGGCCGGCGCTGCCGGCGCAGCACGCGCTGCGCCGCCGGGGCGGGGTGCCCGCGGCATGAATTCGAAGCCGACACGACCCTCCGCCTGGCGGGCGAGGAATGCCTTGAACGGCCGGCCCTTCTTCGAGATGAAGCGGGTCAACAGATCCGTCTTTCCCTCGGCAAGCAGTTTTTCCATTTGCGCGCGCTCGACGGGCTGTTGAAGAATCACCTTGCCAGAGCGGAAATCGCAGGCGCGGTTTTCACCGAAGGCCTTTTCGCAAACGTAGGCGGCGCCATGTTCATATACGTTGGCACTGCATTTGGGGCAGGGACCGAGGCGTTGCTGGTCCGAAAAGTCTGGCGCTGCCGCGGACTGTTCGGACGCCGATCCTTGACCGAAATCGAATTCGATTCGGCATTCGTCGGTCAGCCGAATGCCGGCCGAAAACGGTCTGCCGATCTTGCTGCGAAACCCGTTTAGCGGTCCGATGAAACGCTCGCGCAGCAGGCTCGCCATTTCCTCGGGCGACCACTCGCGCCCGGAGAGGACCTTCCAGAGCGAGAAATCGCATTCCTGACACTGGAATTTTCGGTAGTTCTCCTGCACCGTACCACCACATTTCGGGCATGGCTCGGCGACCGTGGCGAAGGCGGCATCCGGAATCTCGCCCTTGCGGATGCGCTCGACGAGGTCGCGCGTGACCTCTTGGATGTGGTCCATGAACTCCTCGCGCCGCAGCTTGCCCTGCTCCATCTGCTTGAGCTTGTACTCCCAGTCGCCGGTCAATTCTGGGGAGGTGATTTCATTGACGCCGAAGTGCTTGAAGGCGAAGAACAGCGAAAACGCTTTGGGCGCGGGAACCAGTTCCCTGCCGCTGCGGTGTATGTATTCCTCGCGTAGCAGACCTTCGATGACGGCGGCACGGGTCGCCGGTGTGCCCAGGCCTTTAGCCTCCATGGCCTCGCGCAGTTCGTCGTCCTCGACGAGCTTTCCGGCGCCCTCCATGGCCGACAGCAGCGTCGCCTCCGTGTAACGCGGCGGCGGCTTGGTCTGGTTCGCCTGGCTTTTGACCTCCAGCACGCCGACGGCTTCGTCGGGTTCCACACGGGGCAGGTTGTCGCCCTCGCCTTGTGCCGCGCGTCCGTACACCGCGAGCCAGCCGGGCTTGTGCAGCACACGTCCGTCGGTGCGGAACGGGTGCTCCCCGATGCGCGTCATCCGCGTCGTCTGCAGGAACTCGGCGGCCGGATGGAACACCGCCAGGAAGCGGCGGACCACCATGTCGTAGAGCTTTTGTTCCGCTTCGTTCAGGTGTCCCGGCACCTGCAGGGTCGGAATGATCGCGAAATGGTCCGAGATCTTGCTATTGTCGAAAATCCGACGACTGGGCTTGATCCATCCGTTCTTCAAGATATTTCGCGCGTGCTCGGCGAACGCATCCACCTTGGCGAGCGATTTCATCGCCTGCCCGACAGTCCCCAGATAGTCTTCGGGCAAGGCGCGTGAGTCGGTCCGCGGGTAGGTCAGCACCTTGTGGCGCTCGTACAGCGCCTGCGCGAGCCCGAGCGTGCCCTTGGCGGAAAAGCCGAATCGACCATTCGCCTCGCGCTGCAAACTCGTGAGGTCGAATAGCAACGGGGGCAGCTGCGACGCGGGTCGGGTGTCTTCCGAGACGCTGCCGCGGCCGTCGCGGCATGCGGCGACGATCGCGTCGGCGGCCTCGCTGCTCCACAGGCGGTCAGCCCGGCGTTCGCTGTCGTCGTCCTTGCGAAACGCCGGATCGACCCAGCGTGCGGCGTACTCGCCCGCCTTGGCCGCGAACCGGGCCTGCACTTCCCAGTAGTCGCGCGGCACGAATGCGCGAATACGTTCTTCGCGCTCGACCATCACCGCCAGCGTCGGCGTTTGCACCCTGCCGACCGGCGTGAGGTAAAAACCACCCTCTTTAGAGTTGAACGCCGTCATGGCGCGGGTGCCGTTGATGCCGACCAGCCAGTCGGCTTCCGAGCGGCATTTCGCCGCGTCCGCGAGCGGCAGCAGCGCTTCGTCTGGACGCAAGCTCGCGAAACCGTCAACGATCGCTTGTGGCGTCATCGACTGCAGCCAAAGACGCGAAATCGGCTTATTAGTGCGTGCGTGCTGAACGATGTAGCGAAAAATAAGCTCGCCTTCACGGCCCGCGTCGCAGGCGTTGATCAGTCGCGTAACGTCTTTGCGCTTGATCAGGCGCAGCAGCAGACTGAGACGCTCGGCATTCCGCTCGATCGGCGCGAGCTCGAAATGCGGCGGGACGACGGGCAGATTCGCGAACGACCACTTGCCCCGTTTGACTTCAAACGCCTCGGGCACCGCGAGCTCGAGCAGATGCCCGACCGCCGCGGCGAGTACGTGGGTGTCGCTTTCAAAGTAATTGCCCTTGCGCGTGAAGCCGCCGAGCGCGCGCGCGATGTCGGCAGCAACAGAGGGTTTTTCAGCGATGATGAGACTCTTTGCCACGCGAGCGTTCCTGTGTTTCTCAGTTCGGTTATCGCGCCGATACGCGCTGCGCAAACGTCGCGCGCTGCGCCACCAGCCCGGAAGGGCCGCAGATGATAAGTGCAAACTCCGCGCTGCGGCAACCGCAGGTCACGGTTGTCTTGCAGGGCGCGCGTCTCGAAGAGCGGCGCCGCCGCGCAGAAAACGGTATCCGCGCGCGCTAGAACGACCGCGCGGGTCGGTCCGCGAGCGGTCGTTAGCTAGGTAATCTCGATTCCGGCGTGAGGAACAGATCGTGCGCGAGCAGTTGACGGCTCGGCAGCCCCTGGTCCCAAAGCACCATCAGCACGATCATCTTCAGTTGCGTGAGCGTGAGCGCCTCGCCGCCCGTAGCGAGGGTACGTTCGAGGACCTGCTCTCGCGTCTGTGCACCGAGAACGCCGGAGCGCTCCAATGTGAGCAGGAAACCGAGACAGGCGGCGTCGAGCTTGTCGAGCTCGCGTGCGGAAAAGATTCGATGCGCGGCATCCGCGGCTGGGACGGCAACCGCCTCAGGCGCCGCGGTCTCGCGCATGCCGGCGAGCCAACGCAGCGCGCTGTGGATCTCGTCGCGCTCAAATCCGACCGAGGACAGCTTGCGAGCGACCCGTTCGCCGTTGTACGCGATGTCCGTACGGTCGTAGTGCTCGTACACGTAGGCGAGAACCTCGTACATGGGCGACTCCTCAGTGAAGACGTTGATAAAGGCCCCCGGCGAGGGCGGTCACCTGGCCGGCGAGTTCGAGTTGCAGGAGTTCTGCGGCGATGCGCTCGGCAGGCCAGCCTGCGCGCGCGCGCAGGGCCTCGAGGTCAACCGGGTCGTAGCCCATCAACGCAAGCAGTGGCGATTCCTGTCCCGCTGCCGCCGCCCCCGTTGCCACCGGGCGGCGCGCCGGCCTGCGCTGCGGCAACAGCGCCGAGAGTTCCGACAGAACGTCGTCAGCGCTTTCCACGAGCTTGGCACCCGCCTTGATGAGCGCATGGCATCCTTTGGAGAGCGGCGAGTGGATCGAACCCGGGACCGCAAAAACCTCGCGTCCCTGCTCGAGCGCCGCCCGGGCGGTAATCAGCGAGCCCGATTCGAGTGCCGCCTCGACGACCAGGCAGCCCAGGCAAAGCCCGCTGATCAGGCGGTTGCGCCGCGGAAAGTGACCGGCCGCGGGTTGCGTACCAAGCGGAAACTCGCTGATGAGTGCGCCGCGCGCGGCAATCTCTGCGGCGAGTGCACCATGGCGCGCGGGATAGGTGACGTCGATTCCGGTACCCAGTATCGCGAACGTCGATCCAGGGCCGTCGGGCGCGCCATCAAGTGCGCCACGGTGTGCCGCCGCGTCGATGCCAAGCGCGAGGCCGGAAACGATCATCAGGCCCGCGTCTGTGAACGCGCGCGCGAAGCTGTGGGCGTTGCGCGCGCCCTGCGCCGTGGCGTTGCGGCTGCCGACGATGGCGAGCGAGGGCTGGTTAAGAAGATCGACATGTCCGCGGACATAGAGGAGAGACGGAGGATCGGCGATCTCGAGCAGCCGGCTCGGGTACTCTGCGTCCCCGAGCGTGACGATCGCGCAGTCGGCGCCGTCATTCCAATCCAGCGCCTGCTCGACTGCCGCGTCGAGCGCGGTGGACTCGAGCGCTTCGTAGGCGGTGCGCGGCAGGGCGGCTGCAAGCTCGCGCGACGGCGCGGCAAGGACCTGCTCGGGCAGCCCGTAGCGCGTCAGCAATTCCCGGATTTTGGCGGGACCGAGGCCGGGTGCGAGAGTCAAACGAAGCCAACTCTCCAGCCCGGCGTCGGAGCTCATCCTCGCAGACGCTTCCTGTGGATAGCGAGGTCCATGCCTCGGAGGAGAGCTCGATCAATCACAAACGCGCGCTTGGGAGACTCACGGCGTTTGGACGACGTCCAGATTGTTCAGGGGACGGCCGATCTTCATCACGATTGCGTAAGAGACGCGTTCGAAAACGCGAAACACGAACACCAGTCCGTAACGCTCCTCGGGGGTCTGCACGCTGCCGGCGTCGGCGACTTTGACCGTGCGGCTCTGAGTGTAAAGCGCGAGTACGTGACCCACTTCGATGCCCTCGGCCCGGCCCCGATTCAAGGCCACGATCGCGCCTTGGCCGGCCTCGGCGAACCGCCCGGCGCCAGTATGGATAGCGATGACGCGCCCCTTGATGAACGTGTCGGGTGCATGCGGGGCGTACGCGATCGGGTGCGGCTTACCGACTGCGATCAGCTTGTCGCCCTTGGAGACCTCTTGAACCGTGTGATTGAGTCGGAGCGTCGCCAGTTCGCCCTGCGCCACGAGGTCGGCAGTACCGAGGTATTTCGCCTCAAAACCCAAGGTCTGATTGGTATCCGGATCGATCAGCGCATCGCCCGGCCGATAGACGAACCACGTTTTCGTCGCGGCATCGCTTAGCCCGCTAACGTAGACGCGATTCCCCGCAGACATCGCCACGCGGTCATCCTCGGTGCCCACGATCGTCGGGGCCTTGTCGAGTCCACCGGGCTCGACCACCAGTGGACGTGTCAGGAACGGCTCGATGATGGAGGGCGGGATACTCGGTATCGCCTTATCGGTCGATCCCTCGTCGCGTATACGCGGCGAAAGCCGATTGGGATCCTTGTCGCCGCCGGCAATTGAGAGGCGCCCGCGCATCCGATCGAGGCGAATCACGTTCCCGGGGTAAATCAGGTGTGGATTCTTGATCTGGTCCTTGTTCAGGTCCCAGAGCTCCGGCCAGCGCCACGGATCGCTCGTAAAGCGCCCGGCAATGCCCCACAGGGTATCGCCCTTGACGACGACATAACTGTCCGGCGCGTCCGCACTAATGTGAGTCGGTTGAGGCGCTGCCGCCCCTGCCGAGCCGGTCAGGCCGACGAGGGCAAAAACAAGCGCTGTGATAAACTTTCGCAATTGCTCGAGCATACGACCCCCAATCCAGGGCTAAGTGCCGGGGAAGGCTTGATATTCTGGCAACTCGCGCAAATCTAGCACAAACCAGAAAATGTTTACAAGAAGCGTGAAATGCTGAACCTAATCTATTAAATTCGCAAGCGTTTTCTGCCCGACCGATGGCACTTCTGCACATTCTGCACTACCCCGACGCCCGGTTGCACAAAGTTGCTGCCCCGGTGACGGTATTCGATGACGGGCTGCAGCAGCTCGTCGCTGACATGACCGAAACCATGTATACGGCGCCGGGAATCGGCCTCGCAGCGACTCAAGTCGACATTCACAAACGGGTCATCGTGTTGGATGTTTCCGAGCGCCGCGACGCATTGATCGTACTGGTGAATCCGGAAATCCTCGAGGCGCACGGCGTTTCGGATATCGAGGAAGGCTGCCTCTCAGTCCCGACGGTCTATGAAATCGTACCGCGCGCGGAGCGAGTGAAAGTGCGCGCCCACGACCAGAACGGAAAGCCCTTCACCCTTGCGGCGCAGGGCGTGCTTTCGGTGTGCCTGCAACATGAGATGGACCACCTTCAAGGGAAGGTCTTCGTCGAATACCTGTCCCAGCTCAAGCAGCAGCGCGTTCGCGCAAAGCTCGCGAAGCAACACAAGAAGAGCGCTTAGCGCTGCGCGGTCATGCCCGTGACCGGGCCGCGGCATGCGTGCGCTTCCCCCCGCAGCTGCTGGTCGCGTACTGTTGAGGTTTGAGGGCCGTGCGCGTCGTTTTCGCAGGCACGCCTGAATTCGCCGAGCGCGCGCTCGCCGCCCTGCTCGACGCGGGGCACGACGTGGTTCTGGTCCTGACGCAGCCGGACCGGCCCGCAGGACGTGGCATGCGCGCAACACCGTCGCCCGTGAAACGCCTCGGGTTGGCGCGCGGCATCGAGGTCTATCAGCCCGAGAGCCTCAAACCGAGCGCGCCCGCCGAGCGCGTCGCGGCCGCGGCGCCCGAACTCATCATCGTTGCGGCCTACGGCCTAATTCTTCCCCTGCGCGTGCTCGAACTTACGCCCCTGGGCGCGATCAACATTCATGCGTCGCTGTTGCCGCGCTGGCGCGGTGCGGCACCGATTCAGCGGGCAATCATGGCGGGCGACGTCGAGACTGGGATTACGATCATGCAGATGGATCGCGGGCTCGACACGGGACCGCTGCTCGCGCAGCAGTCGGTCGCGATCGAGGCAGTCGACGACGCCGGAACATTGCACAGCAAACTGGCGGCACTCGGGGCCCACATGATCGTCGATACGCTAAACGCGCTTGCGCGAGGACCGTTGGTGGCGACGCCCCAGCCGGCAGCTGGCGTCAGCTACGCGCACAAGCTTGACAAGCAGGACAGGCAGCTCGACTGGACGCGCCCGGCGCAAGCGCTCGCCTGTCTGGTGCGGGCACTGCGGCCCGCGCCCGGTGCGCTCACGCTGCTTGCGGGCGAACCGGTGAAGGTCTGGGAGGCGCAGGCGGTTGATGGGCACGGCGAGCCGGGCCGGGTGATCGGCGTGGGCGAAGGCGGGATCATCATCGCCTGCGGACACGGCGCGCTTGCGATCCGTCGCCTGCAGCGCGCCGGCGGCAAGCCGCTCGATGCCGCGGCGTTCCAGCGTGGACGATCGATCGGCATTGGCGAGGCGCTCGGCACGCCGTCTCAGTGAGCGGGGCCAACCGGCTGCCGGCCGCCTCGCTCGCACACGCGCTGCAGGCGGCCGCCGCCATCGTCGCGCGCGTCGCGTCGGGCAGAAGCCTCTCGGCCGAGTTGGAGCGCGCTGGAGACGAAAGCATCGTCGCATCCCGTGCGGCCTTGATCGACCTAACCCACGGTACGTTGCGGCGCTTCGGTCGTTCACAGGCGATCGTGCGTGCGCTCTCGCGCCAGGATCAGGGCGACCCGTTGGTCGAGGCGTTGCTCTGGTGCGCGCTGTATGCGCTGGAGTCCGGGCGCTACGCGCAATACACGGCCGTCGACCAGGCGGTGCGCGCCTGCGGCCTGCTCGAGAAGTGGCCGTCCAAGGCCTATGTCAATGCCCTGCTGCGGCGTTTCCTGCGCGAGCGTCGCTTGCTGGATGTACGCTTGCGTGACGATTTACAGACGCGTTATCAGCATCCGCTTTGGTGGATCGATACGGTCCGCGCGGCGTTTCCAGACCAATGGGGACAGATACTTGAGGCGGGCAACACGCATCCGCCGATGTGCCTGCGGGTCAATCGCCAGCGCGCTGATCCGCAGGCGCAGTGCACACGGCTGGCGACCGAGGGACTCGCCGCACGGCGCATCGGACCCGTCGGTCTCCTTCTGGACACGCCCGTACCGGTCGACCGTCTGCCCGGATTCGACGAAGGCGCCGTATCGGTGCAGGACGCCGGCGCCCAGCAGGCAGTCGATTATCTGGACGTGCGGCCGGGACAGCGCGTGCTCGATGCCTGCGCCGCGCCTGGCGGCAAGACCGCGCACATCCTCGAGACGGCGGACGTCGTGCTCACCGCGCTCGACATCGATGCGACGCGCTGCGCGCGCATTGAGCAAAATCTCGAACGACTCGGTCTCGCTGCAGACGTGAAGACGGCTGATTGCCGTGCGCTGTCGTCCTGGTGGGACGGGCGCGCCTTCGACCGTGTGCTTGCCGACGTGCCGTGCTCGGCATCGGGCATCGCACGCCGGCATCCGGACATTAAGTGGATCCGGCGGGCAGCTGATATTCCTGCATTCGCCGCGCGGCAGGTGCAGATCCTGGACGCGCTTTGGCCGGTGCTCGCGCCCGGTGGTAAATTGCTCTACGTGACGTGCTCGGTGTTCCCGCAGGAGAACGATGCCGTGATCGAGGCGTTCCTTGCGGGCGTGCCGAATGTGCGGCGTCTTGGCCTGCCCGCGAATGCGCCGGCGCAGTGCCTGCCGGATGCGACGCACGACGGCTTTTTCTACGCACTGCTCGAAAAGCCGCTCTGATGCAACGCGTGACGCGTCGGATCGCTCACCTGACGAAGGCCTTGCTCGTCGCGACCTGCCTGCTTGCGGCTGTGGTACACGCGGAAGAAATCGAGGTGCGTGCCGCCAACCTGCACCTGGCCGCTCGGGGCCTCGTGCTCGAGGCCGAGTTTGATTTCGCCTTCCCGCCGCGCCTTGCCGAGGCGGTCGCGAACGGTGTGCCGCTCTATTTTCTGGTCGAGTTCGAGATGACGCGCCCGCGCTGGTACTGGGTCGATGAACGCGCCGCGGACAAGCGCCTGCAGCTGCGCCTTTCCTACCACGCCTTGTCGCGCCAGTACCTGTTGTCAAACGGACCGCTCGAGCTGCAGTTCCCGTCCCTAGAGGGCGCGCTTGCCGTATTGCGGCGGGTGGGCAACTGGGTTGTCGGCGATCGCATTGCGCTGGTCTCGGACGCAGACTACGAGGCTGGCGTACGCATGCGTCTCGATGCGACGCTGCTGCCCAAGCCGATCCAGGTCAGCGCGCTGACCAGCGGTGACTGGCGCTTCGAATCGGCGTGGAAGCGATTCGCATTCCGGACGCCGCAGATCCAAGCGCCGGTCGAAAGTCGTGAGTTGAAGGAGGAGGCGCCCGCACAATGAGGATGCTCCTCATCGCCGGTGCGGTGGTTGCGGCCATCGGGTTGTTCCTGCTCGCCAGTGCGAGCGCCGACACGGCACTTTTCGCGCGCCACTATCCTTGGCTGCTTGCGCTAAATGCGACGCTCGCCATATTGCTCGCGACACTGGTTGTCGTGCAGCTGTTCGCGCTTGCGCGGCGCTACCGGGCGCGGCAGTTCGGTACGCGGCTCACCTTGCGCCTGCTGGCGCGCTTCGCGCTGCTCGCCGTGGTGCCCGGGATGATCGTCTACGGCGTTTCGGTCGAGTTCCTCGCACGCAGCATCGAGTCGTGGTTCGACGTCAAGGTCGACGCTGCGCTCGAGGGCGGCATCGACCTTGGCCGGCACGCGATCGACCAGCGGCTCGCCGAGCTGCAGGCGAAGGCGCGCACTATGGCGCTCGAACTTGCGGACCGCGCCGCCGGCCCCCAAGTCACGCTGCTCAACCGCCTGCGCGAGCAGGGCGGCGTGCAGGAAGCCGTTCTCGTCACCAGCTCGGGCCGCGTGCTCGCCAGCGCGAGCGACGACGTCTCGCGGCTGGTCCCGGAGCTTCCGAACACGCAGGCGCTGCGCCAGGCGCGTAGCAAAGGGATGTTCACCGCGATCGATACGCCTTCTGGCCAACCGCTCTCGCTGCGCGTCATCGTCCCGGTCGACGCACCGACGCTCGGTGAGGAAGTACGCTATCTGCAATTGCGCCAACGCGTCTCGGCCGCGTTCGCCCGCAGCGCGGAGGCGGTCGAAGCGGCGTACCGCGACTACCGGCAGCTTGCCCTCGCGCGCGAGGGGCTCAAACGCATCTACATTCTCACGCTGACCCTCGCGCTGCTGATGGCGCTATTCCTTGCGGTTGGCGTCGCAGTGACGCAGTCCAACCTGCTTGCCGAGCCGCTGGCCAATCTAGCGCAGGCGACCCAGGCCGTGGCGCGAGGGGATTTCTCGCGCCGCCCGCCCGTTTCGAGCCGCGACGAGCTGGGCGTACTGACGGAGTCGTTCAACTCGATGACGCGGCAACTCGAGGACGCGCGCCGCGTCGTCGAGGCAAACCGTGAGGCGCTCGAGACTGCCAAGGCGTACCTCGAAAACATTCTCGCCAATCTCTCGGCCGGGGTCCTGGTGTTCGACCGGAATCTCGTCCTGTCGATTTCCAACCATGGCGCCGCGGCGATTCTGGGCGACGCGCTGGCCCAGGCCGAAGGCCAGCCGCTCGCGCAGTGGCCGGCGGCGCTTGCGGCGTTCGCCGAACCGGTGCGTGAAGCACTCATTGCCCACGGCGCGGCCGCCTGGCAGCGCGAGTTCGAACTTAGGGGAACGGGAAAAGCCTTGCTCGTGCGCGGCTCGGCGCTGCCGGCCGCGAGTGGCGGCGGCACGGTGGTCGTCTTCGATGACATCACGCAGCTTATCCAGGCGCAGCGCGCGACCGCCTGGGCGGAGGTGGCCCGACGTCTGGCGCACGAGATCAAGAATCCGCTCACCCCGATCCAACTATCGGCCGAGCGCCTCGAAATGAAGCTCGCCGGCGCGCTTCCGCCCGAGGCTGCGGAGACGCTGCACCGCGCGACGCGCACGATCGTCAATCAGGTCACGGCGCTGAAAGCCATGGTCGATGACTTTCGGGATTACGCCAGACTTCCCGCGCCCGTCCTGGCGCCGCTCGAACTGAACGGGCTGGTTGGCGAGGTGCTCGCACTCTATGACGATGCCTCGGTTGCAGTGCTGCACCGCTACCTGGCAACGGATCTGCCGCCCGTGCGCGCCGATGCGATGCAAGTCCGTCAGGTGCTCCACAATCTGCTGCGCAATGCGCAATACGCGGTCAAACACCGGGGTGAGTCGAGTGCAGCGGCGGCGATCGAGGTGCGTACGGCGCGCCTGAGCGAGCAGGTCGAGCTGTCGATCTCCGATACCGGTGGCGGATTTCCCGAGGCCTTGATGGCGCGCATCTTCGAGCCCTATGTAACGACCAAGCCGCGGGGGACGGGACTCGGCCTTGCGATCGTTAAAAAGATTATCGACGAACATCATGGCAGTATTGCGATTGAAAACCTCCCGGGCGGCGGCGCGCGCGTGAGGATACTGCTCCCTGTGGCAGTGCAAACGGGTACCGCAGCACGGGCGGCATAGGACAACCATGGCGCAGATCCTTGTCGTAGACGACGAAATTGGCATTCGCGAGCTGTTGTCGGAAATCCTTTCCGATGAAGGGCATCAGGTACTGCTGGCTGAAAGTGCTGGCGCGGCGCGCAGTCTGCGCGAGCGCCAGCGGCCCGACCTGGTGCTGCTGGACATCTGGATGCCCGATACGGACGGCATCACGCTGCTCAAGGAATGGGCGGCGAGCGGTCGCTTGAGCATGCCCGTTATCATGATGTCGGGTCACGGCACGGTCGAAACGGCGGTCGAGGCGACGCGGATCGGTGCACTCGACTTTCTCGAAAAGCCGATCGCACTGCAGCGTCTGCTCGCCACGGTGCGCCGGGCACTGCGCCATGCGCAAGCGGCCCCGGCGGGCGAGCTTTCGCTTGCCGCGCTCGGACGCTCACCGGCGCTGCTCGAGGTCAAGAAGCGACTCGCGCAGCTCGCGCAGTCCGCTGGACCACTCATGCTGCGTGGCGAGCCGGATTTGCGTGCGGGGCTGTTCGCACGCTTGCTGGTCGGTCCGGGGGCGCCCTTTCTGAGCGGCGAAGCCGTGTTGACCGACGCCCCCTCGGAAGTACTTGCGCGTGCATCGGGCGGCGTATTGTTCATCGACGAACTCGCGCGGCTTGAACGTGCGGCGCAGCGCGGCCTGGATTTCCTGTTGGTGCGCGCGGCACGCCACAAGGCACGCGTGGTGTCGTTCTCTTCAGTCGACGTGAAAACACTCGTCGAACGACATGCGTTCGACCCCGATCTCGCACGGCGCCTTGCCGAACTGACTCTGCGGCTTCCCGCCCTGCGCGAGTTCGCCGAGGACGTCCCCGATCTCGCACAGGGCATGCTCGTGCTGCTGGTGGAATCGCGTGCCTGCCCGTCGCGGCGGTTCTCGGTCGCCGCGCTAAACGCGCTGCGCCATCACACATGGCCGGGAAATCTGGTCGAGCTCGAAGCCGTGGTGCGCGATCTCGCGTTCTCCTCGCTCGAAGAAGAACTCCAGCTCGAAGATGTCGAGCGTGCCCTGGCAACGCGCGCGCCGCCGGACGAGGTGCCCGCGCCGCCCGAATTCGATCTCGACCGACCCTACCGTGAGGTGCGCGAAGAATTCGAGCGACGCTATTTCGAACGCCTGCTCGCGAGCGAAGGCGGCAGCATGTCGCGCGTCGCCGAGCGCTCGGGTCTCGAGCGCACCCATCTGTACCGCAAGCTGAAGGCCCTCGGTTTGCAGGTCGGCCGGCGCGAGGAAACCTAGGCGCCTGGAACAGCGTGCGCCCGGCGAAAGGAACTACAATGGCGCGCCCTGCGCAGCGTAACCAAGGTAACAACAAGGGCGCACCCGCGTGAAGATCATCATTCTCGGCGCTGGCCAGGTTGGCGGTTCGGTTGCCGAAGGCCTGGTCTCGGAGCAAAACGACATTACGGTGGTCGATATCGATCCACAGCGTCTGCGCGCGCTGCAGGACCGACTCGACCTGCGCACCGTCATCGGCAGCGCGGCGAATCCGTCGGTGCTCGCAGAGGCGGGCGCAGACGACGCCGATCTGCTCATCGCCGTCACGCAAAGCGACGAGACCAATCTCGCGGCGTGCAAAATCGCCGCACGCCTATTCAACGTACCGCGCCGCGTGGCGCGCGTCCGCGAGACCGATTTTCTGAACGACGAACGCCTGCTCGGCACCGAGGGTTTCGAAGTCGATCTGTCGATTTGCCCCGAGCAGGTACTGACTGAATACATCGTCAAGCTGGTCGAGTTTCCGGAGGCGTTGCAGGTTCTCGATTTCGCGAACGGGGTGGTGAGCCTGGTCGCGGTACGCGCTTACCGCGGCGGACCCATGGTCGGACACCCGGTGAAGGAGATCCGCTCTCACATACCGAACGTCGATACGCGGATCGTGGCGATCTTTCGCCGCGATCGCCCGATCGTGCCCGATGGCGACACGATTATCGAGGTCGATGACGAGGTATTCTGCCTAGCGGCGTCGCGCGACATTCGCAAGGTCATGCGAGAGCTGCGCCGGATGGACCGACCGGTACGGCGCATCATGGTGGCCGGGGGTGGCAACATCGGGCAGCGTCTGGCACGCGCGCTCGAGCGCGATTACTCAGTGCGCGTCATCGAGCATAACAAGCGGCGCTGCGAACAACTCGCCGCGCGCGTGCACGAGGCCCTGGTACTGAACGGCGATGCGACTGACGAGGAGCTGCTCGTACAGGAGGGCATCGGCGACATGGACCTTTTCGTCGCCGTGACGAACAGCGACGAGAACAACATCATGAGCTCGCTGCTCGCCAAGCGGCTGGGCGCGCGGCGTGTGGTGTCGCTTATCAACCGGCGCTCCTACGTCGACCTGCTGCAAAGCGGCGAGATCGACATCGCCATCTCGCCGGCGCAGGCGACGATCGGCAAGCTGCTTGCACACGTGCGCCGCGGCGACGTGGTCGCCGTGCACAGCCTGCGCCGCGGTGCGGCCGAGGCCCTCGAGGCGGTGGTGCATGGCGACCGCGAATCGAGCAAGGTGATCGGACGCCGCGTCGCGGACATCGACCTCCCTGCGGGAACGACCATCGGTGCGGTCGTCCGCGGCGACGAGGTCCTGATGGCCCACCACGACACCGTGGTCGAAGCGGAGGACCATGTGATCGTATTCGTCGCCGATAAGAAGACCCTGCCACGCGTGGAAAAACTGTTTCAGGTGGGCGTGCGCTTCCTGTAAAGGCCGCGCGTTCGTACCGATGGGCCGCTTTGCGACCGTTCTAAACCTGCTGTCGGTGGTGGTCGTCATATTCGCGGCCGCCATGCTCTTTCCGCTCGGCGTGTCGTTGGCGCTGGAGGACGGTGCCGAGGGCGCCTACCACCTTGCGATCCTGGCCACTGCGCTTTCCGGCGTCGTCGGCTGGCTCGTCACGCGGAGCAAACGGCTTGAGTTGCAGCTGCGCGACGGGTTCCTGTTCGTGGTTCTGGTGTGGACGGTGCTGCCGGCCTTCGCAACCGTTCCGCTGCTGGTCTACCTGCCCGACCTAAGCTTCACGGACGCCTATTTCGAAACGATGTCCGCGCTGACCGCGACGGGCGCGACGGTGCTCTCCGGACTCGATCGGCTACCCCCTTCGATCAATGTCTGGCGCTGCATGCTGCAGTGGATCGGCGGCATGGGCGTCATCGTGCTAGCGGTCGCGATCCTGCCGCTGCTCGGGGTCGGCGGTCGCCAGCTGCTGAAGGCTGAAACGCCGGGGCCGATGAAGCAGCAGCAGCTCACGCCCCGCATCGCGCAGACGGCGAAGGGACTGTGGTTGGTCTATGTTCTGCTGACCGTGCTCTGCGGCCTCGCCTATGCCGGGGCGGGCATGGACGCGCTCGACGCAATGATGCATGCCTTCACGACCATCGCACTCGGCGGCTTCTCCTCGCATGACGCAAGCTTCGCGTATTGGAACTCGCCGCTCATCGAGCTGGTCGCGGTCGCCTTCATGCTCGCCGCGGGCGTCAGCTTCGGTACCCATTTCCTCGCGATGCGACGCGTGTCGCTGCGGCCTTATCGACTCGACCCGGAGGCTCGAGCATTTTTGACCGTATGCCTGGCAAGTGTCGCGCTCGTTGCGGGCTATCTCTTCCTACACGGGATCCACGATGATTTTTCAACCAGTGCGCGATACAGCCTGTTCAACGTCATTTCCGTCGCGACAACCACTGGGTACTCGACGACGGACTATGCCGTCTGGCCGGTGTTCGTACCGCTCTGGATGCTGATGCTGTGCACATTCAGTACCTGCTCAGGATCGGCGGGCGGGGGAATCAAGATGATGCGTGCGTTGCTGATGTTCCAGCAGGCGCTGCGCGAGATGATGCGGATCGTGCATCCCCGCGCCCTGATTCCCGTCAAGCTCGGCGGGCAGGTGGTCGAGAACAACATCATTTTCGCCGTCCTCGCCTACATGCTGGTATACGGAACGACGCTGACGATGATCACCATGCTGCTGACGGCGACCGGTCTGGAGTTCATGACCGCGTTCTCGGCAGCCGTGGCCAGCGTGAACAACCTGGGCCCGGGGCTTGGTGACGTCGGGCCGGCGACCACCTATTCGGTGCTGACCGACTTTCAAACCTGGATCTTCACCGTCGCAATGCTGCTCGGACGGCTCGAGCTGATGACGGTATTCGTTCTTCTCACCCCCGCCTTCTGGCGCCGGTGATTCCTGTTCCGGTGCACGTCGTGACCGGTGCGCCGGGCGCGCAGCTCGCCGGACTGATTGCGCGTCTGCGCGCCGCGCGCGCTGACTGGGCCGTGCTCGAGCCACTCGCCTGTCCCTGCTGCGTCGGTCGCGTCGAACTGCAGGTCGGTCTGGTCAGGCTGTTGCGCGTTCGCCGACCGGCGCGGGTGCTGGTGCGGCTGGTCGATCCGGCGCACCAAGCAGCGTTCGACCGCGTACTGCGCGAGTGGCCTTTGCAGCAGCACGTTGTGCCAGCGCGGGCGATCCACCTGCCGGAGGACGCGGCCCTCACGCCAGAGGCGCTCGAGGCGCCCGCCTAGCGCGGCTTTTTCTGCTTCTTCTGGCGCTGTGGTCGTTTGTTACCGTAGCTACTGCGGTAAATCTTACCGCGACGCGTGCGCTTATCACCCCTGCCCATATCGAACTCCCATGAAATGACGTGATTCTATATCTGGAGCGCGCGCGCGGTCTCGGACTGGGGCTCGTATGCGAGGTTTGACGCCAGCCAGCGCTCGGCCTCGGCCAGGCTCATGCCCTTGCGGCGCGCATAGTCCGCGACCTGATCCTTGCCGATTTTGCCGACGGCAAAGTAGGTCGATTCCGGATGCGAAAAATAAAAGCCGGAGACCGACGCGGCGGGCAGCATCGCGAACGACTCTGTGAGGTGCATGTCAGCGTTCTCCGGCGCATTCAGGAGCGCGAACAGTGCCGCCTTCTCGGTGTGGTCGGGGCAGGCGGGATAGCCCGGCGCGGGTCGGATCCCACGGTAGGTTTCCTCGATCAACGACTCGTTGTCGAGCTGCTCGTCTGCCGCGTAGCCCCAGAACTCATGCCGCACGCGGGCATGCAGGTGCTCGGCGAACGCTTCAGCCAAGCGGTCGGCGAGCGCCTTGAGCATGATCGCGGAGTAGTCGTCATGCTGTGCCTCGAATTGTGCGACGCGTGCGTCTATGCCACCGCCCGCGGTCACTGCAAAGGCGCCGAGCCAGTCCGGCACGCCGCTCGCCGCCGGCGCAACGAAATCGGCCAGGCACAGGTTCGGGCGGCCCGTCGGCTTGTGGTTCTGCTGGCGCAGGTAGTGCGCGGTCATGCGCACCGCGCGGCGCGTCGCGTCGGTGTAGATCTCAATGTCGTCGCCGTTCACCTGCGCCGCCGGAAACAGGCCACACACGCCGTGCGCCGAGATCCATTTTTCCTGCACGATGCGCTCGAGCATGTCCTGTGCTTCCGCGTAAAGTTTTCGCGCCGCGTCACCGACCAGCGGATCCTCCAGGATCTTTGGAAAGCGTCCGGAAAGCTCCCAGGCCTGGAAGAACGGCGTCCAGTCGATCACGGACACGAGCTGTTCGAGCGGGTAATCGCGTAACACGGTTAATCCGGGCTTGCGCGGCGGCGTCGGGTGGATTGCGCCCCAGTCGGTCTTCAGCCCGCGCGCGCGTGCCTCGATGATCGGATGCAGCGGCCCCGGGCCTTTCTTCTCGCGGTGTTGCGCGCGCACCCGCTCGTAGTCCGCGCGTACCTCCACGAGGTACGCCTCGCGCGCCTCGGGCGAGAGCAGGTTTTGCACCACGGGCACGGCGCGCGAGGCATCCGGGACGTAGATCACGGGTCCCGAGTAATTCGGCGCGATGCGCACCGCGGTATGCGCGCGCGATGTCGTCGCGCCACCGATGAGCAGCGGAAGTGCGAAGCCCTCACGTTCCATCTCGCGCGCAACGTGCGCCATTTCTTCGAGCGACGGGGTAATCAAGCCCGACAGTCCGATCACGTCGGCGTTCTCGCGACGCGCCGTCTCGAGGATTTTTTGCACAGGCACCATGACGCCGAGGTTCACGACGTCGTAGTTATTGCACTGAAGGACGACCGAAACGATGTTCTTGCCGATGTCGTGCACATCGCCCTTGACGGTGGCCATGATGATCTTGCCCTTTGCGGTCGGCGCGATCCCCGACGCGGCCTTTTCGGCCTCGATGTAGGGAATCAGATGGGCCACCGCCTGCTTCATCACGCGTGCGGACTTCACAACCTGCGGCAAGAACATTTTGCCCGCACCGAACAGATCGCCGACGACGTTCATGCCATCCATCAGCGGGCCCTCGATGACCTCGATGCCCCGTCCAACCTTGCGCCGCGCCTCCTCCGTATCGGCGACGACATGCTCCGAAAGTCCGTTCACCAGCGCGTGGATCAGGCGTTCCTCGACCGAACCGCGCCGCCAGGCGTCGTCGCGTATGTTTTGCTTGGCGCCGGTCTTGACCGAATTCGCGAGCTCGACGAGCCGCTCGGTCGCGTCCTCGCGTCGATTGAAGATCACGTCTTCGACGTGCGTGCGCAGTTCGGGATCGAGCTCTGCGTAGACGCCGAGCTGGCCGGCATTGACGATGCCCATCGACAGGCCGGCGCGAACGGCGTGATAGAGAAACGCCGTGTGCATCGCCTCGCGTACCGCGTCATTGCCGCGAAACGAGAACGACAGATTCGACACCCCGCCGGAGACGCGCGCGTGTGGCAGATTGGCGCGGATCCAGCGCGTCGCCTCAAGGAAGTCGACGCCGTAATTCGCGTGCTCTTCGAGACCCGTGGCGACGGCAAAGATGTTCGGATCGAAGATGATGTCCTCGGGTGCGAAGTCGGCATGGTCGACGAGCAACCGATAGCAGCGCTCGCAGATCGCCGTTTTGCGCTCGAGACTGTCGGCCTGGCCTTGTTCGTCGAACGCCATCACCACGACGGCCGCGCCGTAGCGCCGCGCGAGACGGGCGTGGCGCAGGAATTCGTCCTCACCCTCCTTGAGGCTGATCGAGTTGACGATGCATCTGCCCTGTACGCACTTGAGACCCGCCTCGATCACGCTCCACTTCGACGAATCGATCATCAGCGGCACGCGCGCGATGTCCGGTTCGGCGGCGACGAGATTGAGAAAGGTCACCATTGCCTGCTCGGAATCGAGCATGCCCTCGTCCATGTTGACGTCGATCACTTGCGCGCCGTTCTCGACCTGCTGGCGTGCGACCGTGAGCGCGCCGGCCATGTCGTCGGCGAGGATCAGCCGCGCAAAGGCCTTCGATCCGGTGACGTTGGTGCGCTCACCAACATTGACGAAGAGTGATTCTTCGTCCACGTTGAGCGGCTCGAGGCCGGCAAGCCGGAGCGCAGGCGCCGGGGCTGGTATGACGCGTGGTGCAACCCCGCCGAGCGCATCGGCGATTGCGGCAAGATGCTCAGGCGTCGTGCCGCAGCAACCCCCCGCGATGTTGAGCCATCCCGCGCGCGCCCATTCGCCCATCGCCTGCGCCATCGATTCCGGCGTCTCGTCGTATTCGCCAAACGCGTTGGGCAGCCCCGCGTTGGGGTGGCAGGACACATTGGTTGCGGCGATGTTCGAGAGTTCTTCGACGTAGGGGCGCAGCTCGCGCGCGCCGAGGGCGCAGTTCAGGCCCACCGCAATGGGGCGCGCGTGACGCACGGCGTTGTAGAAGGCTTCGGTCGTCTGGCCCGACAGGGTGCGACCGCTGGCATCGGTGATCGTGCCCGATACCATCACGGGCAGGCGCAGCCCGTGCGCTTCGAACGCGACCTCGATCGCGAACAGTGCGGCCTTGGCATTCAGCGTGTCGAACACGGTTTCGACCATGATCAGATCGACTCCGCCGTCGATCAGCGGGCCGACCGCCTCGAGATAGGTGGCGACGAGATCATCAAAGCTGACTGCGCGATAGCCAGGATCGTTTACGTCGGGCGAGATCGACGCGGTGCGGCTTGTCGGTCCGAGTACGCCCGCGACGAATCGCGGCCGCGCAGGATCCTTGGCCTCCCACTCGCGGGCGACCGCCTTGGCAATGCGCGCGGCCTCGAGGTTCAGCTCGGGGACCAGCGCCTGCATGCCGTAGTCGGCCATCGAAACCGCAGTGGCGTTGAAGGTGCTGGTCTCGATGATGTCGACGCCGGCGCGGAGGTACTCCGCATGCACGCGCCGGATCAATTCCGGCTGCGTGAGTACGAGCAGGTCGTTGTTTCCCCGCACCTCCTGCGGCCAGTCGCGGAACCGTGTGCCCCGGTAATCTTCCTCCACCAGGCGCTCGCGCTGGATCATGGTGCCCATCGCGCCGTCGAGCAGCAAAATGCGCTCGGCGAGCAATGCATCCAGTTTCGCGGTATGGGCAGGCTGGTTCATGGCACCGGAAATTAAAAAGCCCGTTGAGCGCGCGCCGGAAACAGGCTTGTGTGCACGTCTCTTTAGCGGTATTTGTTTCCCCGCCGTCCGGGGGACGGCGGTTGGGCGCCCGCAATCTGAACCTCAAATCGGCGCCACAGTGCGCATTGCGCACGACCCGCAGTGTGCCCAGACGAGGGCAGGCTGTCAACCCGAGACGACGTATAATGCGTGGTCTTTCAAGGACTTCGCGCTCATGGAGCATCTCGAACCCAAGGCCGCCGTAGAGTTTCTGAAGCGCAATCCGGACGCACTGTTCGTCGATTGCCGCAGCGAGATGGAATATTTGTTCGTTGGCCATCCGGTCGGTGCGTTGCACGTCGCGTGGAACGACGGACCCGATTGGCTCGTCAATCCGCACTTCATCGGACAGATCAAGCGACTAGCCGGGACGAACCACACCACGCGACCGATCGTTCTCATCTGCCGCAGCGGCAATCGTTCCAACGAGGCTGGCGAGGAGCTCGCGCGCGCGGGCTTCACCCGTGTGTACAACATTGTGCACGGCTTCGAGGGTGAGCTGAACGACGATCATCGGCGCAATTCGCTCGCCGGCTGGCGCCACGACGGCCTGCCATGGGAGCAGTGCTAGCGCGTCCGGCGTTGTCTGACCCGCGTCTCGCGCGCGGGTCGTTTGATCGTTGTCTTCGCGCCTAGCCCGCGAGCGTCAAACCACCACTGACGCTGAGGATCTGCCCGGTCACGTAGTCGGCGCGTTTGCTCGCGAAGAAAAGGATCGCATCGGCGATCTCCTGCGGTTGCGCAACGCGACGGAACGGGATCGCCCGGACGAACGCTTCGCGGATCTTCTCCGGTACGCGGCTGTAGAGCGGCGTATCGGTCGGCCCCGGACAAACGCAGTTCACGTTGATGCCGAAGCGCGCCGCTTCGCGTGCGAGCGACTTGGTGAAGGCGATCACGCCGCCCTTGGCCGCGGAGTACACCG